>DATKNZ010000286.1:0-27203 GCA_035541055.1 Candidatus Acidiferrum sp. | reverse complement strand
CCGTGCCGGCGGGTTAACCGTCACCGGCTGTGATTTCATGGATATAGGCAAGGCGCAGATCACGCTGGAGCCAGGGGTCGAGGCGGCCTTGATCTTCGGCAACCGGCTTCGCGGGAAAGAACAGATCACGAACCGCGCGGGCGGTGCGGCGCAGATTGGGATGAATGTGACATCTAAGAAATGAGCGTCGCCCTCCCCCGGGGTGCAGCTTGCCAGTACCACCGGAGCACGCCCGTCCTCGGGCGCAGCAGCGTCCAACACCGGTAGCGCGCCCAGCCACTCTGGCGTTGCTGCGCCCGAGCACGGGCGCGCTCCGTGCCGGTTCCTTGCCATTGGGATTGGCCCTGCGCCACCCCCTGGGATAGAATTCCCCCATGATCGTGTTGACGAACGCGGGCGGCATCGCCATGACCAACTGCTTCCTCATTGGTGACGAGGCGTCGAAACAGGGGGTGCTGTTTGACGCGCCGGACCACACGACGGGGCCGCTGCTGGACGAGGCAGCCAAACGAGGCTGGGAGCTCGTCGGATTATGGCTGACGCACGGGCACTTCGACCATTTCGCCGACCACGCCATCGTGAAGCAGCGTTTCCCGCGGGCGCAGGTGCTGATCCATGCGCTGGATGAGGCTAAGGCGCAGCACCCGGATTACCAGACCCGCATGTTCGGGGTGCACCTGAGCATCCCCCCGGTCAAAGCGGACGGCCACGTAACGGACGACCAGAGGCTTAAGATCGGCTCGCTGGCCGTGACCGTGCTCCACACGCCCGGCCACTCGCCGGGGCACGTGGCGTATCATTTGCCGAACGAGCAGGTGCTGGTGGGCGGGGACCTGATCATCGGCGGCTCGATTGGCCGCACGGACCTGCCGGACTCGGACCCTGGGCAAATGGTGGCCTCCATCCGCCGCGTCATGGCCCTGCCCGGCACTACCAGGCTGCTGGGGGGCCACGGGCGCGCTACCACACTAAACGAAGAGCGGCATCAGAACCCTTGGGTGCAGCAGGCGCTGGCGAGCCGATAAGCCCGTCAGAGTTATGAGTTTGACCCCGAATTTCTTTCCCTTAGGCTTCGTCCATCTATTGCTGCAATAACGCACGTATTGAGAACACGATTTATGGACACGAACACCACTCCTGCGACTAACGGGCTTCCGCGCCGGGATTTTATCAGGAAAACCGCCGCCGCTGCTGCTGCCGTTGCGGCCTCACCGCTGCTGAAAACACCCGTTTACGGGCAAACCCAGGCGCCGTCCGCCGGGCGCGTCATCGGGGCGAACGACCGCATCCAGGTGGCCGTCGTGGGTGTCGGGTTCGGCATCGGTGCCAACCATTTCGTTGGCATTCAAGAGAAAGCGGCGGAGAACAACGTGGTGATCGTCGCGGGCGCCGACGTGTTCAGCAAGCGGCGCGCCTGGATGACAGGCGAGGTGGCTGTGCCCTACGCCAACGAAAACAAGCCTCTAGCCAATCCGCTCAAGGCGGCCGACGTTTACGACGACTACCGCAAGATCCTGGACCGCAAGGACGTGGACGCGGTGGTGGTTGCCACGCACGACCCCTGGCACGCGCAGATTACCATTGATTCGCTGGAATCGGGGCGGCACGTGTATTGCGAGAAGCCGCTCACGCGCTATCTCGGGGAGGCGTTCCAGGTATATGACACGGTGAAGAAGACTGGGAAGGTGTTCCAGATTGGGTCGCAGGGCTGCTCGGCAGGCGGCTATGCCAAGTGCGCCGAGATGATCAAAGCGGGCAAGATCGGCACGCTGGTCTGGGCGCAGGCGTGGTATTCGCGCAACAGCCTGAACGGCGAGTGGAACTACGCGCTGGATACGGACGACAGCCCGGCCAACATTGACTGGGAGCGCTGGCTGGGGCCCGTGAAGCAGCGCGATCCGTTCAGCGCCCAACAGTTTCACCGGTGGCGGAAGTATTACCGCTACTGCGCCGGGCCGCTGGGCGACCTGGCTCCGCATAAGCTGCACCCGCTGCTCCTGGCCACCGGCACGCCCGAGTTCCCGACGCGGGTGTGCTCCATCGGCACCCGGCCCGTCCACATTGACCGCAACGTGCCTGGCACCGACGAGCGGGAAACCCCCGAGCACGCGCAGCTTCTGGCCGAGTTCCCCAGCGGGTTCGTGATCATGGTGACCTGCTGCACGGTCAACGGCACCACGCCCGGCACCAGCCTGTACGGCCACAAAGCGACGCTGGAAATCGCGGCCTCGGGCGAGCGCGTGAACCTTGCCCCGCAGCGGGAGTTCGGGGACGAGATTGATCCCGAGACGGTCGGCAACCTGCAGGCCGAGGACATCCGCGTGCACGAGAAGAACTGGTTCGATTGCATCCGCTCCGGCAAGCAGCCCAATGCCAACATTGACTTGGCGATACGGGTCCAAACAGTGATCTCGCTGGCTGAGATGTCGGACCGGCTGAAGGTCGCCTGCCTGTTCGATGAGAAGACCCGCAAGGTGAGCACCGACGGCGGCACGCCCGTGGGGTTGATCACTTACGGCACGCTGCCGGAGTCCTAAGCGGAGCTTGGAATGTCGCGACGGGTTTCGTGGGCCAGGCCTGCGAAACCCGTCAGCTTTTATAGCGGCCTGATCCAGGAGGCGGCCAGCGCGGGCTGTTCACGACCTTAATACTGCGACTCGACGTGCCACCCGCCATGCCCCAGGTCACTTTAGCCCGCCACGCCATGGCCACCCGGTTCGAGTTGGCGCTGCACGGACCGAACGCCGTGGCCTTGCGAGCTGCCGGCGAGGAGGCGCTCGATGAAGTCGAGCGCCTGGAGGCCCGCCTCAGCCTGTTCTGTCCGGGCAGCGAGATCGCCCGCGTCAATGCGCGCGCGGACCGCGAGCCGGTGCGAGTGACCCCCGAGGTATTTGCGCTGCTGCAGCACGCCAAACAGTTGCACGAAGAAAGCGGGGGCGCGTTCGACATAACGATCGCGCCGCTGCTGCACTGCTGGGGGTTCCTGGGCGGCAACGGTCACCTGCCGGAGAAGGCCGACGAATTGGAACGGGCGCGAGCGTGCGTTGGGATGTCGCTCGTGCAGCTCGATCCCACGCAGTTCACCGTCCGCTTCGCGCGTTCCGGCGTCATGCTGGACCTGGGCGCCATTGGGAAAGGCTACGCGGTCGAGCGGGCGGCCGAAGTGCTCCGGGAGGCCGGGGTCAGCAGCGCCCTGCTCCACGGCGGCACCAGCTCGGTCCAGGCCATAGGACATCCACCCGATGCCGAATGCTGGAAAATCGCCATTGAACGGCCCCGAACTGGTCGGCCGAGTCCGCCCCCACCTGACGCGGCGCCCGAACCATCCTCCCTCCCAACCTTGCTGGCTGGCGTCCCCCTGCGCGACGAGGCGATGTCCGTATCCGCCGTCTGGGGCAAAGGCTTCGAGGCCGACGGCCAGTTCTACGGTCATGTGCTGGACCCGCGCACAGGCTGGCCGGCCCGCGGCGCCGTACTGGCCGCCGTCGTGCTCCCCTCGGCTACGGAAGCGGATGCCCTGTCCACGGCCCTGTTGACGGTGGGCGTTGCAGGACACGAGAGCCTCGCCAACCTGCGCGCCGGCATGAGGACGCTCGTTGTGGCCAAAACGGGGTCGGGCTTCCATGTCGAAGGCCGGGGCATTGAGAGCCGGCCAATTTGATAAATCAATCTCGTGCGGGTAGGTTCCCTGTGACGCGACATGCTTGCGGATCGGTATTACATGCGACGCGAGCCGTTCAGGATTCCCTGGTCGGTAACGCTGGGCTTGGTGCTATTTAACGTAGTGGCGTTCATAGGCCAGTTGCTGGTCAGCCACTTCATGCGATTCCCCATCCTCGGGTATTTGGCCTTGAGCGTGGAGGGTTTGCGGCATGGGTTCGTGTGGCAGTTGCTGACCTACCAAATGCTCCACGGCGGCTGGCTGCACCTGCTTTTCAACTGCTGGGCCATCTTCGTCTTCGGCAGAGAGGTCGAGACGACATTGGGCCGCCCCAACTTCCTGGCGCTGTACTTTGGCAGCGGGGTGGTGGGAGGACTGGTCCAGGCGTTGGCCGGGGTTCTGATCGGCGGGCGCTTCGCCGCGCCGGTGGTCGGCGCCTCTGCCGGGGCATTCGGCCTGGTCGCCGCCTTCGCGGCGCTCTTCCCTGAACGACGGCTGATGCTGCTGCTGTTCTTCGTTGTTCCCCTCAGTATGAGGGCCAAGTTCCTGTTGCTGTTCGAGGCTGCGCTGGCTGTGTTCGGCCTGTTTGCGGGCATGGACAACGTGGCCCACGCCGCACATCTGGGCGGCATGGGGGCAGGCATCCTGTTTGTGCGCTATGCCATCCATTGGCATTGGCCGCAGTTCCGGCGCACCTGGACGCAGCCCGCGCGCCGGCTGGTCACCGTGCCGCCCCGCACGGGCGCAAGCTGGCACCAGGGCCGGGCCGGCGGCGCCGAAGATTTGCCGCCGGAAGAGTTCCTCGCCCAGCAGGTGGATCCCATCCTGGACAAAATCTCCGCGCAGGGCATCCAGAGCCTGACCCCGCGCGAACGCCGCATCCTCGAGACCGCCCGCGAGAAGATGGCCCGGCGGTAAGCCTGGCGTTCTTCGGGCTTGATTGCACGGGATTAATCCGCTACATTTCTTTAGCGTCTGGCGCACAAGTTGTGTCGGTGAACCAAAGCAGGAGCGGGTTATGAGAGCGCAACCAAGTTTCGAGCGGTGCAAGGCCTTCATTGATAGCCAGCTTCATTCAGATTCCAAGGCCCTCGCGGCGGTGGGCCTCGGCGAGCAATGGCGCGCTGTCACCATCTCCCGCCTGGCCGGCGCCGGCGCCCACGAAGTCGGGGAAGCCCTGGCGCAGCACCTGCAAGCCCACAGCCCGAAGAACGCCCCGCCCTGGACCCAGTTCGACCGCAACCTCGTCGAGCGCGTGCTCAGGGACCACCAACTGCCCGAACGCATGGCCCGGTTCATGACTGAAGACCGCATCAGCGAGCTGCATGACACAGTGGACGAGCTGTTCGGCCTGCACCCGCCTTCCTGGACTCTGGTGCGGCAGACAGCCGATACCATCCTCAAGCTGGTCGAGCTGGGCCGCGTTATCATTGTGGGCCGGGGCGGCGGAATCATCACTCGCGGGCTGGATTATGTTTTCCACGTGCGATTGGTTGGCTCCCTGGAGCGGCGCATCCAACACGTGGAGGAGTACTACAAGCTGAGCCGGAAGGAAGCGGCGGCGTTCGTCGAGCGCGAGGACCGCGGGCGGCGGCGATTCCTCCGGAAGTACTTCCAATTGGATATTGATGATCCGCTGCTCTACCACGTGGTGATCAACACGGACCTGGTCTCCTACAGGCAGGCCGGGCAGATGATTGGCGACGCGTTGCTGGGGCGGCCGTAGGGAGCGCCCCGGGGTTCCGGCGTCCAGCCCCCGCCAGGAAGGCGCACCCGTGCAGAGTGACCCCGCGCTGACCCCCTAAATCCGAAACCCGAAGCCCGAGATCCGAAACAAATCCAAAGGCTCCAACCCCCAATGCTCAAAACCCCCGCCCGCCGCATGTTTGGGTCATTGCTGGTATGAGCCTTTGAATTTGTTTGGGATTGCGGGCATCGGGTTTCGGATTCCCGCCTGGCAGGACCGTCGTGCTGTTGAGAAGCACCGGCACCGTGGCGGCGCGTCAGCGCACCTTGCGACCTGCCGGGCACCCTGATACAGTGCCCGCAATGCCGGAGCTTACCGAGGGATACAAAGACCTGATCCTGGTATTGGCGGTGCCCGGGCTGTATTGCCTGGCGGTGCTGGCTGGCCGTCGCCTGAAGCGGGCTCACGGAGTGCGCCTCGGCTGGATCTACCACGTCTTCGCGCTCGCGCTGGCTGTCTATGTCCCGGCCATCCTGCTGAACCTGAACTGGGCCTTCCTGCGGCACCTCGGCGCGGCGGTCATCGTGCTGGGCTCCTTCGTCCTGATGGCGCTCGTGGACCGCTATATCTGGGACCTCTATTTCCAGCAGCGGCACCGCGTCCAGGTGCCGAAGCTCCTGACCGAGGTCATGCGCTTCGTCATTCTGATCGTGGCGGTCTTCTTTGTCCTCAAGGTGGGCTACGACCAAAGCATCAAGGGCTTGCTGATCGCTCCGGGCATTGCTGCGGTGGTGATTGGTTTGGCGGCGCAGGACGTCCTCGGCAACATCCTGGCCGGCGTTGCCTTGCAACTGGGCAAGCCGTTCCAGCACGGCGATTGGCTCCAGGTGGATGGCCGCTACGCGCAGGTGACGGAGATCAACTGGCGCGCAACCCGGCTGCGCACCGTGGACGACATCTCGATCGAAATCCCCCACCGCGCGCTCAGCACGCAGACGATCATCAACCTGAACCGCCCCCAGCGCCGGCACGCGATGCGCCTCTCCATCAGCCTGGACTACGCCGCCCCACCCAACCGCGCCAAGAGCGTCCTTCTTCACGCCGTCGCCAATGCCAAGGGCGTCCTGCCGGTGCCGAAGCCGCAGGTATTCCTCAAAAACTTTGGGGATTCGGCCATCGAATACGAAGTCCGCTTCTGGCTGGAGGAATACGAGACCTACTACGAAGTGTGCGATGCCATCCGCAGCAACATGTGGTACTCCCTGAGGCGGCACGGCATCCGTATCCCGTTCCCCATCCGCACCGTGCAATTGGAGCGCCCCGCCCGCGACAAGCAGTTGGAAGTGCAGACCGCCGCCCGGATCATGCTCCGGCAGCAACCGCTGTTCCGCTGTCTCAACGACGACCAACTCGACGCCCTGCTGCCGCGCGGCCAGGTGGTGCATTTCGGGCGGGACGAAAAGCTCATCCAGCAGGGCGACAGCGGCGAGTCTATGTTCATCCTGGTGGACGGGGAGGCGACCGTGATTGTCGAGCGGAATGGCGCGCCGACCCCGGTGGCCTTTCTGCGCGCCGGCGATTGCTTCGGCGAAATGTCCCTGCTCACCGGCGAAAGGCGCAGCGCGACAGTGATTGCGCAGACCGATTGCGAAGTGGTGGAGATTGGCAAGGCCGTCCTTGCCCGCAGCCTGAAAGAAAACCCCGAGCTCGTGGCGCAGCTCAGCGAGCTGCTGGCCCGCCGGCAACTGGAAACGGAAGGCGCGCTCGCGGCCGGGCGGAAGGACGGTGGGGGCGAGGGCCAGCAGAGCAAGTACACGGACAGCTTCCTGGACAAGCTGCGCACGTTTTTCGAGCTGTAAGCGCAGCCGGCGCAGGCGGAAGGCGTGCCCGCGGCGACGGCGCTCGCCCTTAACGCAAAGGCGCAAAGAGGCAAAGACGCAAAGACTTTAAGGCAATATGCCAACGAGGCCGAAAGCCGATGGCGCCCGCCAGAATCGAAAGCTCTAGCACATGAGCCCGTACGTTCCAAAGCTTTGCGCCTTTGCCTCTTTGCGTCTTTGCGTTAAACCTCTTCTCCATAATCACGGGTAAAGCTACATACGGTGTGCCTCACTGCGGCTCCAGCGGCAGGTGCGCGGTCTATGTGGTCCTGCTGCTGTTGGGCATAGCGTTGGGCGCGATCCTGGTCTGGCAACTGGGCCGGCCCAAAGCTCGCGCGCCGCTGGCCAGGGTCGTCCCCGTCGTGGTCATCCGCCAGCCGGCAGCCCCGCCGCAGCCCGCGCCGGTCGTCCAACCAACCAACCCTCCGGCACCGCCACCCGTCCTCCCCCCGCGCCCGCCCGTCATCCAGACTAACCCGGCACCGCCGCCTCCCATCGGATTCCCCCGCCCCGTGCGCGACATCTTTGAAGCCCAGTTGGCCCTGGATCGCCAGGGTATCTCCCCTGGCTCGCTCGACGGCCTGGTTGGCCCGCAGACCCGCGCTGCCATCCGCGCCTTCCAGCAGGACCAGGGGCTTTCCGCGACGGGCGAGCTCGACGCCCCCACGAGCGAACAGCTCCTGCTCACGTCCGCGCCTTACACCACCTATACGGTCACCAGCAACGACCTGGCGCGCCTGCAGCCGTTGAGCCCCACCTGGCTGGGCAAGTCCCAGCAGTCGGCGCTCGACTACGAGACCATCCTGGAACTCGTCGCTGAGAAGGGCCACTCGCACCCGAACCTGGTCCGCCGGCTGAATCCCGCGATTTCGTGGACCAACGTGGTCGAGGGCACCGCGATCCGGCTGCCCGACGTTGCGCGGTGCGAGCCTGACGCCAAGGCCGCCTTTGCCACCATCAGCCTCTCGGGCAAGATACTCGAAGCGTTTGGTGCCAGCACCAACCTCCTGGCGCATTTCCCATGCAGCATCGCCCGGCGCGTTGAGAAGCGCCCCGTGGGCGAGTTGCGCGTCGCAGTGATTGCGCCCAATCCGAACTACACCTTCGATCCCGACGTGTTCCCTGAATCGGCGGAGGCGCGGGCGCTCAAGACGCGCCTGGTCCTCCCCCCCGGCCCGAATAACCCGGTGGGCGTGGCCTGGATCGGACTGGACAAGCCGGGCTACGGCATCCACGGCACGCCCAATCCCGAGCAGGTCGGGCGCACCGAGTCCCACGGCTGCTTCCGGCTGGCCAACTGGAATGCCGAATACCTGCTGAAGCTCGTCTGGGTCGGCATGCCCGTTTACGTGGAGCCGTAGCTACTCGGGCTCATCCGCCACGGCCTGCGGGTGCCGCGAGAGCAGCGAGTCCGCGCTATACACGGCCAGGCCGACCCAGCAAAGCGCAAAGCTGCCGAGCTTCGAGCGGTTGAGCGGTTCGTGCAGGACCAGCGCCGCGACCAGGAATTGCAGCGTCGGGCCGAGATATTGCAGGAAGCCGATAGTCGAGAGCTTGAGCCGGCGCAGGGCCGCGCCGAACATCAGCAACGGCACGGCCGTGATGACGCCGGATAGCGACAGAATGCCCACCGTGGCCGGCGGTGTCGCCCCCGCGGGCCCCCACACCAAGACGCCCACGGCAATCGGAAACAATAGGGCGGTCTCGATCAGCAGCCCGTGCAGCGAGTTGATGTCCACCGTCTTACGCACCAGGCCGTAGAAGCCGAAGGTGCCCGCCAGCGAGCACGCCAGCCAGGGAAACCCGGCCCCGCGCAAGGCCAGGTTGGCCACGGCGGCGGCGGCAATCGCCACAGCCACCCATTGCCACAGCCGCAAGCGTTCCCGCAGGAAAATCAGCCCCAGAACCACCGAGAGCAGCGGGTTGATGAAATAGCCGAGACTGGCCTGAAGCACCTGCCGGCTGGCAATCGAGTAGATGAACAGCAGCCAGTTCAGCGCGATGAGCACGCCGCCGCACGACAGCAGCCACATGTTCCGGCCACTGCGCAAGATCGGCAGGATCGCGCCCCACTCCCGGCGCGCCGAAACCACCAGGACCACGAACAGCACCGACCAGAAGATCCGGTGACAGAGCACCAGCCAGGAAGGCACCTCCGATACCAGGTGGAAGTAGAGCGGCAGCACGCCCCAGATAACGTACGCGCCAATGCCGTAAAGAAGCCCCCCGCGGGCCCTGGTCTGCCCCGCCTCGCCACTCGACCCCGCAGGCGCGGCAATGGCTCCTGAAATCTGCGTCACGCCTCAGAACCTAGCAGAAACCGAAACGGGAACATCCAACAACCAACATTCAACCTCCAACATCCAATGACCGACCCTGCGGCGCCCATTGGGTGTTGGAGGTTGGATGTTGGCTGTTGGATGTTGCCCCGGTGGCTACTTCGCTCCCTGGTCCACCCAGGCGCGAACCAGTCCCACCTGCTCGGGCGTCAAGGGCTTGGGCGGGGGACCCATGGCCTTTTTACCGGCAGGCGAGTTGGTCCCGGAAGGGGCCGGGCCGCCGCCTTCACCCTTCTTTTCGCCGGGGTGGCCCCGTGGCGCCTTCGGCTTCGGCGGCATGGCGCTCTCAGGATCCAACCGAGCTACGGCGATGACCAGCTTGCTCTTGGCGCTCTCGCCGGGGGTGATGACTTTGCCGTCCTTGCTGCCGTTCAGAACGCCTTCGAGGCTGTCCAGGTGCAACCCGGCCTTTGCCTTCTGCCCGCTGTGGCAGCGGACGCAGGAGGCTTCGAAAAAGGGTTTGATGTCCTTGGCATAGGTCAGGCCTTCCTGGCTGGCAGGGGGCGGGAGCTTGCTCAGGTCGGGCGCGGCAACGACCCGGGTGGAAACGCTGGCACCCACGGCGACCGCCAGCAAAACACGCATTTGGTGGTTCATATGGTTTGTTAAGCTAGGGAAATTGACACCGAAGCCGCACCTGTCAAGGGAGGATGCGCCCTGGACCCTGCGGCGCCGGTTTGACAATTGTGGCGGCTCCGCGCCAAGTTGCTGGCCATAACTTATGGCCGACGGATCCAAATTGGTTCGCGTTGCGGCGCTGAAGAACGCCGGCGAGTTCCGGAAGCATGTGGCGTCGCTCGGGATCGAGTTGCCTTGCGAGGACGGCATCGTGAGCGGCAGCGCGTCGCCTTTGGCCCAGCCGGTCACGCATGTCTCGATCAACGGCAAGCGGCCGGGGAACCGTTACGCCGTCCAGCCGATGGAAGGCTGGGACGGCACGACGCAGGGGGGGATTACCGACGAGGTGCTGCGGCGCTGGCAGCGGTTCGGCGAGAGCGGCGCCAAGCTGATCTGCGGCGGGGAGGCCATGGCCGTCCGGCCCGATGGCCGCGCGAACCCCAACCAACTGATGATTACGGAGGCGAACAAGCCCGGCCTGGCCCGGATTCGCGAAGCCCTCATCGCCGCGCACAAGGCTCGGTGCGGCGGCGCGGATGACCTGGTCGTGGGCTTTCAGCTCACCCACTCGGGGCGCTTCTGTAAGCCAAACGACAAGCACCGCCTCGAACCGCGTGTGGCCTACCGGCATCCCCTTCTCGATGGGAGGTTCGGGGTGACCAGTGACGCCCAGGTTTGGACCGACGGGGAATTGGACCGCCTGGCCGAAGATTATGTGGCCGCGGCCCGGGTCGCGTGGGACGTGGGAGCGGACTTCGTGGACATCAAGCACTGCCACGGGTACTTGCTGCACGAACTGCTGGGGGCCTTCGCGCGCGCCGGCAAGTACGGCGGCTCCTTCGAGAACCGCACGCGCGCCCTGCGCCAGATCGTGGCGGGCATCCGCGCCGACGGGAACCGCATCGAGCTGGGCGTGCGGGTAAGCGCCTTCGATCTCGTGCCCTTCAAGCCGGACCCCGCGTTGTCCCAACCCGGCAAACCCGGCCCCGGGATTCCGGACGACTTCGCGCACTGTCTGCCCTACCGGTATGGGTTCGGCGTGAACCAGGACAACCCGCTGGAGTATGACCTGAGCGAGGCCGCCCTCTTGCTGGAATTGTGCGCGGCGCTTGGAGTCAAGGTCGTGAACATCAGCGGAGGTTCGCCTTACTACAACCCGCACATCCAGCGCCCAGCCGCGTATCCGCCCTCCGATGGCTACCGGCCGCCCGAGGACCCGCTCGTCGGCGTGGCCCGGCACGTGCAAGTCGTGCGGGCGCTGAAAGCCAAAGCGCCGACGGGCCTGCTGCTGGTGGGGAGCGCTTACAGCTACTTGCAGGAATACCTGCCGCACGTGGCGCAGTACGTGGTGCGTCATGGCTGGAGCGACATGGTGGGGATGGGGCGGATGGTGCTTTCCTACCCGGCCCTGCTCGCGGACGCGCTCGAACACGGCAAGCTCAACACCCGCAGCATTTGCCGCACCTTCAGCGACTGCACCACCGCCCCCAGGAATGGCATGATCAGCGGCTGCTACCCGCTGGACGCGTACTACTCGACCAAGCCGGAAGCCCGGAGGTTGAAGGAGCTTAAACGCGCCTCAGCGCCGTCCGCCCTAGCAGCACCACCATCTTCGGGCTCTTGAAGCCGCGCGAGTCTAGTTCGCCTGGCCTCGCAGACTCGCCCGCCGATATTCTCCATGCATTTCCGGGCGCCTCTGCTAAATTGTCCCGGTCATGGTCTTGACCCAGGAAGAGCTGCGCACGCTCATCGAGCTTAGGCAGCGGGAACCGCATCAACTGCTCGGCATGCATGCCTTGGGCAACGGCTCGGGGCTCGTCGCGCGCGCCTTTGTGCCCGACGCCGCCAAGGTCGAACTCGAGCCCGTGCACGAGAAGGAGAAGCCCGCCTTCAAACTCACGCGGTTGCACAAGACCGGCCTCTTCGAGGGCACTACTACAGGCGCCGACCGCGTCTATGCCTACAACCTGGTCATCACGGACCAGCATGGCCGCGTGCGGCGGACGCGCGATCCCTACTCGTTCCTGCCCACCATCGGCGAGACGGACCTGTTCCTGTTCGGCAAGGGCGACGAGCGGCGCCTCTACGACAAGCTCAGCGCGCACCTGCGCACGATTGACGGCGTCGCGGGCACCGCCTTCGCTGTCTGGGCGCCCAACGCCCAGCGCATCAGCGTCGTCGGCGATTTCAACGAGTGGGATGGCCGCTATCACCAGATGCGCCCGCTCGGCATGTCCGGCGTGTGGGAAATCTTCATCCCGGGCGTGCCTGAAGGCGCGCTCTATAAATTCGAGGTGCGCAACACGCATGGCCGCGTCGTGTTGAAAACCGACCCTTGCGGCTTCTACTTCGAGAAACCACCTGCCAACGCCGCCATCGTCTGGGACAACGCTAGGTTCACCTGGACGGATGAACCCTGGCTGGATAAACGGGCGCAGCGCAATCCGCTCGTCTCGCCGATCAGCATTTACGAGATGCATCTCGGCTCGTGGCGGCACAGCGCCAAGGGGGAGTGGCTCACCTACCGCGAGCTGGCCGAGCCGCTGATCGCCTACCTCCAGCGCATGGGCTTCACGCACGTCGAGTTCATGCCCGTGGCCGAACACGCCTACTACCCTTCCTGGGGCTACCAGATCACGGGCTTCTACGCGCCCACGAGCCGCTATGGCACGCCCGACGACCTCCAGTTCCTGGTCAATGCCCTGCACGAGGCCGGGTTCGGCGTGATCGTTGACTGGGTACCGGCGCATTTCCCGCGCGACGACTGGGCGCTGGCGCGCTTCGACGGCACCGCCCTCTACGAACACGAAGACCCGCGCAAGGGCGCCCACCAGGATTGGGGCACGCTGATCTTCAACTACGGCCGCAACGAGGTCATCAACTTCCTGCTGGCCAACGCCCTGTTCTGGTGCGAGCGCTACCACATTGACGGCCTGCGCGTGGACGCCGTGGCCTCGATGCTCTACCTGGATTACTCGCGCCAGCCGGGACAGTGGATTCCCAACCAGTTCGGCGGCCGGGAGAACCTCGAAGCTATCGAGTTCATCCGCCGTTTCAATCACCTCGTCCACACCGAGCACCCCGGCGTCATGACCTTCGCCGAGGAATCCACCGCCTGGCCACAAGTGACCCGGCCGCCCTATCTCGGCGGCCTGGGCTTCTCCTTCAAGTGGAACATGGGCTGGATGCACGACACACTGCTCTATTTCAGCCGCGACCCGGTGCACCGCAAGTACCACCAGAACAACCTCACGTTCGCCATGCTCTACCACTACCACGAGAACTTCGTGCTGCCGCTCTCGCACGACGAAGTGGTGCACGGCAAGCGCTCGCTGCTGGGCCGCATGCCCGGGGACGACTGGCGGCGCTTCGCGAACCTGCGCACGCTGCTGGGCTACCAATGGCTCTTCCCCGGCAAGAAGCTCCTCTTCATGGGCTGCGAGTTCGGCCAGAGCGGCGAGTGGGACGCCGCGCACGAGCTGAACTGGCCGCTGCTGGGCATGGGTCCCTACCACCGCGGCTTGCAGAAGTTCGTCGAGGACCTCAACCGCCTCTACCAGGCCGAGCCGGGCTTGTGGAAGCTGGACTACGACACGCTGGGCTTCCGATGGATTGACTGCCTCGACCACCTGAACAGCGTGATCTCGTTCTTGCGGCAGACCGAAGAGCCCTTGAGCGAACTGGTTATCCTGCTGAACCTTACGCCGGTGCCACGCGCCCGTTACCGCATCGGCCTGCCGCGTCCGGGCAAGTGGCTCGAAGTGCTCAACAGCGACGCGGCGGTTTACGGCGGCAGCAACATGGGCAACGCCGGCTCGGTCACCGCCCAGGAAGTGAAATGGCATAACATGCCCTGCTCGGCTGAGTTTACACTGCCGCCGTTGAGCATCCTTGCCTTCCGGCCGGAGCGGCCCGTCGTGCAAGACGCCCCGCCCGCCGAAGCAGCGGCAGGCGGCTCGCCTGCCGTTGAAGGCGGCACCCTGCCAATCGAACCTGCGTCCAAGCCTCCTGCGGACACAGTTCCGCCAGCACCCGCGCCTCTTGCCGATTCGCCCGCCTCAACACCGGGCGAGCCGCCCGCCTCAGCCAAGGACTGACCCCGCGCCTATGCCCGAGGTCTATCACGCTCTAGGCCTGCACCTGCACCAGCCGCTGGGCAACCTCCTGGCACTCCACAACTCCGACCAGCGCTGGGAAGCCAAGCAAATCCTTTGGTGTTACGATCGCCCCACGCGCATGCTGGAGGGCTACGAGGACGTCGCGCGGCTGCACATGAGTTTCTCCGGGACGCTCCTCAAGCAGCTCGAAGACCCGGCCGTGCGCCAGACGTTTGCTGACGTCGTGAACGTCGAGGACTTCATGAGCCGTTACCGCCGCTCGCCCATCGAGTTCGTAGGCAGCGGTCTCTACCATCCCGTCTATCCGCTCGTGCCCAAGGCCGACTGGGACGCCCAAACCGAATGGTGGCAGGGCCTGGGCCGGCACCTTCTGGGCCGCGACCGCTTCCCGGGCTTTTGGCCGCCCGAGATGGGCTTCTGCCAGGAAATGATCCCCATGCTCGCGCGCCACGGCTACCGCTACGTGCTGGTGGATTCCATTTACATCAAGCCTCGGCGCGACATGCGCTGGGAAGAGCTGCGGTACCGCCCCTACCGGGCCACCCACGACGGCGCGGAGATCATCGTCGTACCGCGCGACCGCGAGCTGTCCAACGCCCAGCTCTCCGGCCTGGACCCCGGCTGGTTCCAGCACGAGGTCTATGAACGCACGAAGCACTGCGATTTCCCGGCCCTGGTGACCACCTGGACCGACGGCGAAAACGGCGGCTGGTTCCGCACCACCAACGTGCAGAGCGGCTTCTGGGGCTTCTTCTATCGCCCGATCCTCGATCGCTATCGCGCCGGCACCCTCGGCTTCATCCCCATCCACATCAGCCAATACCTCGACAAATATCCGCCGCAGGAAGAAGTGGACGTCTATCCTGGCGCCTGGAATACCGAGCACCACTGGGGCGGCGACTTCATGCAGTGGACCGGCTCGCTCCTGCAGAAGAAAGGCTGGGACGAAGTGCGTCGCGCCAGCGAGTATTACTGGCAGGTGAAGCGCACCTTCGACCAGCGGCACTCCAGCCTGGGCAACCCGGACGAAACCCGGCAGCTCATCGTCCGCGCCTTCGACCACCTCCTGATAGCCGAGACCAGTTGCAACTTCTACTGGGGCAGCCGCTGGGTGCACCGCTCCTTCGATGACCTTGAACAGACCTACCACCTGCTGGACACCGCGATGAACCAGCTCCAGAAAGCCTAAGACCCGCCATGTATATCGTGATGATTGCCTCCGAGTGCGCGCCCGTGGCCAAGGTGGGCGGGCTCGGCGACGTTGTCTTCGGCCTCAGCCGCGAGTTGGAGATTCGCGGCAACGCCGTCGAGATCATTCTCCCCAAGTACGACTGCCTGCGCTACGACCAGATCTTCGACCTCTCCCTCGCGTTCAAGGACCTGTGGGTGCCATGGTACGGCCAGTCCGTGCATTGCAGCGTCTATTTCGGCTTCGTCCACGGCCGCAAGTGCTTCTTCATTGAGCCGCACTCCGACCACAATTACTTCCACCGCCGCGCCTTCTACGGCCAGCGGGATGACGACCAGCGCTTCGCCTTCTTCTGCAAGGCGGCCCTCGAGTTCATGCTCAAGAGCCACAAGCACCCGGATATCATCCACTGCCACGACTGGCAGACGGGGCTGGTGCCCGTGCTGCTCTACGAGATGTACAAGTTCGCCGGCATGACCCACCCCCGGGTCTGCTACACGCTGCACAATCTCCAGCACCAGGGCGTTACCGGCGAATACATCCTGCGCGCCACGGGCCTCAACCGGCACCCCTACTTCTTCAGCCAGCTCCGCTTGCAGGACAACTTCAACCCCAGCGCGCTCAACCTGATGAAAGGCGGCGTGGTCTATTCCAACTTCGTCACCACCGTCTCGCCCCATTACGCGTGGGAAGTCCTGCACGCCGGGCAGAACTTTGGCCTGGGCCACACGCTGCACATCCACCACGTCAAGGTCGGCGGCATCCTCAACGGCGTGGATTACGAGGTGTGGAACCCGGAAACCGACCGCCACATCCCGCGCCAGTACGGCATCAACAGCCTCGACGCCAAATACGACAATAAGCGCGCGCTGCGCAACCGCTTCTGGCTCCAGGACACCTATAAGCCGATCATTTGCTACATTGGCCGCCTCGACCACCAGAAGGGCGTGCCGCTCATCACCCATGCCATTCACTACTCCCTGAGCCACGGCGCGCAGTTCGTCTTGCTCGGCACCAGCCCCGACGGGCGCATCGGGCAGCACTTCTTGCACCTCAAGCAGCAGTACAACGACAACCCCGACTGCCACCTCGAACTCGCCTTCAACGAGGAGCTGTCCCATCTCGTGTATGCCGGCGCGGAGATGATCGTGGTGCCCAGCCTCTTCGAGCCGTGCGGCCTGACACAGATGATCGCGCTGCGCTATGGCACTGTGCCCATTGTCCGCGCCACCGGCGGGCTCGCGGACACCGTCTTCGACGCCGACTACGCCGAGCGCCCTTACCACGAGCGCAACGGCTACGTCTTCAACGACTTCAACAACGCCGGCGTGGAGTCCGCTCTGCACCGCGCCATCGGGATGTGGTACACCTACCCGCAGTACTTCCGCGAACTCATGGCCAACGGCATGCGCTACGACTACTCGTGGAACCACCCCGGCCAGCATTACCTCAACATCTACGACCACATCCGGGACAAGTAAGCGCGGAACGCAAGGTAGGGACGCCTCGCCGAGGCGTCCGCCCCAGCCCCCGCCGCATTGCGGGCTCCTCGGCGAGGCGTCCCTACCCTGCAGCCCGTAAAGAAGATTTCATTGCCGCCCACCTCCCCCGGGTTATATTTGCCTTATTCGCGCCGCAATAGTGGCTCCCCGCGTGGTGCCGGCGTCACGACCCGGCACTCGATAAATAGACTCTATGGCTGATTTTAAGTTCTCCTGTCCTCACTGCTCCATTGACATCGAATGCGACGAACTCTGGAGCGGACACGAAATCCAGTGCCCTTCCTGCCACAAGGAATTCACCGTCCCGGCCAAGCCCTCCGGCCCGTCGGCAGCCTCGCTCGCCTCGGCCAAAGCGGCGCAACCCAAGCTGTCCATCAGCGCGGCCCATGCCCAACATGTCGCGGCGACCAAGCCCATCGCTCCCCAGGTCGCTGCTTACGAGCAGAGACTCCAGCAGGCCAAAGCCGGCCAGAAGGGCAGCGCCACCAAATGGATCGTCATCGGCGCCGTCGTCATCATCCTCGGCGTGGGCGGCTATTTCGGCTACGGCTATTACACCGAGTGGAAGGCCAAGCGCGACGAGGCGGCCAAACAGGCCGCCGCCCCGCCGCCGCCCACCAACGCCGCGCCGGCCCAGCCCGAGCCCCCGCCCCCGCCCAAGGAGCTGCCCATCCTCCCCGCCGTTTGGACCCTGGACCTCGCGCAGGCCAAGATCCCCGAAGGCAAAGCCAACGGCTCCATCACCGGCACCAACTTCGTTGTCGAGACCGCCTTCTGCACCCCCCAGATGCTGGGCCTCTACCAGGGCACGCCTCGCTCGCCCGACTGCGCCCTGGTCGTTTATCTGAACCTCAAACCGGGTGAGAGCCTCACCAACCGCACCTTTACGGTCGAGCCCGACAAGCGCGACAGCGGCGTGCGGTCCGTCCTCAAGGAATGGAAGACCGACCCGCGCTACGCCCCGCACACCAAGCCCTTCAGCTCCGGCTACTTGATGAAGCTCGAACTCGGCGACATGACCAGCAACATCCTTAGCGGCAAGATCTACGTCGCCCTGCCTGACACCGAGCAGAGCGTCGTCGCGGGCCTGTTCAAGGCGACCGTCCCGGGGATGCCGGGCTCGGCCAACGGCGCCAGCCCCCAGGCCGCGCAAGCGTCGCCCAAAGCATCGGCAGCAGACGCCGCTTACGAAAAGCGCTACGGCAAGAAGCACTAAGTGCACCGTCGGCAATGGCCGGCAAATCCAGCTTCCTCGACAAAGTCCTCGGCCGCATCGGCCGCCTCGATACCGAAGGGCTGCAGACCGTGGTGCAGCGCCTCGCGCGCGAACGCACCTTCCTGGAAACCCTCTTCAACACCATCGAGGACGGCGTGCTCGTCATTGATGAAACCGGCTGCATCATCTACTTCAACCAGGCCGTCACCCGCCTGCTCGGCCTCCAGCCCAACGTCGAAGGCCAGCCCATCACCGACTTCATCCCCGACCTCGAATGGCAGAAGATCGCCCGCTTCGACAACGCCGGCGGCGCGGGCGTCGTGCGGCACGAGTTCGAAGTCCACTACCCCCGCCCGCGGTTCCTGCGAATGTACGCGGCGCCGCTCGATGGCACGGCCAGCGGCAGCGCGGGCGTGGCACTCATCCTCCACGATGCCACCGAGGCGCGCCAGAAGACCATCGAGGCCATCGAAAGCGAGCGCATCCAGGCCCTGACCTTGCTGGCGGCAAGCGTCGCCCACGAAATCGGCAATCCCATCAACGCGCTCCACATCCATTTGCAGCTCATGGAGCGCGAGCTGGCGAAGCTCGACAAGCTCGCTCGCGGCGAAGCCCCCGCCCGCGCCGGCCTGGCCCCGCGTGCCCGCCTCCGCAGCCGGCCGGCGCCCACGGACACCGAAACCCTGGAAATCGCCGAGCGCCTCGCGCAATTCCTCGCCGTCGCCCGCGGCGAGATCAACCGCCTCGATTACATCATCACGCAATTCCTGCAGGCCATCCGCCCCACCGCGCCGCAGCTAAAGCTCTTCAGCCTCAACGACGTCGTGCACAAAACCCTCGAGCTGCTGCGGCCCGAGGTCGAAAACCGGGGCCTCACCCTGCGCACCTACCTCGGCCGCCAGCTTCCCGCCACGCCGATTGACCCCGCGCAAATCCAGCAGGTCCTGGTCAACCTCATCAAGAACGCCCTCCAGGCCATGACCACGGGCGGCACCCTCACGCTCCAGACCGGCGAAGGCGCCGACGGCGTCTGGGTCAGTGTCTCGGACACCGGCGGCGGCATCCCGCAGGAGCAGATCAACCGCATCTTCGAGCCCTTCTTCACCACCAAGAAGAAAGGCTCGGGCCTTGGGCTGATGATCGTCCAGCGCATCATCCGCGCCCACGGCGGCCGCATCGAGCTCGAAAGCCAGGTCGGCCGCGGCACCACCTTCCGCGTCTGGCTCCCCCTCCACGAACGCAAGCCCCGCCTCCTCAACCCCCCGCTGCACGATTAAGCTGGGCCTGCGCCGGGGTAAGTAGCTCCGTCCGCGCTCGCTTTGCTCACCCTGGGCGCCTGCTTCCTTCCCTGCCGCCGTCATAAACCAAAGGCAATCAACCCCTTATGGCGGGCATCATAGTCTTCGCGTTCTTTGCTCCCGAGGGCGCACCGAAGGTAAGCCCGTCACTTCGCCGGAGCCTCTCCCTATGCACACCGTTACCTCACCGTAGTACCTCTAATAGCCTATTAGAGGTACTACGGTGAGGTAACGGTGTGCATACGGGGAGGCTCCGGCGCAATGATGGCGAGATGCCGTCCAGAAGCTACGCAGGATCAGGGGTCTGCGCAGACGGGCCCGAAGTGTTTCCAAATCAAGCACTTGGCACTCTGGCCTGCGAATATCGCCAGGAGGCAGTGACTCTGGTCACATACGCAAGGCAGTGTCGCTAAAGGGTTTACATCTTGTCCAGGTATCATTGGGGCCACCCCGAAGCCCACGCCTGCCCAAGGCGTAATGTGAGGACGATGCGATCCACCTGGCCGGTGCGTTCGAACACCTGTCGGCTCGTCTCGGCATCCAGGCTCAACCCGGGGTGCTCTCGTGAAGTCCCGTCGGCATGCCAGACCGTGACCGATTCCCGGGGGCCGAGTTGGTAGATGACCGGGGTCTGGCAGCAGGCGAAGGCGAGGGAGCCGGCCTTGAGGCGCAGCCGCCGGGGTTGGCCCGCAACGTTCCAGTACGGGAACACTGCCGGGGCAGTTAGGAATTCCTCGCGCCGGAGCAGCAGCGGGCGGAAGCATAATTGGGCGGAGCGCACGGACACGCCCAACTCTCCCCAGCGGCAGAGGATGTCCTCCTTCACCTGGCCGGTCAGGCCGGGCTGGCGCGCGCCAGCGTGCCCAGGCGTATGGGAATAGGGGTCCATGGGGAATGCGCCGTAGACGTCCGCCGTCTTGGCGTCGCCGATGCCGGCCCGGATGTCGTAGTAGCAATCCGCCAACTGTCTCAGGATGGCCGCCGGGGCGCCGCTGTCGGCAGCGCGGAAGAAGGCTTCCTGCGCCGCCAGCAGGAGCTTGGAGACCATGTGCCAATAAATGCAGCCCAGGCCTTCGTAGCCAAAGAAAGTGCCCGAACGCCCGGTGAAAGCCTGGTGATTGAACACCTGCTCGAAGGCGTGCAGGAGCAGGGGTGTGTCACGGCGGACGAGCGGCCCGTAGCCGGCAGCCGCGAGCTGGCCCAAGCGTTGGCGGACATCGCCGGCATTGCGGATCGAGCCATTGAAGTGCAGCCCTCCGGCGCTGTCGCGCTCGACCAGCAGGCGGTTCCCGTCAGCCACCAACTGGCTGAGCAGGGCGGACTTCGCCAGCGCACGCCGCGGGAGGTTGTTCTTCTCCAGGAAGCGCGGCAGCGGCCGGTCCGGGTAGAGCACGTAGCTGTGTTGGTCGGAGCGGAAGAGGTAACTGTGCCGCAAAGCTTTGAGCAGCTCGAGCGACTGGGCCGGCGACAGCAGCCCGGAGCTGAGCGCCGCCACTTGCCCTTCCAACATCAGGTAAAGCCGACGAATGCCGACCTGCGCCTTGCCGCCGAACGAGACTAGGTTATAGGCCTCATACATCGCGTCGTGGCGGCGGTTGGCGGCGATCGTGTGATCTATCCATTTCAGTGACCGGCTGAAGAAGCCCAGCAGCGTGGTGACCGGGATCGCGTCCTTACGCCCGGAGAAGCCGTGGTGGTAGAGGCGCTCCCGGTAGGCGCTGCCGGCACGGCCGAGGGCGTCGAGAACGGACTTGCGCTGCCGGTCGGTGATCTGGCCCTGCAACAGCCGGCTGTGCTGTTCCAGGACGCCGGTCACCGCAGTCAGGAACTGGTTCACCTCCTGCGAGACGACTGTTTTGCCGCCGGCGAGCGGCTGGAATACGTCCGTCAGAAAGGCCAGGTGCCGGCGCAGGTAGCACAGGGTGACCATGGAGACGCCGTTGCCCACGAGGGCGTTGTTGGCGTCATTCCACTCGGGTCGCTGCGTATTCAGCCAGATGCCGGCGCCAGGGATGAAGTTGGAGAGCTTGGCGAGGAGCGGCACGACCAGCTTCTCGGTGAGGTTGACCAGGCGCACCTCGCCGCGGTTGTCCCAGACAAGCTTGCCGTCGGCGCCTGCCGCCTTAATGCGTTCCTGCACCAGGTCTTCCCCGCGCCGGTCGAATACCACGGTGTCCTTGGGATCCCGCAGCAGCGCTTCGTAGGGTTTGATGCGGTAAGGGACGTTTGCGTAGGAGAAGATTTCGCGCGTGAGCAACTCGCGCAGCGCAGCCGGCTCGTGGCGCTGGAGGATTTCCAGCAGCTTGAGCAGGTAAATGACTTGGTGGTCGCCCCAGTAGCCAATGAACGACCAGGCGTCGTGCGGGTCCACGACTTCCCAATCAATGCCGTCGCGCGTGACGCGGTAGGGATTGTAGCCGTCGGCGGTCGAAGCGTTCACGAACTTGCAGATCATGGCCGCCGTGAACCCGGGGAACGAAACGGCCAGCGCTTCCCAGTTCTGGAACAGGTCACGCCAGTTGCCTTCGTAGTTGAGGATGCGCTTGCCGCCGGCGTCGCAGGTGGCGATGGAGAAGCGGTTCCAGGGCCGGCTGGGGTCGCCGTGGCGGCGGCTGAAGGTCAAGGGCAGGTATTCGCGGCAGATACGCTCGAGTTGGGGGTCGCCGCTGGCTGCCGCAAGGGCGACCATCTGCGCGCAGGTGCCGCCGGGCTTGAGTTGGCGGAAGAACGGCGCGTGACGGGCAGCGACGGCGCGGTTGGCGTGGGTGACGAAGGCACGAATGTCGGCCGGCTCCACGGCATAGCCGCCCAGGAAGATGCCGCCGCGCATGACATTGAACAACACGTTGGCGAAATGGCGGGCATTGCGCAGAGGCTCGGCGGTGGTCTGCAGACCGTCGGCGGCGCCCACAATGCGCCGGAGTTCCTCCGTGCCGAGCTTCACGTCGGCCTCCACCTGCCGCCGCAACCTGGCTGGCGTGCGGAGGAGCCGGTTGAGGTCCACAACCTCCGCCGGGCCGCGGTTGACGTCGGCCACGATCCACCACTCGGTGGTTTGGCCGGGCTTGAGCTTCAGGTCGGCGTTGATCAAATAGGCGCCGCGCTCGGCGCGCACGTCGGTTTCCTGCACGAGGGGCAGGCCGTTTCGGAAGCGCCCGACCTGGACGGAGGAAAGCAGGATCGCGCGGGGCTTGATGCCCGCCTGCCAGACCGTGGTGGCGCGGAGCGCTTCGGCAGGCTCGGGACGGTCTATGGGAACTGCGCTGAGCGTATAGAGCCCCAGGCCGGTCGCGGGCACGAGTTCATTCTTTTTGTAGGCATCCAGCAGGGTGCTGTATTCGAGATGGAAGCGGCTGCCGGCTCCGCACGGCATCAGGTTCTGCAGGCCGTCCAGCAGCACCAGCCGCACTGCGCCGGGCCGGCGATTCTTAACCCAGGCGCGCCGGACGAAGCCGAACCGCTGGCTGTTGGACCATTCATAGGAGAAGGTGAGGCCCAGGTCGGCGTTGTGCTCCTCGAACCGCAGCTTGTTCCCAGTGAAGCTTTTGTAGAGGCGCCGCTCGACGCGATAGACGCCCCGGCAACGGTCGGAGAGCGGCTCCCAGAGCCATTGGCGGCCCTGTTGCTCGACGCGGATCAGCGTCTTGCTGCCGGTGATGTCCGCCGAATCGTGGATCTTGTCGTCCGTGGCGTAGGGGAATAGCGCGAGGTCCGGGTTGCCGCGCCCGGCCGTGAGGGCGCCGGTGCTGGAGATGAACAGCCAGTGATCGGACGCGCTCACGAGCGTCATAAAGAAGGGCCGCATCCGGTCGTAGTTGGCGATGGCGTAATACTCCTCGCCATCGAGCACGATCTGACGGCCCTGGACGGGTGTGGGAGCGGATTGGCAGGGCTGTTTGCCGAGATACAATTTGTCGTTCATGTGACTGGGCGAAAAGGAGGAGGTTGAATGCTAAAGGCTAAGGGCTAAAACGGGGGGCATCTCACTTTTTAAGCGATCCCAGGGCGCTTGTCATTAACACCCCGCTTCAGCGGGGTGGGGGTGGGTGCGACGACGCCAGAACCGCTTTAGCGGTTTCTCTGCCCGCGCGAAACCGCTAAAGCGGTTGGCGGGCGTGAGCCGCTCCTTCACCCCGCTGAAGCGGGGTGTTAATGAGATTGGCGCCGCGGGTCTGGAGCGACATTGAGATGCGCCGGCTAAAATAGGCTGCAATGCGCTAGTTCTTAGCATGTGGATGTTAGCCTTTAGTCCCGAGCGGCCCGTTTGGCCTGTAGCTCGGTCTTCATTACGTCAATGGTCTTCGAGTCTATGTTGTAGGCGAGCATGAACAGGCCACAGGACATGTAGAGCAGGCCGGGCAGGACCGAGACCAGGAGCTTGATGCCGGTCAGCGCCGTGGCGGTCTGCGTCACGTCGGGTTTGTAATGGAAGGCGGTCAGCACCCAGCCGGCAATCGCGGCGCCGATGCCCCAGCCCGCCTTCTGCGCGAAGGTAGCGGCCGAGAAGTACAGCCCGGTGGCCCGGCGGCCGGTCTTCCACTCCGAATAGTCCGCCGCGTCGGCAATCATCGTCCAAAGCAGCGGCACAGCAGGCGCGTAGGCCACCTTGGCCAGGATGTTCAGGATATAGATCGTGAGAAGGCCCTTCGGTCCGGGCACGTATATCGAAATGAAGAAGATGCCGGAGAGCAGGGAGCTGAGTATGAATACATTCCTGTTCCCCAGCTTCATGGCCAGGGGCTTGGACAGCGGCAGAGCCACGATCAGGGCAATGGTGCCGATCACGTTGAACAACTGCACGTTGTCCTCTTTGCCGATGTAGTACTTGAAGTAGTAGGCAATCGCGGCGTTCTGCATGGCGAACATGACGAACGAGACGATGCCCACAAGCGCCAGTATGATCCATGGCCGGTTCTGGAGCAGGTTCCCGAGATCCTCCCACAGGGAGCCCTGGACGGAGGCGGCAGGCTTGACGCGCTCTTTCGAGACCTTGAACGTGATGAAGAAGAAGACCAGGCTCAAGCCTGCGAACAGCATGAGCGTCTGCTGAAAACCGAGGGCTTTGTCGCCGCCGCCGAAGTACTTGGCCAGCGTCAGCGCCAGGCCGGTGACCACAAGCTGGCCGGTGAATGCGCAAACGAAACGATACGTGTTCAGCCCTGCCCGCTCGTAGGTGTCATCGGTCATGACCGCCGCCAGCGAGGAGTAAGGCAGATTCACCGCGGCATAGGCCGTCATCAGCAGCACATACGTGGCGCCGGCGTAGATCACCTTGCCTGTGTCGCCCAGGTTGGGCGTGGTGAAGGTCAGCACGGCGAGCACCGCGTAAGGCACGGCGCCGAAGAGAATGTAGGGCCGGAACTTGCCCCACCGGGTGTGCGTCCGGTCGGACAGAACGCCGATGATGGGGTCAACGCCCATATCCCAAAATCGGGCGATCAGCATGATCGTGCCTGCCGCCGCGGCGGGAATGCGGTAAACGTCCGTATAGAAGAACAGGAGCCAGAAGCCGACCATGTCCCAGACAAAGTGCGACGCGGTGTCGCCCAAGCCATAGCCCAGCTTCTCGAATATTGTCAGGCCGGCACGGGATTGGGTTTGCGGAACCAGGGTGGCCAGGGCGGGCTGGTTTTCGCGCAAGCTCATGCGCGGAGAACGATATGGCTTGCAGTAACCCACGTCAAGATTTCGCGGGTATTTGGGCCGGCGAGCGGGCGCAGCTCGACGGTGCCCCCGGAGCGCGCCCGTCCTCGGGCGCAGCAACCACCGACCGTGCGGGCACGGCCCAGTATTGGTATTGCGCTCCGACCAGGGGCATTGCTGCTCCCGAGGACGGGCGCGCTCCGGGCGGGCTCAATCGTCTTGCGGGCCTCTTGCAGGAACATTAGCCTGCACGTGCGTCTTCGAGAGCCGGGTTGCCGTTGGGACACTCCGAGAGAAACGGTCGTATGAGAGAAACGAAACATTACGAGACCGCAGTCGAGGATCGGCTGCCCTTCATGCAGAAGTTCGCCTACGGCCTGGGCATGCTCGCCAACAATCTGCAGGCGGCTGCCGTCGGCGCCCTGCCGATCATCCTGAATCTAGGGCTGGGCATGGACCCGCGCCTCGTGGGCTGGTTGACCTCCATTCCACGCCTCTTCGATGCGTTCATTGATCCGATCATCGGCCATATCTCCGACAACACGCGGACCAGGTGGGGCCGCCGGCGCCCGCTAATTTTCGGCGGGGCCATTCTCTCCGGCGTCATCTTTGCCCTGATGTGGCAGTTGTATCCGGGGCACACCCAGATGTTCTACTTCTGGGTCTTCCTGAGCGCCTCGGTCATCTTCTTCACGGCCTATGCGGTCTTCTCGATCCCGCTGGTCGGCTACGGGTATGAACTGACTCCGGACTACCACGAGCGGACTCGGCTGATGGGATTCAGCAATATCATGGGCCAGGTCGCGTGGCTGCTGTGCCCCTTCTTCTACGAGTTCATCTACAACAAGAGCATCTTCCCCGGCGATTTCGGGGCGGTCCGAGGCGCGCGCACCCTGGCCATCATCATCGGTGTGTGCATTGCCTTTTTCGGCATCATGCCCGCCATCTTCACCCGGGAGCGAATGAGCCTGCCTCCCCCGGACCGGGAAGGCATAGTCAAGACCATCAGCAAGTTCTTCAGGTCCTTCATCGCCACCTGGAAATCCGGGCCGTTCCTCAAGCTGTGCCTGGCGACGTTCCTGATCTTCAACGGCTACCAGCTCGGATCCTCCTTCACGTTCTACAACATGACCTACTACCTGTTCGGCGGCGATGAAAGCATGGCCTCGCATCTGTTCAAGTGGTTCGGCATCACCAGCTCGCTGGCGACCCTGGCCATCATCTGGCTGACGACGTGGGTGTCGGCGAAGATTGGGAAGAGGCGGACGTTCTACATCATGACCTCCCTGTCCCTGCTTGGCTTCCTGGCGAAGTGGTTCACGTATAACCCTGCCCATCCGTACATGCTGCTCCTCGCCGCTCCGCTGATTTCATTCGGCATCGGCTCCCTGTTCACAGTCGTCGGGGCCATGGTGGCCGACGTCTGCGACCTGGACGAACTCAATACCGGTGAGCGCCGCGAGGGAATGTACGGCGCGATTTACTGGTGGATGGTCAAACTGGGAATGTCCGCCGCCGCGCTCCTCTTTGGCTACCTGCTGAACGCAACTGGGTTCCAGGTAGCGCTGAAGGGCGCCCAGCCTGCGAAGACGCTTCTCCTCATGCGCGCGTTTGACTGTGGCATTCCGCTGGTGGCGTCCGCGTTCGCCATCTGGGCGGTCCTGACCTACGGCATCACTGAAGCCCGGGCGCGCGAGATCCGCGTCGAGCTGGAAAAGCGGCGGGGGAAGAGAAGCGCGTAGCCTGATGGTAGGGACGCCTCGCCGAGGCGTCCGTTTTGGAGCGGCAGCGGACGCCTCGGCGAGGCGTCCCTACCTTAGGGTGTGAAATATTCGGGTTAGTTGCCTTGATGCGGCTCCGGGCCGCCCTTGACCAGGACCGGCAGACTCCCCACCGCGGCGGCGTCATGCGCGTTCCGCACGTAGCAGTAGATGCGGTAAACGCCTTTTGTGCCGGGCATTTTCACGGACACTTGCGGCGCGCCGTTCTGGGCGATGGCCTCGGCAAATGCCTTCCCCGCGCTCGCCCCGGGTTCCTGGATCTTGTATGAGT
>DATKNZ010000285.1:0-8150 GCA_035541055.1 Candidatus Acidiferrum sp. | reverse complement strand
TTGCCATGCCGATCGGGCACGTGCAGCTCGGTGAGGATGCCGCCGTAGTTGGTGACCTTGGCGGTCAGGCCGTTGGCATTCTGCAGCGTGTAGAGGTCCACGGCCCTGCCGTCGGGCAGTTGGCCGAACCGGGTCTGGCTGAGCCTGGCAGGCATAGGCTACTGGTCTTCAGGATTGGAGGGTTCGGCGGGCTGGCGGCTGCCCCGCCACGCCATCATCAACATGCAGAGCCCAAAGGCCAGGAGCACCAACCCCCAGCGGAGGTTGACGTTGATGCCCAACGAGCAGGTATAGACTTCCGGCTGGGAGTTGCTGATAGCTCCGTAGATCACGAGCATCGCGCCCACCAGTGAGAACATGAGGCCGATTGGCCAGCGGATATCGAGTCCCATAAGCGTGTTGTGTTAGTTTAGCGGAAGATAATGTTCAGGATGACGCACCCGATCAGCAGAATGATTCCCAGCACGGCGGGCCGCAAGAACCAGGCCTGCTCGTGATCCTTGATCTTGGGCGTCAGGGAATAGACGAGGCCGTTGAGTTCTTCGTTGGTCTTGGTGCGCCTGGTCGCCAGGGAGATGCCCAGCGTCAGCAGGAAACACACGATGAACGCGAAGCTGGCCATCCAGAAGTTCTGGGCCATGGTGGACGGGAAGGTGAAGAACGTCGCCCCCAGCCAGCCGCCTTTGCCTTCGGCCATCGTTAACCCGTGGAAGAGGGCCGAGGTGCCAATGCCGCCGAACAAGCCGAGGAACGCGCCAGTGCCGGTGCAGCGCGCCCAGAACATGCCGAGCAGGAAGGTGGCGAACAGCGGCGCATTCACGAACGCAAACACCAATTGGATGATATCCATCGCATTGTTATACATGCGCGCGAAGTAGGCGCAGGCGATACTCAGCAGGATACCCACCACCGTGATCGCCTGGCCCATCCAGAAGTAATGCTGGTCGCTCTTGTTGCGGGCCATGTAGGCCTGGTAAAGGTCGTAGGTCCATACCGTGTTAAAGGCCGTGACGTTGCCCGCCATGCCGGACATGAACGAGGCCAGTAACGCGGTCAGGGCCAAGCCCATCAGGCCGGTGGGACAATACTTTCTGACCAGTGACAGGATAACGCCATCGTAGTCGTATTCCGTGATGGTGTTGGTGAATGCTGCGAGGAACTGTTCCTCGCACGCCTTCTCCTCCTTGGTCTGATGGAGATTGATCGGCTTGTTCTCGAAGTCCTTGATGACTTGGGCCAGCTTGGCCTCGTCGAACTTCATGAGCTTCTTGGGCATGCCCGTCTGAGCGTCGACCCCGTTCTGGGCGGCGCTCACTTTCTCGATCACGTTTTGCACCGCGACCTGTAGCGAACCCGCTTCCGGCGCGGCTTTGACGGCGTCCACGGCGGCCGTGATGGCCTTGGTCTCCAGAGGCGGCGGCGGGATGCGGTAATTCTTACCGGGCAAAGCCGTCAGGGCGACGGCGATCATACCGGGGACGATGACCAGGGCGGGGAAGAGCATCTTGGGCACGGCGGCGATGAGCGGGGTGCGGCGGGCGGCGCCCATGCCCTTGGCTGCCATGGCGCGCTGGACCACGAGGAAGTTCGTGCACCAGTAGCCGAAGGAGAGGACGAAGCCGAGGCCGAACACCATCGCGAACACGTCCACGCCCATCGGGTTGTGGCTGGAGCCGCCGAGCAGGGGCTTCCAGGCGCTGGTCCAGGCATCGGGGCCGTAGCTGGTGCCGGGCGGCTTGAGGTTGAGGGCCGCCGGGTCACGGGCTACGCCGTGCAGCACGTTGTTCATGGCATCCCACCCGCCGACGTCGCGGAGCCCGAGGTAAACCACCGGCGCGAAGCCAAGCACGATCATGAAGAACTGCAGCACCTCGGTGTAAATGGCCGAGGTCAGACCGCCTTTGAGGACATAGACCAGCACGACGGCGGAGCAGATCCACAGGGCGACGTGGTAGTTCCAGCCCAGGAGTTGATTGAGCAGCTTGGCAAGCGCATTCATGGAGATGCCTGAGGCGAACACGGTCATCACCGCGAAGGCGATGGCGTTGAGCGCCCGCACGCGCTCATCGAAGCGCAGCTTCAGATACTCCGGCACCGAGCGGGCCTTCGACCCGTAGTAGAAAGGCATCATGAAGACCGCGAGGAACACCATGGCCGGTATCGCGCCGACCCAATAAAAGTGGCAGGTGGCGATGCCGTACTTGGCACCGCTGGCGGCCATGCCGACCAGTTCGAGCGCGCCCAGGTTCGCCGAGATGAACGCCAGGCCCGTGACCCAGGCCGGGATCGAACGCCCCGAGGTGAGGAAGTCGGACGAGCTCCGCATGTAACGCCTCAGGGCGAAGCCAATGCCGACCACGAAGGCGACGTAGATCAGGAGAACCGCGTAGTCTATTGCGCCGAGTTGAATATGCATGATAACACGTGCTGTCTAGTTGTGCCGTAGCCCTGCGCCCGCGGGGCTGCCCAGTAGCTCGGATGATACAGCCATTCTCGCCTGTGCCAAAGTAATTTCCCGGCTTGCGCCGGGCCACCGAGGAGTAGCGCGAGCCTCCGGCTTGCGGCTGTCCGGGCAAGCGTCCCGCTTGCCGCGGGGAGGCGCGGCGCGCGCCAACCTGGAAGGTTGGCGGGACTAAAGCAAGCCAGAGGCTTGCTCTACTGCTGGATCGCAACAGCGCCGTGCGATGCCGGCTGAGCGTCTTTCTGAGCTGCTACCCTAATTAGCCGCGCGGCCGCCGATGCCCTTGGTGCCGGCCGCGATCGCCCGCGCGGGCTCCTTGGGCCGGAGCGCACGGACGGCTTTGCCGGCCTGCCACATCTCGGAATTCCCTATGACGGCGAGCTCCTTCGTGAGCTGCTTCTGGTAATCGGGCTTGCCGCAGGCCGAGAGCACGCGGGCGCATTCCTTGCCGGTCTTCACGCGCTGGTACAGCTCCTTGAACACGGGCAGCACGGCCTTCTTGAACCGCGGCTTCCAGTCCAGCGCGCCCCGCTGGGCGGTGGCCGAGCAATTCGCATACATCCAGTCCATGCCATTCTCGTCCACCAGGCGGATCAGGCTCTGCGTGAGTTCCTCGACCGTCTCGTTGAAGGCCTCGCTCGGCGTGTGGCCGTGGACACGCAGCACGTCGTATTGCGCCTCCATGATGCCGGCCAGCGCGCCCATGAGGACGCCCCGCTCGCCCGTGAGGTCGCTGAATACCTCATGCTTGAACGTGGTCGGGAACAGGTAGCCTGAGCCGATGCCAATGCCAATCGCCATGCAGCGTTCCTTGGCGTGGCCCGTCGCGTCCTGCTCGACGGCAAAGCTGGAGTTGATGCCCGCCCCCGTCAGGAAGTTCCTCCGCACCGAGGTGCCGGAGCCTTTGGGCGCGACCATGATGACATCCACGTTCTTGGGCGGCACGACGCCTGTCTGCTGGCGATAGGCGATGGAGAACCCGTGCGAGAAATAGAGCGCGTCGCCGGGCTTCAGGTTGCGCTTCACGACCGGCCAGATCGCCCGCTGCGCGGCATCGGACACAAGCATTTGGATGATCGTGCCGCGGCGGACGGCTTCATCTATTTCAAACAGGGTCTTGCCGGGCACCCAGCCGTCGGCCACGGCGCGGTCCCAGTCGCGCTTGAAAGCGCTGGCCTGGCCGATGATAACCTTGAAGCCGTTGTCGCGCAGGTTGAGCGATTGCGCCGGTCCCTGCACGCCGTAACCGATGATGGCGATGGTCTCGTTCTTCAGGACCTTGCGCGCCCTGGCCATCGGGAATTCCTTCCGCGTGATGACCTCTTCTTTGGTGCCGCCGAAATTGATGATTGCCATAGATGTATATCTCTTAAGTGTATGTTCCGGGGTATCCTAATGGTCTTTGCCCCTTGGTCAAGGCGATAGCTTTGGAGCGCGGACTTTCCAGTCCGCAGCCGTGCCCGGATCATGCCTGGCGTCCCTTTCGTGCACTCGCCGGGGGTGGGAGATTGCTGCGGACTGGATAATCCGCGCTCCGGCGCGCGTCGGGTGCGATTAGATCTGGGTGAGCTCATGGTAGGGCGCGCACTCCGCTGCGCGCCGGCGAGACCCAAAGACGGCGCGCAGCGGAGTGCGCGCCCTACCTCCCACCGCGGACTCGGTGGTATCTTCACCCACATGTAATCACGCCCGCACGCGTCAACGGATCGCCTGAAGCAAGGCTTCGAGCCGGGCAAATTGGGCCGCGGGTTCGGCCTTACGGGCCAGGCGGACGTAGTCGAGCACTGCCTTGGAACGGGCTTCAAGATGATCGAGTTCGTGGGACGTTTCCGTCGTGGCTGTGGAGGAGGCTGCGGCCTCGCGGGCCGCCGTGGTCCGGCGCTGTAAATCGAAGCCCGCCAGCTCCAGCCGGTCGAGGTCTGCCGAGACTGTTTCTGCCGGCGCGTGCCGGGCAAGGTCGTCGTGCAGCCGTGCGCAGCTTTGCGTGCAGAGCCCTTCGGCGCGCCGCGCCTCCTCGACGCGCAAGGTGAGGGGGCTGCCGGGGTCGGGCGGCATGGCTTGCTCGGCGCGCTCGTAAACGGAGGTGCAGCCGGCGCCGGCCAGCCAAACCGCGGCCACGACACCGAGCGCAGCCAAGCCCCGCCGCCGGGCGAACCCAGCGAGGCAGAGCGGCACAACAGACCGGGTGAAACTCATTTCGGGCATTGCTAGCAAGGTGGAGCGTTGTGGCCGGGAGTCAAGCGCTCCTGTTCAAGGGCTGGGCATGACACTCGACAAGGCCGAAGCCCTGCTGCACTGTGCAGTTATGTCCCTGGGCAAACATTCTTCGAGCAGGGTGGGCAGGTGCGTTCTGGCCGCGCTGGCGGCCTCATTGGTCATTGCCGCTTTGCCGGGCTTTGGCGATGAGACAGACAATTTCCGCCTGCCCCTGGACGTGGACATGGCCGATCTGGGGGACTACTTGGACGTTGTGCACATGCTGGCGCTCGAAGGGGCAGTCAATGAGGTCAACGCCGACATCGAGCAGGCGCTGAAAGTCCGGGACGCCAACGCCCGCGCGAAGCGCCTGGCCGCCTTGCATAAGCCCGAAACCCTCGCGGGTGCGTTGGACCGTCAGTTCGGTCTTACGGTGTTCGAGACGCGCGCTGTTGACGCCGCCCTGAAGAGCGCCTGGGCCCATCAGACCTATCCCGGGCTGAAGACCTCCCACCATTCGATTCGGATGAATTTCACTGCCAAAATCCCGCTGGACCTGCGCATCATGTGCCTATTCGTGCAGGCTCCCACGGTCCGGGCTTACGACGTGTATTTTGGCACGGACAAGCTGACGCACTTCCACCACCTGGGCTGGTCTTACTACAAGATGTATCGCTCCCTGCGGGCGGCTGGTGTGAGCGAAGAGGAGGCATACCGGAAAGTCATCTATCATCACGCTGAAGGCGGCTTGCTGGCCGAGGGCAATTGCTACGGCAGGCTCGGCACCGGTGTCTATTCAAACGGCGACATGGCGGCGAACTACCTCGGGTTCAAGTTCTTCCTCAACCTCACGGAGCCAGTCATGCTGGAACGGACGAACCGCCCGCCGCTCGCCGTCCGCTGCGGCGTGTTCTGGCGGATCAACGACCAGGTGCGTCCGGACTCCGGCTGGTTCCGGCCCTTCATCAGCGACCATTGGAACGAGGCCCTGAACCCTTGCTACTACGACTGGACGATGCGTGCCGGCATTCGCCGCGTGCTGCGCCACCGCGCGCGGGACATCGTGCAATTCTACACCCGCAAGGCCGGACGCCCCGCCGAAGCAGCCTATTACGATAACCTGGCGCGTGAGCTTTCCACCTACTACGGCGAGCCCTATGGGTATTACGGGCAACTCGGCAAGCTGATGACCATCGGGAACACCTGCCTGCCCGCTCTGAACTCCGCACAACCCCGGTGAGGGCCGCCCCGGCAAGCCTCGACGTGCTGGGCTTGGGCGCGGTTGCCGTGGACGACCTCATTTATGTGGACGTCTATCCCGGGCCGGATGCCAAGGCGCGAGTGCTGCGGCAGGAGCGGCATTGCGGCGGGTTGGCCGGGACGGCGCTGGTCGCGGCGGCGCGGTTGGGCGCGCGCTGCGCCTACGCCGGCCTCATGGGCACGGACGAGCTATCCGCCTTCGCCTTGGCCTGCCTGGAACGGGAGGGCATAGACGTCTCGGCGGTCGAACGGCGTCAATTGGCGGGGCCCGGGCACTCGCACATCGTGGTCGGACAGCAGCACGGGACTCGAAACATCTTCTCCTATGAGCCGCGGCTGTGCGGGGCCAGCCCGCGTACGCCCGCGGCGCTGATTCGCTGCTGCCGCGTGCTCCTGGTGGACCATCTCGGCGTGCCGGGCATGATCCGCGCCGCCCGCATCGCCCGGCGCGCCGGCATCGCCGTGGTGTCCGACGTCGAGAGTGACCGGCATCCCGAGACCCGTCAACTCCTCGATCTGGTTGATCACCTCATCGTGTCACAGGAGTTTGCCGCCCGGCTGACCGGCGCAGCCTCGGCCCAGGAGGCCGTGCGCAAGCTTATGCGTCCCGACCGCGAGGTCGCGGCTGTGACCTGCGGCGCCAAGGGCTGTTGGTTCCTGGCGCGGGGTTGGTCCGCGCCCCGGCGTCAGCCCGCTTTCCGGGTCGAGGTGATGGACACGACCGGGTGCGGAGATGTGTTCCACGGCGCTTACGCTTTCGGCCTGGTGAAGGGCATGCCGGTGGAGGAGCGAATGAGGTTGGCCAGCGCCACTGCCGCTCTCAAGGCCACCCGCCCCGGCGGGCAGGCCGGCATCCCATCTCTCAGCCGCGTGCGCCGTTTCTTGAGCCTGAGCGTCAGTCCCCGGGCGTGCCGTGCAGGAGACCGGCAGCGTTGCTAGACAACGCAATGTCCTGCCGGTTTCCGAAGCTGCTGCGCCCGAGGACGGGCGCCCTCCTGCTCGCACCGTTTGAGATCAGAGTCGAAGCCGAAAGCCCACCCGGTTCAGGCTCGTGGACACCACCAGGATAAACACGCCGCACAGGGCCGAACGCGTGATCGCCATGGGCACCGTCGCGGCCCACCGTCCATACGCATCCCCCCAGCCCAGCGCCTCGATCAGGCCCGGCAGCATCTCGGAAATCAGGTACGCCAGCAGCACGTTTTGGCCCGCCAGCGCCAGCGGGCGCGCGATCTTTCTCATTGGTCGCACGTCGCAAACCCAATAAAAGCCATACCACAGCACGGCGGTGATGGCGCAGGACCAGAAACACCACGAGGGCGTCGCGCTGTTCTTGTCTATGCCGTAAGCCCGGTTCAGCAGGAGCGCGGCTGCGGCGCAACCGGCGGCAAACCAAAACGTGAACCGTGTGCGCGGCTTGAGCGCGGTCATGTCTGTGGCGCTGAGCATCGCCCCGAGCAGCAACCCCCCGGTGGTGATGGCGGCTTGCGAACCGAGCGTCACGCCGATGCTCACGATGTGGTCGAGCCAGAAGCCTTCGAACACCCCGGTCCTGTCCGCGACGAAGAGCGACATTAATAGCGCCATGCAGCCCAGCGTGGCCGTGCGTCTGCCCCGGAACAGCAGGAAGACGATGCACCCAACCAGATACGCCCAGCCGATCAGTCCCAGAATGCCATACCATTCGGTGTGCACGGAGAAGGGAGCGAGCGTGATGATGCGCTGGCCCTTCGGTCCCCGGAAGGCGAAGGTCAGCCAGACCAGGGCCGCCAGTCCGGCCAGCCGGACGCAGAAGCTGATGCGCTTCCATGCGGCCTGCCGCGCCGCCGGGGCCAACGGTGCAGGGGAGATAGAGCAGAACGCGGCGATGGCCGAGAGATACATCAGCACGCACCACCAGTCCCCCGACCAGCCCATCGCTGCTGTGTCCGGTGTCCCGTTGACCATCAGGATGCCGATCCAGAGCAGGGACAACGTGCGGATAACGATGTGCGCAGCGGTCCGCCAGACGGGTTCGCCTCGCATCACTCGCCCGCCGATGGCCAGGGGGATGGACATCCCCACGATGAACAGGAACGCCGGGAACACAAGGTCCACGAAGGTCATCCCGCTGCCGTGGCGGTGACGTTCGCTGAAATGCACCATCCAGTCGGGCACAATTCTTCCTGCGCCGGCGAGGTCGTTCACGAAGATCATCATGAACATCACAAAGCCGCGCAGCGCATCAATCGAG
>DATKNZ010000284.1:0-4930 GCA_035541055.1 Candidatus Acidiferrum sp. | reverse complement strand
GCGTCAGGGAAGGGAAAGTACGAATGGCCACCTCGGAGCCGTCGAAGCCGCCCCACATGCCCAGGGCGTTGCCGCCGGGGCTATTGATGTCCCCAGCCGCGGAGAAGCTCGTGCATTCCGGGTTGCCCTGATCGTTGGCCGCGGACGTGCCGAGCCAGGTGCTGCCGTTGCCGCTCACCGTCCAGGCATTGCCCCAGCCGCCGTTGTTGTTCTGCGCCCAGGAGTAGCTCAGGCTCGAACCGGACGCCGTCACCGAGAAGTTCGCCGCCGAGCCGCTGCAAACCGTGGTATTCGCCGGCTGCGCGGAGATGCTCGGCGCCACATTGTTCACGGTGACCGTGACGCTGGAATCAGCGGAGCACCCGTTGCCATCCGTGACCGTGACCGTATAGGTAGTCGTGCTCGTAGGAGTAGCCGTTGGATTGGCCACCGTGGCGCTGCTCAACCCGCTGGCAGGAGTCCAACTATAGGTGTAATCGCTACCGCTGCCACCGCTGGCCGTCGGGCTGCCACCGATCGCTGTCCCGCAACCAATGCAAACGGTCTGGCCCGGGCCGGCATCGGCGGTCGGCTTGGGATTGACTGTCACCGTCGCGTTGCCGCTCATGGCGGCGGTGCAAAGCGTAAGGGCATCCGTCGCCACCACCGTGTAAGTGTCCGCGGTGGTCTGGTTGCCAAAGCTGATGGCGCTGCCCGTGCCGGGCACCGGCGAGCCCACAGCCGTCGCGCCGCCGTTCCGGTAAAGCTGATAGTTCTTGCCCAACTCCGAATTGGCCAGCCCGACCGCCACCCCGTCCCCGCCCGAGCAGTAGGCGCCGCCACCGGTCACGTTGTAGGCCGTCGGCAGCGGATTGACCGTTACGGTCACGCTGCCAGTCATGGTATTCGTGCAAGACGTGGTATCATCCGTAGCGACCACGCTGTAAGTGTCCGCCACGGTTGCCGTCGCCAGCGTCGTGATGGCGCTGCCCGTTCCGGCAATGGATGACCCGACCGCCCCCGGAGTCCCGCTGTTATTGCGCCAGACCTGGTAGTGCTTGCCCGTCTCCGAACCGTCTATGCCGATGGAGACCCCGCTCCCGCCGGCGCAATACGCGCCGCCGCCCGTCACGTTGAAGGCGGCTGGCGGCGTGGAAACAATCAGCGCGGCACCCGTGCTCGTCCAGGTGGTGCCTCCAGTAAAGGGCTGGCTAACTATACACTCATAGGTGCCCGCATCGCTGGCGCTGGCCGGGTTGATGGTGAGCGTGGCGGTGGTCGCCCCCGAATACTCGCTGCCGGACACGTTGACGTAGCCGCTGCCCTTGTTCACCTTCCACTGGTACTGCAATTGGCTGCCGCCCGAAACGATATTGAAACTCTGGCTGCTCCCAGGACATACCGTCACCGGCCCGGCGGGGGTCGTGTCTTTCACCTTGAAGGCAGTGACGTCATACGCCCAAAGGTTTGCTGTTCCCAGCGTATTGGCCGCCGAAGTGAAGAACGCCCCCTGGTACCAGGCAACACCTCCGGGCGAGCCACTGTCCGTGCCGCCTTCGAGGAGATTCTGACGGTCGAGAAACGCCGGATTACCCAGTGTGCCCGAGCCGACAACAAGACCCGTGTTGAACAGCAGGTTAGTCACCGGGTAAGGCGACGTGCTGCTCACACGCGTTACCGTAGCCATAAGACCGGTGATGGGATCGTAAGCACATCCATGGATGCCATTGGCCGCGTAAACGAATGTGCCTGTCATTGCCGTGCTGCCAGGGGTTATCGCACCGGTACCGGAGGTGGGATCGAAGGTGTATATCTCGCCGGCAGTCTGTCCGGTCTTGGCGACGAACCGGTACAAGGTCGCACCAGCAACGCCGTAGTCAATGAACGTCAGTCCGGAGGTGCAGGATTGGTTCACCACGGTAATGGCTCGCGCTGTCCAGGTGCCGCCGCTGTTATAGATGATCAGGCCCCCCGTGGTCGTAGATGCCAGGATGAACACCGCGTTGTTGCCGGTTCCGTACACTGCCAGGTTGGCGCCAACGCTGCCGGCTTCACCGGCAGTCGCCCCGCTATTATAGGAGCCGGTCCATAGAGTTGTTGGGGTGGCGCTTTCGTTCGTCCACTTATAGAGGTATTGCGTGCCTGAGCCCGCATAATTGCACCCGTAGATCGTGCCGTCGCTTGCCACCGCTATCCCACCGACCCAATAGGTTCCGGCCCCGCCAGTCGGGTAAGTCATGTCACTCCCGGCGCTCGTGCCGTCGGCGGTCTTGATCCGTTTGATCGTGCCCGGTGTCCCGCCCTGGACCAACAGCAGGTTGCCGGTGGTTGGATTGGCGGCCAGACCGCGCTTGGCTGAGGTCCACGTCGCGTTGGACCAGCGCGAGACCATGGTCTGCGCCTGTGCAGCCGTCGTGAATAATGCGGCGATGAGCAGGCTAAGGGCTTTCGAGGTGTTCATGTTCATAAAACCTTGTTGACGGAGAGCTGCAGTGCGGTCACCCCGAGCGGCTGTTCCCCTGAGACCAGCCTCAGGGCGCTTAAGCTTTGGGTCATGCACGTTGATGTCGGTTGCCCGGTCAGCGCCTACGCTCGGCTGATACCAACCGCAGCAGTTCGAATTGCCCCTGTTTATCCAGGAACCACGGAGATTCATCAATTCACATGATCATGTGAACGAGGCCGGCCATTGCGGCGGGCAAAGCAGCCTTATCCCTGCAGATTCAGTTCAAACCACAGATGGACACAGATCGACACAGATGTGAACGGCCGGAATCGCGCATTTGAGGAGCCGAGTTAGCTTCCCCGGAGCCTGAGCCGGGCCCGATGCCAATCAGGCGAGGAATCGACGCAGTGCATCTGTGTCCATCCGTGTCCATCTGTGGTTGTCCTCTGCACAGCCAGGCCTTACCGGTCGCAGCGCAATAGGCATTGCGCGCCGGGCGCCGAGTGCGTAGGCTCAGACAACGAGAAGGCTATGCGGCAACAGGCATTCATGCTGATGTTGGCGTTGTGCGGCGCGGGGCCCGCCAGTTCGCCGGCGGCGGACGTCGGCCTGATCAAGGTTAATGGCGCCATCGGCCCCGCCACTGCCGCCTACATTTCCCGCGCCATTGACGTCGCCTCCGCCCGCGACTACGCCTGCCTCATCATCCAGCTCGACACGCCCGGCGGGCTGCTCGATTCCACCAAGGACATCGTGGGCAAGTTCTACCAGTCCAAAGTGCCCACCGCCGTGTATGTCGCGCCGGCGCCGGCACGGGCGGCCAGCGCGGGCGCCTTCATTACCATGGCCGCGGACATCGCCGCCATGGCCCCCCACACCCGCATCGGCGCCGCTCACCCCGTCGAACTCGGCATGGGCGGCGAGGTCGAGAAGTCGGACGACGTCATGAAGAAGAAGGAGGAGAACGACACCGCCAGCTTCGCCGAGTCCATCGCCGAGAAGCGCGACCGAAACGTCCAGTGGGCCAGGTCCGCCGTCCTCGAGAGCGCCTCGATCACCGCCGAGAAAGCCCTCGAACTCAAGGTGATAGATCTCATCGCCAAAGACGTCCCCGATTTGCTCAAACAGATGAACGGGCGCGAAGTGGACGGCCAGCCCCTGCACACCGCCGGCGCCACGGTCGTGCCCATCCCCATGAGCTTCCGCGAGGGATTCCTGCAGGCCGTCCTGCGGCCCGAGGTGATGTTCATCCTGATGCTCGTGGTCATTTACGGCATCATCGGCGAGCTGAGCAGCCCCGGCGCCATCCTGCCGGGCGTCGCCGGCGCCATCGCGTTGATCCTGGTGCTGTGCATGTCGGCCATTCTCCCCATCAACATCGCCGGCCTGGCGCTCATCGGCCTCGCGGTGGCCCTGTTCATCGGTGACGTCTTCGCGCCCACCCACGGCGTGCTCACCACCGGCGGCATCATCTCCTTTTTCCTGGGCGCCCTCATGCTCTTCAACCGCTCGGACGCCGCCTTCCGCCTCTCGCTCGCCTACATCATTCCCGCCACGGTCGTCACCGCCCTCTTCTTCCTGTTCGTCGTGGGCAAAGGCTTGCGCGCGCAATGGCTTCCCGTCCGGTCGGGCAGCGAAACCATGCTCGGCAAGACCGCCCCCGCCCTCGCGCACATTGACGCCTCCGGCGGCAGGGTCTTCGTCGAAGGCGAATACTGGAATGCCACCAGCGACGTCCCTATCGAACAAGGCCAGCCCGTCGTCATCACCGCCGTTGAGGGCCTCACCCTGAAAGTGAAACCAAAGCAAACCTGATCAGACTCTTATGGAAGAAATCGTTCCCCGACTCCTCAGTCTCACCGCCTGGATCGTGCCCATCATCATCCTGGCCATTATTGTGCTCCCCCAGGCCCTGCGCATCCTCCGCGAATACGAGCGCGGCGTCATCTTCCGCCTGGGCAAACTCCTGGGCGCCAAGGGCCCCGGCGTCATTATCCTCATCCCCATCGTGGACCGCATGGTCAAAATGGACCTGCGCGTCGTCACCATTGACGTCGCCAAACAGGAAATCATGACCCGCGACAACGTGCCCGCCACGGTGGACGCCGTGGTCTATTTCCGTGTCGTTGACCCCACCGCCGCCGTCGTCAAAGTCGAGAACTTCTGGAAAGCCACGTCGCTCATCGCCCAGACCACCTTGCGCAGCGTGCTCGGCCAGGCGCCTCTCGACGACCTCCTCTCCCAGCGCGAGGCTATCAATCTCAAGCTACAGGAAATCATTGATCGCCAGACCGAGCCCTGGGGCGTGAAAGTCACCGCCGTCGAGGTCAAAGACGTCGCCCTGCCCGACAGCATGAAACGCGCGATGGCCAAGCAGGCCGAAGCCGAGCGCGAGCGCCGCGCCAAGATCGTCAACGCCGAGGGCGAATACCAGGCCGCCGAGAAGATGGTCCAGGCCGCCGCCATGATCAGCAAGGAGCCTATTGCCCTCCAACTGCGTTTCCT
>DATKNZ010000283.1:0-18015 GCA_035541055.1 Candidatus Acidiferrum sp. | reverse complement strand
CATCGCCTGCACCAGCACCGCCATGCCGCACATGCCCGCCACCGAGGCCGCCATCGTTTGCATGTAGTTGGCCCCGTGCCGCCCTTCCGGCCCGTAGGGCAGGGTGACCGTGCTGCCCAGGATACCCGCCAGCACCTGGCCGCCGATGAAGAAGCCGATGGAGAAGTTCATGAACGCGGCGGAAACGCCTCCCAGCGGCCCGAGGATGAAGATCGCCACCGCGGCCAGCAGGAGGTGGTAGCCCGGCGTGCCAATGCGCGGCAGGAACCGGCCTCGCGTCGCAGGGCGCGGTGAAGTGCCGGTCATGAAGAAGCGACCGCGGCCTGCCCTTTCCTCAGGCCGGTTCCATGTGCATAGGGCGGGGAGCCGCCCGGCGTCCGTAAGACCATTCAGCCCCCAATATAGGCACGGGGCGGGCAACGGGAAAGCAGAAGCCGCCCCGGCTGGGACAATTCACGATATACGATTTACGATATACGACCCCGCTGCCGGTCCGGGCCTTGAAGTCGTAAATCGTAAATCGTAAATCGTAAATCGAGACGGGAATAGTTTATGCTGCCACTTCCACGGGGCCCAGTGTGGCTCGGGCTAGACAACCCGCCCAACTACGGGCGGGTGCAGCCGTGCCGTGGACGGAGTCTTGAGTCTCGGGCCCAAAGTCTTGAGCCCGCGCCGGACGAGCGAAAACTCAAGACTCTAGACCCGAGACTCAGGACTTCGCCAACGGGCCCCGTAGATATTATGAAGGTCATAGGCAGCGCCCAATCCGGCCGCGTTGGAGACAAAATCTACTCCAACACACGCTGGGGCCTCGTCGTCCGGTCCTATGTCCCGCCGCGGAATCCGCGCACCCCACGCCAGCAAGCCAATCGCAGCGACTTCGGCACCGTCTCCGGCCAATGGCGAGCCCTCACCGCTGACCAGCTTGCCGCCTGGCGTCAGGCCGCCGCCACTGTCTATATCCGGACTGCGGACGGCCGCCAGGTCAGCCTAAACGCCTACAACTACTTCGTTTCCGTAAACAGCAAGCGGGCGCATCTCAAGCTGCCGGCTTTGACGCTACCTCCCACCGTGCCGTCCTTCCCCATCAACCCGGTGGGGGACTTGGCGATCACCAACCCCGCCGGCAACCCCAGCCTCAAGCTGCCCGTCCCCACCCCGCCCGCCCAGTACACCGAGGTCTGGGGCGCGGCCCCGGTCAGCGCGGGCGTGCGCTGCGTGCAGCACTACTGCTACCTGGGTTTGCTGCCGGCCTCTCAGGACGGCTACAGCGAGGTCACCGCACTCTACATCGCCCGCTACGGCGCGCCGCCCGCCGGCACGGTCGTGTATCTCCAGACTCGCCAGCAGATAGATGGTTGGACAGATGTCCCGAAAGTGACCAGCGCCAAGGTCCCCGCCCCCAGCGGCTGAGCCCCCCTCCGAACCCTTCTCCGCAGCCCCAAGCCCAGCGAGAACCGCCCTGGCCTGGGTGAAAACTGTACCCACCTGACAAATCCCCCGCCGGACACCCCCTTCGCCCGCCTCTTTCCCCTGTTTCTCCCCTGCTTTTGATCCGACCGATCCGTCCGATCGGTCGGATCATCCCCCCGTGCTCGCCGTCACCTCCCGCTGGCACCTCCATAGCACCTGGGTAGCACATGGGTAGCACCTCCGTTCCACCTCGGTCGACGGCACGGGGGTGGTACGGAGGTAGAACGGAGGTGCTACCCAGGTGCTATGGAGGTGCCAGCGGGAGGATGGGGGGAGCGGCGGGAAGGCGGTCGGATGCAGGGAGATGACCGGCTTGGGCTGCGATCTCGGCAGTGTGGGATCGCGCTGCAGGGCGCAGCGGTAGGGATGCCTCGCCGAGGCGTCCAGTTCGTGGCGGCGGCGGACGCCTCGGCGAGGCGTCCCTACCTTGCATCCTGCGGGCGTACCTTGAGAGCACCGTTAGGCGATGCCGAAGTTCTCCCGCAGGAGGAATTCCGTCGCACATCCCGCACTGAGGGCGCTTGGATTTTATCCTTGTCAGCGGGCGCGCATTAGCATAAGCTTCCCCGCAGCGAAAGGAACATAAGGCTTTGAGGGATATTGACGGAGCTGTGAGAGGTGTGGGTGTGATTCGACTGCTTCCAAGGGAGGATCCCGCAGGGCCTCTGCAGGTTGAAAGGAATTCTATGAAAACACTGGTGAGCCGTTATCTCGCGGCGGGGGCTCTGATGGCGTGGACGGCGCCGATGATGGCGCAGCAGAACCAGGTGATCTGGGCCGACGATAATGGTGGCGGCCTCAGCGGTACGCCGGCAACGGCAACCTCGGGCTTGATTGTGTACCAGGGCAGTGACGCGTTCTGGGCTGTCGTGATTGCAAGCGGGGAGGCGTTTCCACCACTCGTCGGACAGGAGACTCTCAGTGGGCCCGCGCTCAATCTGGCTATTACCGCAAGTGCGGTCGGTGGAGCTAATGCGAATCTGCACCCACTGAGCCTGGTGTTTAGTGCCGACGGGTATGGGCCAACAGCGGGAGCCTTGCGTGCCATGTTAACTGGACACCGCATCTCGGGCAGTCCGCAGCCTTTTAGGTTCAGTACTTTCTATAACGCCACCGACACGCTGGGCACTAATCCTCCAGCGGTGCTGGTAAGCGACTCGGGAAGCCTGTCGTTTGCTGCTCTGGGCAGCGGCCTCTCGTGGACCAGTGCGCCCGTAACCCTCGCGGCGTCATATTCATTGACGGAAGTCCTTACCATCGCCGCATCCACACTGCCCGCGTCCTATAGCTTTCAGGCAAGCCTCATGTTCGATTGCCCGGCGATCACTGTTACGCCCACAAACCTGCCTGACGCTACCCTTGGTGTGGCATACAGCCAAGACCTGACGGCTGCCGGCGGTGGCCCGCCGTATGCGTTCACGCTGTGGTCAGGCAGTCTCCCGCCGGGCCTGGCGTTGTCCGGGGCGGGCCTGGTTTCTGGCACCCCCACCAATGCGGGCAGTTATTCGTTCCATGTCGTTGCCGCGGACACCAATGGCTGCCAGGGGGTTTTGACGTGCGCACTGTCAGTGAACCAGCCTGCGCGGCCGCGGATTGATTCGATTGCGATAATGCCCAGCGGCCAGGTGAAGTTGCATGTCAGTGGTGATCCGGGGCAATACGCGGTCGAATCAACCCCTGACCTGGCCGGGTGGGCGCCGCTGGCTACCTGCACAAACTCCAACGTCGGCTTCGAGTACGTTGATTCGGACACCAACCAACTCGCGCGCTATTACCGGGTGAAAGTGGCGCCGTAACCTCAAGTTGGTAGGGACGCCCCGGCGAGGCGCCCGCCCGCGTCCGCACCGCAGTCCGGACGCCTCGGCGAGGCGTCCCTACCCTGGGCGGCGCTTAGGTGAGGCCGAATTCCTTCTTGTTTTGCTCGCAGGAGACGAGCACGAGGCGGTCGGCGAGCTTCGACTTGAGCAGGGCCTGTTCGTCGGCGCCTTCCTTGAGCGGCAGGGCGACCTGGCCGCCTTCGAGGGCGCTGCGCTGCATGGCGAGCATGATTTCGGCGCCCAGGGCGGCGTGCTCGAAATTGCATTGGTGGACCTTCTGCGGGTTGTCCAGCCAGTCAGCCATTTCCTGGATGTAGGGGGGCATATCGAGGTCGTAGCTCATGGCGCCATCACCGCTTTGGTAGCCGCCGCTCTTGGTGACGGCCCGCCAGCCGCCATTGGTGAGGACTTCGGCGAAGCCCTCGGTGCCTTGCGCGCCGATGCGGTTCTTGCCCCACCATTTGGCGACCTCGGGCTGGTCGGGCGCGCCTGCGCCGCATTCGTAGATGCCGCGCACGCCGTTGGCGAACTGGACGAAGCCGGCGATGTAATCGGGGGAGGGGTGATTGTCCCCGAGCTTGGCGCGTCCGGCAGCCTGGGCCATGACCCAGGTGGCGGGCGTGTAGTTGTTGAACCAGCACGTGTAGTCAACCAGGTGCGAGAGCATGTGCGTCATCCAACCTGTCGCGCTGGCATAGACGGTGTGCACGCGGCCCAAGGCGCCGCTGGCGACGATTTCCTTCACCTTCTGATAGTGCTTGCCGTAGCGGTGCTGGTGGCTGACGACGGCCTTTACTCCGGCCAGCTTGAGCATGGTGGAAATGGCCAGCAGCTCGGCGCTGGTGAGTGAGACAGGCTTCTCGAACGCGATGAGCTTGGCGCCCCCGCCGATGGCGGCCTTTATCATGGGCGTGCGCAGGTTGGGGAGGGTGCAGAAGCAGAACACGTCGGGCTTCACGGCCTTGGCGAGGGCCGCGGCGTCGCTGCCTTTCTGCGGGTTGCCCAGCTTGGCGGCGGCATCGTCCAGCCGCTTGGGGTCTATGTCGCAGATGCCGGTGACCTGGAACTTGGGATTGGCATTGAAAGCGGTGGCGTGGTGCATGCCGCGCTTGCCCATGCCGACGACGAGGACGGTGTATTTGCTCATAACAAGTGAAGCCTCAGAGTGACGGGTGAAACGTGAAACGTAAAGCGGGGAACGGGCGCCAGGGAAGGGTCCCGTGGCGCCCGTGCAGAGGGTGGTCCGCCGCTACTTAGAGCAGCAGCAGGAGCCGGCGCGGGCTGGGCCTTTGCCGGCAGGCGCCTGGGCGGCGAACTGCTTGTCCCATTCCGTGACCTTGGACACCACATAGTCCACTTCCTCTTCCTTGAGTTCAGGGAACATGGGCAGGCTGATGCAGCAGGCGGCGTTGGCCTCGGCGTTGGTGAGGCTGCCGGCGATGCGGGCTTGCTTGCCCCACGGGTAGCCGGCCTGCTTGTGGATGGCGATCGAGTAATGCGTCTTGGCGTCAATGGCGTTCTTGTTCAGGAACTCGACCAACTGGTCACGCCATTCGGGCTTCTTGGTTTCAACAACGTACAGGTGGAAGACGTGGCGGTAGCCCGGCTGCTCGACGGGCAGGTCGAGGGTCTTGCAATCCTTCAGGCCCTTGGTGTAGCGGGCGGCCCATTTGCGGCGCAGATCGTTCCAGGCGTCGATGTGCTTGAGCTTGGCGCTGAGGATGCCGGCGTGGAGATCGTCCAGGCGGCTGTTGAAGCCGAAGCTGTGGACGTTGCGGGCGGTGGAGCCGTGGTTGCGGAGCCTGCGGACCTTGGCATCGATCTCGGCATTGTTGGTGACCAGCGCGCCGCTGTCGCCGAACGTGCCGAGGTTCTTCTGGATGATGAAGCTGGTGCTGGCGACGTCGCTGAGCTGGCCGATCTTGAACTTGGGTCCGTGGGCGCCGATGGCCTGGGCGTTGTCCTCGACGACGTGGAGCTTGTGCTTGTCGGCGATCTTGCGGATGGCCGCCATGTCGGCGCACTGGCCGTAGAGGTGGACGGGGACGATGGCCTTGGTCTTGGGGGTGATCGCCGCCTCGATCTTATCGGGGCAGATGCACTTGGTATCGGGGCAGCAGTCCACGAAGACGGCGGTGGCACCGGTGATCCAGATGGCCTCGGCGGTGGCGAAGAAGGTGTTGGCGTGGGTGATGACCTCGTCGCCCGGGCCGATGCCCAGGGCCATGAGGGACAGCCAGATGGCGTCGGTGCCGTTGCCTACGCCGACGGCGTACTTGGTGCCGTGATAGGCGGCGAGCTCGGCCTCAAACTTCTTGAGCATCGGGCCCATGACGTATTGGCCGCTCTCCAGAACGGTCTGGATGTTCTTATCAATTTCCGATTTGATGTTATGGTATTGTCGGACATGGCCGTAAAATTCAACTTTCATGGCGGGCAAAACTACAGAAGCGTGCGTGGGAGACAAGGTTAATTTGCACATGAGCAGGTGAAGGCGCAAGCTGAGCTAATGACTGCGGGCGCGCCAGCGGGCTGAATATGCGTATCTTGATGTGGCGGGAGAACCTGGAGGACGTCCCTGAATTCGGCGTTCCGGCGGGGTTTGGCTTGCGCTGGCATTGCCCCGGGGACGAGGCCGCCTGGCTGCGGATTGATCGGTTGGCCAACCCGGGGGACGGCACGCCTCCGGATCTGTTTGACCGGGTGTTCGGCGCCGATCTCGGCCTGCTCGCCCGGAGGCAATGCTACCTCTTGGACGGACACGGCGAGCCGGTCGGCACGGCGACGGCATGGTTCGATGATGACTTCGAGGGAGCGCGCGTGGGCAGGATTCATTACGTGGCGGTGGTGCCGGAATACCAGGGGCGCGGGTTGTCCCGGCCGCTGATGACGGCCGTGTGCGGGCGGTTGCGTGAATTGGGGCATTGCTGCGCCTACCTGGCCACGGCGACCCACCGGATCCGGGCGATCAACCTTTACCGGCGGTTTGGTTTCAAGCCGCTGATTCGGAACGAGGCCGAGGCGGACGCCTGGGCCGGGCTGTGCCCTTCGGCGCGGTCCGCCGCGACCCTTTGCAACCCATGATGACCAATACCTCCCAGGCTGCGCGCGAGGTTTACCACCGCATCGGCGTCAACATCGCCACGATCATGCAGGGGCAGGCCGCCTCGACGCGCAAGCTCTTGGCCGCTCTGGCCAGCGGCGGGCACCTGCTGCTAGAGGACTTTCCCGGCACCGGCAAGACCACGCTGGCCAAGGCGCTGGCGCGTTCCATTGACGCCCGGTTCAAACGCATCCAGTTCACGCCGGACCTCTTGCCCTCGGATATATTGGGTGTCTCGATCTTCAGCCAGCGTGACCAGCAGTTCCACTTTCATGAGGGGCCTATCTTTACCAACATCCTGCTGGCGGACGAGATCAACCGGGCATCGCCCCGGACGCAGTCCGCGTTGCTGGAAGCGATGGGCGAGAGCCAGGTCAGCGTGGACGGCGAACGGCGCGACCTGGAGGACCTGTTCTTTGTCATCGCCACTCAGAACCCGGTCGAGTTCCGCGGCACTTATCCGCTGCCGGAGGCGCAGATGGACCGGTTCGCGATGCAGTTTGCGCTGGGCTACGTGCCTTCGCCGGAGGAGGTGTTGATCCTGACGGCCCAGCAACGGAGCCACCCGCTGGAGGCGCTCAAGCCCTGCGCTTCGCTGGCTGACGTGCTGGCGCTGCGCCAGGCGGCGCAGCAGGTGCGCATCAGCGAGGAGCTAAAGCGCTACGTGGTGGACCTGGTGGGGGCGACGCGCTCGGCGCCGGGCGTGCAACTGGGCGCCAGCCCGCGCGCCTCGATCACGCTGATGAAAGCCGCGCAGGCCCTCGCGCTGTTTGACGGGCTGGATTTCGTCACGCCGGACCAGGTGCAGGAGCTGGCCGTGCCGGTGATCGCGCACCGTCTGGTGATGGAGCCGCAAGCGCGCTTCTCCGGCCAGACGGCCCGCAGCGTGGTGGAGGAGATTGTGAAGCACACCAAGGTGCCGGCATGAGGGGGAAGTGCGAAGGCCGAAGTCCGAAGGGCGAAGGAAGGCTGAATAAGGCCCTGGCCATTCAGTTAAAACCACAGATGGACACAGATAGACACAGATATGGAAGGCCTGAAGCGCAGTTTTCGGCAACGGCGTTAGGTTCCCCCGGCAGTTGCTTCTGCTCGAAGGCAGCTATCCCGGGTTCAGTGCAGTGCATCTGTGTCCATCTGTGTCGATCTGTGGTTTTCTTCTGCATAGATACGAATAAAGGTTGAGGTGCAGCATGGGCGCGATCCCGAAGACACTTTACCGCGTCCATTTCCGCCTGCTCGATCTTTTGGGCTGGGGCCAGCGTCGGTTTACGGGGACGGGGCTGGCCTTGCTGGCGGGGCTGTTCGTGGTCGGGCTGGCCGGGTTGGACCCGGACCTGAGCGCCTCCTACCAGGCCTTTTCCGTGCTGCTGTGCCTTTTGTTGGTGGCGTTGTGTTTCACGGGAGCTTTTCCGGCGAGCTTCAAGGTGAGGCGGCAACTGCCGGCGTTCGGGACAGCGGGCTGCCCCATCAAGTACCGCGTGGTGGTGCGCAACCTGACCGCGAAGAAGCAGGAAGGGCTGACGTTGCTGGAAAGCCTGGTCGAGGCGCGGCCCGGCTTCCAGGAGTGGTGGGCTTTCCAGGTGGCCGAGCAGAGGCTGCTGCGGTCGTTCCGGGTCAGCCATCGCCGCCGCGGGGACCCGTTTAAGACCGCGACGGTCAAGCCCGTGGCGCTACCTTCGGCGCTGCCGCACCAGGAGACGGAAGCGCAGGTCGAGGTGACGCCGTTGCGCCGGGGCGTGCTGCGGTTCACAGGGGTGGTCCTGGCCCGGCCTGACCCGCTGGGGCTGGTGCGCACGTGTCAGATCCACCCGCTAGCCCAGAGCATCCTGGTTTTGCCCAAACGGTATGCGCTGCCCGCCATCGCTCTGCCCGGCACGATGAAATACCAGCAGGGCGGGGTGGCGCTGGCCGCGAGCGTGGGCCAGAGCGACGAGTTTGTGGCGCTGCGCGATTACCGTAACGGCGACCCTTACCGGCACATCCATTGGCGAAGCTGGGCTAAGGCCGGCAAGCCCGTCGTCAAGGAGTTCGAGGACGAGTTCTTCGTGCGCCACGGGTTGGTGCTGGACACGTTTGCGGACCATCCGCACAGCGAGGCCTTCGAGGAAGCCGTGTCCGTGGCCGCTTCGTTTGTGTGCACGATCCAGACGCAGGAATCGCTGCTGGACCTGCTGTTCGTGGGCCCGCACTCGTACTGCTTCACGGCGGGCCGGGGATTGGGGCATGCGGAGCAGATGCTCGAGTTGCTGGCGTCGGTGCGGACCTGTCACGACCACCCGTTCCGCGCCTTGGAGCACCTGGTGCTCACGCATGTGGGGTCGCTGAGCGGCTGCATTTGCGTGCTGGTGGCGTGGGAAGCCGAGCGGCAGCGGTTGGTGGAGAAGTTGCTGCGGCTCGGGGTGCCGGCGCTCGTGCTGGTGATTGTCGAGCCGGGCGCCGAGACGGCGCTGGATCCCGGACCGCTACGCGACAAGGCCGAGTGGTTTCACGTGCTGGAGGCGGGAAAGGTCGAGGAAGGACTGCGGAGGCTCGGATGAGAAGGCCGAAGGCCGAAAGCCGAAGGCCGAAAGAGGGCCGAACTCCGAAGGCCGAAGGCCGAAGAGCGCCTGGAGGGGCACGAGGACGAGCGGCTCTTAACCAGCCGTACTCCATGCGCCGTCGTGCAGCTTGGCTCCGCTTCGGACTTCGGATTTCGTCCTTCTTTCGGCCTTCTTCGCTTCCCTTGCGTGCCCTATGAAACCTCCTCCCTTCCTTCTCGGCGCTACGCTGCTCTTCTGGGGCTTCCAGACGGAGCACCTGCTGGCCGGGGCGGCCATGGGCGCGCTGCTGGAGAGCGGGCAATGGGTCAAGGCGCGCTGGGAATTCACGGACCAGGATTTCCGCCGGATATGGGTCTTTTGCGCGCTGCTCCTGCTGGCGGTGGCGGTATATGCGTTCACGGCGACGGGCGGGCCGGGGGACCTGATCAGCTTCCTGCAGAATCCGAACCCGTCCACCGAGCACAACGCCGGGATCAACAGCGCGCGGGCGGTGGCCGTGTGGCTGCGTTCCTTGCCGATGGTGTTTCTGCTCTTCGTGCTGGCGCAGACTTTCAACACGCGCGAGGGCATCCCGCCGGAGACCATTTCGCTGCTGATGCATTGGCGCTGGCAGAAGGCCCGCAAGCAGGGGCAGGCCATCCCGCACGCGCCCAATGTGAACGTCTCCTACGCCTACTTCGGCCTGTGCCTGTTTTCCGCCTGCTTCCGCGCCCGGGACGACAGCACGTTCTTTTGGGGTTTGGCCGTGCTGCTGGGCTGGGCGCTGTGGAAGCTGCGTTCAAGGCGATTCAAGCTCGCCGTCTGGGCCGGCGCCCTGGCGGTCGCCGTCGGGACGGGCTACTTCGGCCAAGTGGGCGTGGCGCGGGTATTCCGGTTCGTCGAGAACTATAACCCACAGTGGTTTGGGCGGTCGCCGGGCGGGCCGATCAATGCGCTCGAAAGCAAGACGGCGCTGGGCAGCATCGGACGCCTCAAGACCTCGCGCAAGATCATCATCCGCCTGGAGCCTAAGGACGGCAGCCGAGCGCCGGGCCTGTTGCGGGCCGCCACCTATCGCACCTACGAGAACAAGATCTGGTTCAGCGACATAGGCCGGGACCGGTTCGAGCCGGTGGTGGAGGAGACCAACCACACATCGTGGGTGCTGCTGCGCGGCAAGACCAATGTGGCCGCCGTCAATATCGCCTGCTATCTCCCCGGTGAGGCCGGCGTGCTGCCGCTGCCGACCGGCTGCGCCCGATTGGAGGACCTGCCGGCCTTCACCTTGCAGAAGAGTGCTCTCGGCACCGTCGTGGCTGAAGGCCCCGGTTTGGTGATCTTCGACGCGCTCTACGGACCGGGAGACACCGCGGACGCCCCGCCCGATGCCGTCGAGGACCTGCGGGTTCCCTCCAAAGAGACTAACGCGCTAAACAAGGTGATCGCCGAGTTGCACGTTGAGCCATTCAACCGGAAGCAGGCGATGCGCGCTTTGGCCGGCCTGTTTGACGACCCCGCTAAGTTCCACTACAGCACGTGGCAGGGCTTCGACTATACCGATCCCACGAAGGGGACGCCGCTGAGCCAGTTCCTGCTGCGCCGGAGGGCCGGGCATTGCGAATACTTTGCTACGGCTACGGTGCTGCTGCTGCGCCAGCTCGGTATTCCGGCCCGCTACTCCGTCGGCTATGCCGTGCACGAGTCCTCCGGCACTAAATATGTCGTGCGGCAGCGGGACGCCCACGCTTGGTGCCTGGTCTGGAACGAGGCCGTCAAGACTTGGCAGGACTTCGATACCACGCCCGCGAGTTGGGTAGCCGCCGAGAGTCGCGGCGCGTCTCTCACCCTCGCGCTTTCGGACCTCTGGTCGCTGATCACGTTCGAGATATCCAAGTTCCGGTGGGGCCAGACGCACCTGCGGCAGTATATCCTATGGGCGCTGGCGCCCATCCTGGCGCTGCTGCTGTACCAGATCATCTTCCGCAGCCGGCGCCGGCACGATGGCCGGGTGGCGGCGCCGGGCGAGAGCGCCTTGTGGCCGGGGCTGGATTCCGAGTTCTACCGGATCGAGCAGAAGATGGGCGAGCGGGGAGCCCCGCGGCGGGCCAGCGAGCCGATGTCGGCCTGGCTGGCGCGCGTGCTGGACGACCCGGCGCTGCGGGAAGCGCGAACGCAATTGTGCGAGCTGCTACGCCTGCATTACCGATACCGCTTCGACCCGCGTGGTTTGAGCGGCGCCGAGCGCAAGGCCCTGCGCCGCGAAGCGGAGCAATGCCTGGCACTCATGGGCCGCCCCGCAGGAACATCCAACATCCAACATCAAACATCCAACATCCAATGAGCGCGATGGAGGCTCTCGTTGGATGTTGGATGTTGGATGTTGCGTGTTGGATGTTTCCACCCTTGATAGAGAGGGCACTGAGGGAAGAGATTCCGTATTATTAACCTCGCAAATCGTTGCAAGCTGCGCAGCTTCTCTATCCCGCGCCGCTCGCCTGAATTGGCTATCCTCCGTGCTACGGCACCGGGGCATTCTCTCGATGCGGCGTGAAGGCCGCGGCGAGCCGGCGCGCTGTGGCGACCTCTTCTTCGCTCATGTCGCGCGTGGCCTGATACCGCTGGAGCAGCGCGTCCCCATAGCCGCCCGCCGCCGCCAGGCTCAACCACATGTAGGCTTCCACTTTATCGCGGGCGATCCCTTCGCCTTTGGCATAGCTCAGCCCGAGATGGTATTGAGCCTTCGCATCGCCCTGTTCGGCCGCCTTGCGGAACCATTTCACGGCTTCCGCCGCGTCCCTGGGGATACCGTCGCCGCTGCTATAAACCGTTCCCAGGCTGCATTGCGCCGAAAGGTCGCCCTGTTCGGCCGCCTTGCGCAGCCACTTGACGGCAGCGGCTGAGTCCCTGGCCGTGCCATTGCCTGTGGCATAGCAAACCGCAAGGTTGTATTGGGCGTTGGGATCCCCCAGTTCGGCCGCTTTGCGGAACCAGAGCACCGCCTGGGCCGGGTCCTTCTCCACGCCGCGACCGCTGGAGTAACAGACCGCCAGGTTGTATTGGGCGCGCGCATGGCCTTGGTCGGCGCCCTTGCGGAACCACGTCACGGCTTCGCCCGCATCCAGCGGCACGCCGTCGCCGGTCAGGTAGTGCAAGCCCAGCCGGCTCTGGGCGGCGGGGAAGTCGCGCTCGGCGGCGCGGCGGAGCCACTTCAGGGCTTCCGCGCTGTCGGCGGGCACGCCTTCGCCTTTGGTGTAGATCATGGCCAGGTTGTACTGGGCCAACGCCAAGCCTTGCTGCGCGGCCATGATCAGCCACTTGGCCGCTTCGGCCAGGTCTTTGGATGCCCCCTCGCCGGTCGAGTAGCACTGCCACAGGTTTATCTGGGCCTCAACCACCGCCTGCGCCGCGGCCAGGCGATACAACTCAACCGCCTTAGCCGGGTCCTTCGGGACGCCGTCGCCTTTCAAGCATAGGTCGGCGAGCTTCAATTGCGCGAAGGTCAGGCCCGCGTCGGCGGCGGCCCGGATGCAGCCTGCCACCGGATCCTCGCTCGTGCCGGCTTCGGGCGGCGGGGCGTTCGTGGCTCCGAGCGCCTCGCGATACCACTGGGCGGCGTCGGTCGAGCTGCGGGCCACTCCCAGGCCCTTCTCGTATGCCCAGGCAAGGTTCCATTGGGCGCTGGGGTCGTTCTGTTCCGCGGCCTTGCGCAACCAGGCCACAGCCTCCGTGGGATCGCGCGGGACGCCGTCCCCGCTTTGATACATCCCCGCCAGGATGAACTGCGCGGGAGCGAAGCCCCGGACTGCTGCCTTGCGAATCCACGTCCCGGCCTGCGCCGGGTCCCGCGGCACGCCTTGACCGGCATAATACAAGGCCCCCAGCCACACCTGCGCCGTCACCGACCCCTTGGCGGCTGCCGCGCGAGCCCACTTGGCGCGCTGGACGGAGTCCTTGGGCACGGCGGCAGACTGCGGGTTATTCGCGGAGGCAGGCTTCTTCGTCGAGGCGCGCGGGGCTGGGGCTGCACGGGCCGCCGGCTTCGGCTGGGAGTGGGAAGAACAGCCGGCCAGCGCCAGCGTCAGCGCGAGCAGCGCCGCCAGCGGGCGTACCCGCAGATGTGCCGGGCAACGTTTGCCTTCAGTCGTATGCGGTGGAGCAAGCATCAGCCAGAACCGATCTGCCGCAGCCTAGCAACCCCTTATGTGCGGGGCAAACTCTGTTCGGCAGGGGCGGCGGGAAAGCAGGGCGGATTCAACAGCGGTCGGACCGCCGCATAGGAGCGCAGGCTTCAGCCGTCTCTATGCAGATGACTTTCAACGCAAAGGCGCAAAGGAGCGAAGGCGCAAAGGTTTTGGACGTCTGAGTCCAAGACCTCGGATCTAACCGTTTAGTTGCCATTATCGGGGGCGTCGAAGGGGGCCTTACCTGCTTTGCGTCTTTGCTCCTTTGCGCCTTTGCGTTGAACTCCGACTGCATGGTTAAGGCTTCAGCCTGCAGAGCGTCCGGTCTTGAGGGGTCCATCCCTTTGGCGTGTTCTGCAGGCTGGAGCCTGTGCTCCTATGCGGCGTAATGGCGGCGTCCTTGAATCGGGCGCGCGCGAGCCGGTTGTTGACGAGCCGGGCGGTGGCCGCTAATCTGTCCGCAGATGGTGGCCGTAGCTCAGCTTGGTTAGAGCCCCAGATTGTGGATCTGGCTGTCGGGGGTTCAAATCCCCTCGGCCACCCCATTTCCACAGCGCGGCGGGAGCGCCCTCCTTGTGAATGAACCTCTCGGTTTGTCCCTACCCGGCCACGAATTGCGCTCTAGATCCCCACAGCCAAACACAAGCGTTCTGGCAGCGCAGCCCGCACGTTCGCCGCAGCCGAATGGGTATGTTATGGTGTGTTTTATCTGCGTTTATGTCTCGACTGTGGATCAGCCTTGATGTCGTATGAACACCAGGAAGCCGGAAAGGGAAAGTTACGTCGAATGCAAGCGAACCCAAGAGGCGTTACGGCGAAGCGAAGCCTATTTGACCGAAGCGCAGAAACTGAGCCATACAGGCAGCTTCCGCTGGAAAGTGGCGACCGGGAAACTGGTTTGGTCTGCCGAGACCTTTCGTATCCTCGGATACGAGCCGACGTTAAGGCCGACGCTGGAGATGGTCCTGGATCGAGTTCATCCCGATGATTCGGTGCTGGTGCGGCGAACGATGGCTGCGGTCAGCCGCAAGTCGAGAAACCTGGACCTCGAACACCGTGTGCTGATGCCGGACGGCTCGGTCAAGCACGTCCATATAATAGGTCAGCCGGCCAGGAATGTTTACGGGGAGGTTGAGTTCGTCGGTGCGGTCGTGGACGTGACTCAACAGAAGCGGGCCGTGGCCTTGGTCTCGGGAGAGAACCGGCTTTTGGAGATGGCCGCCCGGGGCGTCGCTCTGCCAAGGCTACTGGACGCGGTGTGCCGGTTCGTCGAGCAGATGGCCGACGACGTAATGGTCTCAATTCTGCTCGTGAGTCCCGATGGAAAGAGCCTGCGGCATGGCGCAGCCCCTAGCCTGCCCAGGAGCTACATCGAGGCCATTGACGGCGGGCGGATTGGGCCGCAGGCGGGCTCCTGTGGCACTGCGGCATTCAGAGGAGAGCCCGTCATCGTTTCCGACATCGCGACGGAACCGCTATGGGACCATTACCGTGACCTGGCTCTGCAACACGGGCTGCGGGCCTGCTGGTCCACCCCGATTCTTTCCACTGCGCGGGAAGCGATGGGAACATTCGCGCTCTATTCTCGCGAACCCCGCGAGCCCTCCCGGGAGCAGTGGTACCTGATTGAGCAAATGACTCACCTGGCGGCAGTCGCGATCGAACGCGAGCACGCCGCGGCGGCCCTTCGCGCGTCGGCACAACTGGCCCGAGGGCAAGCCGAGGCCCTCTCCCACACATTGGATGCGCTTGCGAAAGAATCCGCTCCCGACCGCTTGGTGGAGCATGTGCTCCGGACCATCATCGGCCAACTGGACGCGCACAGCAGCGGCGTGTGGCTGCAAGATCACGAGACCGGCCTCGTCAATTTTGAGGTTGCCTTTGAGAATGGAAGATTATTGACGAAGGCCGAGGCTGCTCTGGCACAGATCAGTCCCCGGCTGGCTATTCAGGACGTCCAGCCGTGGGTGGAGATCTTCCGCACGGGGAGGCCCGGCATCCTCGAGGACATTCGGAAGGGGCCTTCCTTTCCGTGGCGGGAGCATGTGCTGTCGCTCGGCGTCGTCACCATACTGATGGGGCCGATGCTGGTTGCGGGCCAGGTCGAGGGGGTGATTGGCATTCACTTTACCCGGAAGCGCTCGTTCCGGGCAGAGGAGCTGGAATTGGCGCAGGCGCTGGCGCATCAAGCGATGTTGGCGCTTCAGTTGATGCGCTTGTCGCAGCAAGGCCGGCAAGCTGCGGTGAGGGCGGAGCGCAACCGCATGGCCCGGGACATTCACGACACGCTCGCCCAGGGTTTTACCGGTGTGATCGTACAGTTGGAAGCGGTGGAGGAGGCGATGTCCAAGGGCTTGAAAGCCAAGGCCGGCGAGTGTCTCTCGCGCGCGGGTGCCCTGGCCCGCGAAAGCCTCCATGAGGCGCGGCGTTCCGTGCAGGCCCTGCGCCTGCGGTCCCTGGAAGAGACCGACGTCTGTGAGGCGCTTCAGAATCTCATCCGCAACATGACCAGCGGCACCAGTGTTCGCGCGGAGTTCAATGTCCGGGGCCGGCAGCCGGAACTCCCGCCGGAGTGGGAGCAGAATCTGTTGCTGATCGGACAGGAGGTTCTGACCAATGCGCTGCGCCATGCTCAGGCCAGTGAGTTCAAGGCGCGCCTCGCCTTTGAGCGGGAGACGATTCGCCTGGATTTAAGCGATAACGGGAAAGGTTTCGATCAGGCCGGGCGCCATGATGGCTTCGGCCTACAGGGCATGAAGGAACGGGCGCAAGAGATGGGAGGGCGCCTGACCATACGGAGCGCCATGAATGAGGGAACGGCCGTTTCAATCGTTTTGCCACTGCCGCACGCCCTGGACGCTCTCGCGGCATGACTACTGCCTCCAAAAAGCGCTCCCCTCTCGCGGCGGCCGGCCCATCTCACTCTTGCCCCGGAGAAAGGAGTGCTGGCAATGACAAGATTCGCGTGCTGATTGCCGACGACCACGTGACGGTCACGGCGGGACTGGCAGCGATTATTGGCATGCAGGCCGATATGATGGTCGTCGCCGAAGGCGCCAACGGACGCGAGGCCGTGGAGCTTTGGCGCAAAGACCGTCCGGACGTGGCGCTGCTGGACCTGCGCATGCCGGTGCTGGACGGCGTCGGTGCCATTGAGGAGATCCACAAGGAGGACGCGTCAGCACGGGTCATCGTGTTAACCACGTATCGCACGGATAACGAGATCTACCGCGCCGTGAAAGCGGGCGCCAAAGGCTACGTCCTCAAGGATGCCCCACGCGAGGAGTTGCTGGACTGCATCCGGCGCGTGAACCGCGGGGAGACTTCGATCCCTGCGGCGCTCCTGGAGAAGCTGGCGGCAGGGATGAGCAATGAAGCGCTGACCGGGCGGGAGCTGGACGTGCTGACCTTGCTCGCACGCGGCAAGAGCAACAAGGAAATCGGCGCCAACCTCTACATCAGCGAAACCACGGTGAAGGCACACCTGCGCCGCATCTTCTCCAAGTTGAACGTGCTCAGCCGCACGGAGGCGATCGCCGCCGCCGGCCATCGGGGCCTGGTGCAGCTCTAGCCCTTATGGCCGAGCCGGTGTTCGCTACGGTAGATGAAGACGCGGACGCTTAGCGTTGGATTGGTCCGGCGTAGGTCCCGAGCACTTCATGAACTCCGGCCACGGCCATGCCTCCTTCGCCTACGGCCGCGGCACAGCGTTTGACCGAACCGGAGCGCACGTCGCCGGCGGCAAAAATGCCCGGACGGCTCGTCTCCAGCGGACTGGGCGTGCGGTTCATCCCTTTCCACGCGGGCGCGCCGGCGACAGCGAGCCCGGTCTTGATGAAGCCCTTTCCATCGCACTCGATGTCGGGCGGCAACCAGTTCGTGCACGGTAAGGCCCCGATCATGGAGAAGATGGCGGGGGTCTGCACCGTGCGCCGCTCATGCGTGCGGGTGTTCTCTAGCTCGGCGGCTTCCAGCGCCTTGCCTCCCAGCGTCCTGCGGATCTCCGTCTGCGACAGAACCTCTATGCTCCCGCAGGCCTCGACTCGCCGCGCCAGGTAGCTCGACATGCTTTTTCCCAGGCCCTCACCGCGGATGATCAGGAGGACTTTCAACGCGTGTTCCGACAGAAACATCGCCGCCTGGCCCGCCGAGTTGCCTCCACCGGCAACAATCACGGTCGAACCGCGGCAAAGCTGGGCTTCCCGGCCGGTCGCCGCGTAGTAGATTCCGGACCCGTCGAACTCCTCGCGCCGCTCGGCCGCCAAGCGGCGATACTGGGCGCCGGTCGAGATCAGGACGCATTTGGCGCGCAGCGTCGCCTCGCAACCCTCGGCTTGCACGCTGGCGCCGTACTCCCCGTCCGTAAAGGACAGTGAAAGCGCCTGTGCGGGCGTGGCAATCTTCGCGCCGAACCGATACGCCTGAAGTTGCGCCTGATAAGTCAGGTCCCCACCGCGCACGCCGGTCGGGAAGCCGAAGAAGTTCTCGATCAAAGAGGAAGCTCCCGCCTGCCCTCCGGGCGCGTAGCTTTCCAGCACGACGGTATTGAGCCCTTCGGAGGCCGCGTACACAGCGGCGGCCAAACCTGCCGGGCCGGCGCCCACAATGGCCAGGTCGCACGTAATCTCGCCCCCCTCACCGCCGGTGGCCGACCGCAGCAGCCCAGCCACCCGCGCCACCTCGCGCAACGAGGGATGCCGCAGCGGCATGCCGTTGGCCGTTATGAGCGCGGGCAAATCGTGGCCGGCCAAGTGCAGCCGTTCGCTCAGGCTACGACCGTATTCGCTCTGAGAATCAACCAGCCGATGCGGGATGTGGTTCTTATCCAGGAAATCATCGAGCTGACGGCCCTCGCGCGAATCCCCCTGTGCCACGATGCGCAGCCCCGTAAACTCCCGGTCGCGTTGCAACCGTTGCCGGCG
>DATKNZ010000282.1:0-11447 GCA_035541055.1 Candidatus Acidiferrum sp. | reverse complement strand
TCGAGCACGGTCACGTCGGAGCCCATGCCCTGGGCCATGCGGGCCGCATTGATGCCTGAGGTGCCGCCCCCAAGCACCACGACCCTGCCGGGCAGGACGCCCGGCACGCCGCCGAGCAGCACGCCGCTGCCGCCGGTGTGTTTGGCCAGGAAGTAGCCGCCGACCAGGATGGACATGCGGCCGGCGATTTCACTCATCGGCTCCAGCAGCGGCAGGCGGTGATTGACTTCTATGGTCTCGTAGGCCAGGCCGATGACCCGGGCTTTGATAAGCGCCTCGGTCAGTTCGCGGCTGGCGGCCAGGTGCAGGTACGTGAACAGCAATTGGCCGGGCTTCAGCAGCCCGTATTCGGAGGGCAGCGGCTCTTTGACTTTGACGACGATGTCGGCCTTGTCGTAGGCCGCCGCGTGGTCCGTCACGAGCGTGGCGCCGGCGCGGGCGTAATCGGCATCGGGGTAGCCGGCGCCGGCGCCGGCGTTGCGTTCCACCAGCACCTGGTGGCCGCGTTGGATGAGTTGATATGCAGCCGAGGGCAGCAAGGCCACACGGTATTCCTGGTCTTTAATCTCTTTGGGGACACCTATGATCATAAGAAACGGAGCAGAGAGTTGCTGTTGGACTTAGAAAGCAAGGCGGTCCTTTGGGGAAAGGCAAAGGAGCGGCCATTTCTGTCGGGTAGCGGGGTCCATACGGAACGTTAAGGGGCCATTGAGCCAGGAAACTGGCTTTCCGGCAATCCAAATCGGTGCCGGGGCAGAGGCGCGGAGCGTGTGGGCGCACCCCCGCGGCGCGCGAGCCGGTTGAGGTCGGGCTGCGTCAGCCGATGACGCGGTCAAAGCTGGCGGCGAGATCGCGCTTGCTGCGCAGCCCAACAATCTGGTCGGCCACTTCCCCGGCCTTGAAGATCAGCAGTGTAGGGATGGCCCGGACATTGTACTGGCCGGCGAGGGCCTGGTCCTGGTCAATGTTGACCTTGCCGATTTTGATGCGGCCATCGTATTCGGCCGCCAGCTCGTCCAGGATCGGCGCGATCATCTTGCACGGCCCGCACCACTCGGCCCAGAAATCCACGAGGACTGGCGTAGCTGATTGGAGCACTTCGTTCGCGAAGTTGTGCTGCGTCAGAGTGACAATGTTAGGAGCTGCCATAAGTAAAGTAGTCAAGAACCGTCGGCCTCCGGGGGCCGGCCCATGCCATCATTTTACCGGTGAGGAAAAGAGTTACTTGGGGCCCGGCTGCTCCCAAATCCACTGAAAGTAAATGTTCAAGGTGGAAAAGACGGCTACCAGCCCGACCACCGCAGCCACAACAGCGAGAATGGTGTCAAACATTCCAAGGCCGGCACGGGCCGCCACGGGAGCGGGGGCGGGTCGAGGTGCCGGAGCGGCAGGCCGGGCGGCAGCGGCCGGGGCAGCAGCCCCAGTGCGGGGAGCCGCAACGGGCGCGGGTGCGGCCGCCGAGGGCGCCGGCGCCGGAGCGGCGGCAGGGCCGCCGGCTGGACCACCCGGGGGCAGCGTGGGAAGCTTGATCGTCGGCGCCGCCGAAGGTTTAGGCGGCAGATTGATGCGAACAGTTTCCTTTTTCGGTTGGACCTTGCCGGTCTCCTTCTTGGGCGGCACCGCGCCGCTCGGAATATTCGGAATGTTCTCAGCCATAAAACTGTTTTCGTTTCAAGCTAGGACCGAGTTCGGACAGAGTCAAACCTTTAAACGGGAGCGGAAGCGGCCACGCCCGCGCGGCGACGAGCGGGCTATGTCGAGGACCGCCCCTGCGGGGTGCGGCCCAGGGCGCGCCATCTCGGCAACTGCTGCTGCTCGATCAGGCCCGAGCGCGCGGCCCGTCGCCCGATCGCTGTTCACCACCCCACCGGGGGGCACGTTCTTCTCGCGGACGAGCGATATTCACCGTGAGCGCCCGGCCTTGAAACTCTTTGCCCTGGAACATTTCGACGGCCTTGTTCGCCTCCTCCGCCGTGGCGAACTCGACGAATCCGAAGCCGCGCGACTTGCCGGTCATCCGATCCAACATCAGGTTCACTGACGTCACCACGCCAGCCTGGGAGAAGTAGTCCTGAATGTCGTTCTCCATCGTCTGGTAGGAGAGGTTGCCCACGAAGAGCCTATTCTGGTTCATAAGGTTAAGTCAGCTCGAGAAAACTCTGTGGGGAGGGCTGCATTGGCAGGCTCGCTGAATGTCGTCACGGTCTGTTGCTCTGACAATCTGTCTTCTGACACCGACACGCTCATTTTCCGAACGGACGCGTCATTTCTAGCAAAGCCGTGCTCTGCGTCAATAGTGATTTACGACTATCTGTGAAACAGGATGGGCCGCGCGCCGGGGGCTAAAACCAACCGATCAGAGAGGCCAGCGTGATGGACGATGATGTCCTGAGCCTCCGGCTCGACCGCGAAATTGGTCTCACCCTGGTAGGGGAACAGTACCGTGGTGAACACGGCTGTCCTGGCCTCCTGCCGCGCGATCAGCAATGAGACCTTGCGCGAACCCGTTTCGGCTGGGCATTGAGCAAGGATGGGAGTGACCCTGCCGCTGCCCGCGATCCAGAAATCCACGCCGCCCGTTCCCCCCCATCGGCCGGAAATGGTGGGCCGGGGTTCCGCCGCGCGCGGCGACTCGATCCATCGGCTCGGCGACGCCACCGTTTGAAGCGCACTCGCGCCTTCGGCCAGGGAGAGCTCGCCCTCGGAATGCAGGTAGAGGTCGTACGTATGCTCCGCCTGGCTCTCAAGCCGGTCGGCCACGACGAAGTAATCGCCGATACGGACTACAGTGCGCGAGTGCTTCACTCCCGCGTAGGCTTCGGAGGTAACGGATTCAGCGGCTTCCAGATCGTTCCCACCGAGCCACAGCTTCACCTGGTTCTCCTTCGTCGGCGCCTGGGTCTTGCCGTCCACGACTACTGTGTTATGGGCCAGGGTGGATTGGTACCACGGCAGAATGGCGGCTCCGTACCCCGGGGTGCCGTAGTCGGCCAGCCAGAGCTTGCGGTTGGCGAACAGCGTAATCCCCATCTTGTCGCGGTGCCCGTGTCCAAGGCACGGGCCGTAATGGAACGTCATCATGGCGCCATTGGTCGAACGCAGGGCGCAGATCCCCAGCACGGAAAAGTTCGTCGAGGCCAAAAGCGGCGGCGAGATCTGCGTGGGGATGGCTCCCCCAAACAGGAATGCGTATAGGCCTTCGCGGGCACCCTTCCGTCCGCCTGCCGGCACGAGCCCTGCTGGAACCAGGTCAGCTTTATAAGCCTTGGCCAGCACCCACCCGAACTGCGGATCGTGCGTCCGGCAATAGCCCAGTTCGTAAAGGTCCCCCGGCACGAACGCCTCGTACCAGCCATCATTTATGGCCGGCAGCCGCAGGTCGGGGTAGGCGTAGGCCAGCGGCGCGCGGAACATCGAGAGGAGCGATTTGCCCGGCTTTCCTTCCCAGTGATACAGGTCCAGCCCGGCGTGCCGGGCGGCCTCGGCAAACTGCGCGAACGCCAGCAGGGAGAAGTAATGATACGTGTGGACCGACTCCGGCCAGAGCCCGTCATCGCCCAATTGCTCCCGAATCTGCTGCTGGAAGCGCTGGGTGGCCCAGCCCAGCAACTCCTCGTCTTCCGTTGCGTAGCCCACCACCCCCACGGCCGACAAGTGCCATGAGCCCCAGTTCCCCTGGGTGCCGCAAGCTTGTAATCCCCGGGCCACAGCACGCAAGAAGGTCTCGATCTTCGCCCGCTCCGCATCACCTATTTGGCCATAGATCAAATCATACGCCTGGCCTAGTGGAATGACCCACATCGCCTCGTCCAGAGATTGGTAGATCATGCCGCCCGCGAGGGCACTAGTATGCGGGCCCGGGTAGGCGTCGGCGTACTTGATCAGGATTTCAGCGCACTTCGCCGCGTAATCGGGCCTGTGCTCGATCGCGGAGACCAGCGCGAGGTCCAGGGCCGCTTGCGCCAGCCATCCGTGCACCAGCCGCCGCAAAGCAGCTTCGTACTTCTCGCCCGCGTAGAGCCTTCCGCACTTCGGGCATTTATAAGGACCCGGCACGAACACCTGGCCCTCAGGCAGCGCCAACTGGTTGCCATCCTCGCAGAAGAACTGGTGGTAATGGCCGCCCCGCGCCGGAATCTGGATTGTGCGATGCAGCCACAGGTCGGCGTTAGCGCGAACGCCCCGCCCCGAGTTCAGCACCGCAAATCCACGCGGGGAGCGGTACAAGTCTGCCTTCCACCCCGGACCCGCCAGCTCGGCGCGCAAGGCCGAAAGTTCCTGTTCGCTGACGAGCACGAACGGGCGCTGGGGGAATAACGTGGCCAGCGACAGACCCCCGGCCCCCAGGAGGCATACCCAGCACGCCAGCGCCACATTCACCGTCCGTCCAGAGCGACGTTTCACACGCAACGCGTCCCGAATGGCGCGACGGAAGGCGAGACCGTGATGCACAAGCCCGAGACTGCCGGGTTGAGAGGAGGGAATCCAGCCGGAAGGGACCAGCCGGGCCTGCCGGCGGGAGGTGGTCCGAGCGCCGCCCACCAAACAAAAGCGGCACCGTTGACGATGCCGCTTTCCTGAAATCCCTCAGACTGCCAGCGCTAGCGGTGCCAGTATCCGCCGCGGTAACCGTAGCAGCCGCGGCCGCAGTAGCCTCGGTAACAACCGCCATACCAACCCCGGTACACCGGTGCGTACCCGTAGTAGTAGGGCGCGGCGTAGGCCACAGAAGGATAATAAACCGGCGCCGGCGCATACGCCACAGGCGGCGCGTAGCCGACCACCGGAGCAGGATAGACCGCCGGGGCCGCTACCGAGCAAACCGGGCCCCCGATTCCGATTGAAAAGCCGCCGCAATGGCCGCCTATCGAAAGCCCAAAGAACTGCGCCTGGGCGGAGAATGCCACGCTGGCCAGCCCGATCACTCCCAAGAGAATTAGCTTCTTCATAATCACTCACTTGCTGTTGGTTGAGGGTATGTCTCTCAAACAACCAGTGATTAGACGAAGCGCGCCGTGCGTTTGTTCACGGCAAGCCCGGCGCCGGACCGCGGAAACAAAAGAAAAGGCACGTCGCCGCCGCCAGCCCCTGAGCTCGACGGAACGAGCGCCGCGCCATCTCTCTTTTGTGTTTTGGAGGCCCCGCAGCCGGCTGCCCGACCGCCAGGGAATCGCTAGAACTTGTAGATGATGTTAAGGGCCACCATATAGGTGTTGTCCAGGGTCGTCGGAGCGGGGCCCCAGGGACTGCTGCCATTAAGCGCATGGTCCCATCGGAACTCAGCTCGCGTGAGCACGTTCTTCCACAAGTCGTACCCGACGCTTGCAGTAAAAGCGAACGCCTCACCGGGCAGCCCTGGGGAAAGCGCTTGGCCCAGGTAGCTGCTCTGGTCCAGGTAGTCGGCGCGAAGATTCACGCTGAGCTTCTCGGTCGGCTGAATCGACAAATAACCCGCCGCCGCCATCTGGAAGCCGGAGCTGTTCGCCACCAACGCAACTCGGTTCGGCCCCAGGCACTCGTAGTCGAATGCGACCCCGACGCTAAGCCATTTCAAAGGGGTCTTGATTGTGCTGCCCGCGTAGAAGCTGGTCTCGGTCACGCCGAAATTGGAGGGCGCCACGCTCAGGTTGCTGGATCGGTAATAGAGGTTGGCACCGCTCACGATTCCGCCTGTGAGAGTGGACCCGGACAGGAATCCCAAGCTGTCGGGAGCCGTCAGGGTGATCGAGCCCAAGTAGGTCTCGAAACCTGCGGGCTTGGCTCCCTGGGGTTCGAAGGCGCGGTTATTGACGCCGGCGCTCCAGGTGTTCACGACCCCGGCATTGGCTGAAATGATAGAGTTGAACTGGTAGGCCACTTGCACCCCGGTCAACTGCGTCGGCTCCAACTCGTATCCGTAGGAGCGAGTGAAGTTGGGGTTCAGCCCCGCCTGGTAAACCTCATAGCCCAGGGGCGAGGCAAATGTACCGACTTTGAAGTCCAGCCCATTCCCAATCGGCGCGCGCAGTACCACGTAGGTGTCCACGAGGCTGAAGTCGCTGGCTGCGCTCCCAAAGGAGTTGTTGAACCCGACCGCATCCGGCCCGAAGAGCAGACCGATGTTGTAGCCGGCGCTCCATTCGCCCTCGCCGACAGGCTTGCTGAGGGTGAGCATGACGGAGTCGAGGTTGAACCCGTTCGCTTTGGTGCTGCTGGGTGCGCCGTTGGGCGTATAAAGGGGCAGGTTTTGGCTGGTGCCCGGGTTTAACACCATTGACGTGTCCACATAACCGCTAATGGTCGTGGCGGAAAGTGCTGTCAGGACGGAGCTCGGCTTCTCGTCGGCGCTCGCCACGGATGGCGCGCTGACCAACCCGGCCCCGAGTAATACTATGGTCCATTTATTGCATTTCATAATACATGGTTGTGCTTTAGATGTTGTTTTTCTCTCTGCGGCTCTTGCCGATCCCCTCTTACCACAGAACCCGGTCGCATCGGACAAGGGTTGGCAAGCGTCGTGCCAACAGTGCCCCACTCTGTAAGCTGCTGCAAGCAGTTAATTTGCACCGGTGCTGCCGGATTTGGACGGGGATAGTAAAGCGGATTTCTAGTCTCCATGAGCAAAAGTCGCCACACATTGCTCAGGCCCGAGCAGCCCCTGTCGGAGTCGAGCGAGGGCTGCCCTTCGTCCCGGCGTTCTCCGCCAGGTAGAACAAAAAGCCCCTCCCGGTTTCCCGGGAGGGGCAGAAGCTACGGTCTAAGCGGCCTTAGAACCGGTAGATGATGTTCGCGCCTAGCATATACGCGTTGTCCAAGGTAGGTCCGCTGACGGCCGAGGTGCCGCCAAAGGCCGCGCTGTCGTTGAGGGAGTGATCCCAGCGGAATTCGACTCGGGTGATCACGTTTTTCCACAAGTCATACTGCACCGTGGCGGTAAGGTCCAATACGTGTGACGTCGGCGCGGGGAACAGGAAGTGGGCGCTGTCGTCCAGGTACTCAGCACGAGCGTGGAAGCTGAGCTTCTCGGTCGCCTGGAAGGAAGCATAACCGCCGATGGCCCAGGTCCGGCCTGGCCATTGGTGGATGTCCAGCCAATCCCATGCCGCACCCAACCGCAACGCCTTCAGGGGCGTCGCAATGGTCGAGCCGACATACCAACTGGTCACGTTGGCGCCAGGGAATGGGCTTTTGCCCACGCCGAGGGGAGCCACTCGATAGTTCATGGCATTGTAGCCATTGACTCCGCCCCCGTACAGGGTCGAACCGCCCAGGAAACCCCAACTGTCAGGCGCCGTCAGGGCGACCGAGCCCATCCAGGCCTCGTATCCTGCGGAATCCGGGCCCTTCGCATAGGCTACCGGCGGCACCCCGAGTGGCGTTATGAACGACCGCTGATTGATCTGCGGCCCAATCGTATTGGCCACGCCTGCCGACGCGCTGAAGAAATCGCAGAAGCGATAGCTCATCAGCACGCCCGTCTCGGTCTGTGGCTCGATAGTATGACCGTAGGATCGGGTAAAGTTCGGATCCTTCGAGGCATCCACCGACTCATAGCCAATAATGCTGTCGAATACGCCGACCTTGAAGTCCAGCCCGTTCCCGATCGGGGCCCGCAGGGCGACATACGCCTGACGGATGGCGAAATCGCTCGCCCCCGATGAGAGAATTGACTGCGTTCCGAGCTGGTTTGCGTAAGGACCGAACCATAGGTCCGCGCGATACCCTGCCGCCCAGTCGGTTTCGTCCAGCGGCTTCTCGATTGTGAGCTGGACAACGTCCAGGTTGAAACCGTTGGCCATACTGGGGGAGTTGAACTTGTACGGCGGCACGTTATAGGCACCCGCGCCCGGGTTCCACTCCATTGAGGTATCCACGGTGCCGCTGATGGTCGTGCCCGAGAGTGCGGTCAAAACCGAACTCGGCTTCTCCTCGGCCATGGCGGCAGTCGTCAGGCTGACCACCCCGGCGGCGGCCAGTGCTACTGTCCATTTGTTAAACTTCATTCGTTCCTCCGATGTTGTAGATTTAATCTATCATTATGCATTTGTGGGGGCAAAAACGGTTTACCCCCGCACCGAGAATCGGTGCATTTATGCGGATACATAGGCCAACTCCATGCGGATGACAATAACTTTTTTCACGAATTTTCTCCTCTGCCTCCCAATAGTGTCCAGGAATAAGACAGTGCCATAGTCCATTGGACAACCTTTATTCTGCGGCGGTTAACCCGGCGCGTCCAGCTCCGGGGCTGAGACCACGAGCCATTAGGCGCATTTAGGATCCAACCACAAGGCGCCTCAGGCCATTTGGAACACAGACTGCTTCCCAAATGGCATTGAATAGTCCGATACAGCATTTGTCAGCGGGCGGGCCGCTGTTCCTGCCGGCCAGCCGTGCCTGACGCACGAACCAAACCATCCTTATGTCCTCATTTGCCTACGTAGCGCGCGACACGACCACTAATCGCGAAATCCGCAACTCGGTTGAAGCCGCAAGCGAACAAGCTGCCATCGCCGCCCTCCTGAACCGCAACATGCTCGTCCTCTCCATCCAGGAGAAGGTGGGCAAACAGGGCCGCACCAGCGGCGGCCGGGTGGGCCTTGCCGACCTGGTCATATTCACCCGGCAGCTCGCGACCATGATTGATGCGGGCCTGGCAATCGTCCAATCGCTGCAGGCCCTGGCCGAGCAGACCACCAACAAAGTCATGCGCGACGTCATCAAGGACATCTGCGCCCGCGTCGAGAGTGGTGACAGCTTCTCCGAGGCCCTGCAAAAGCACCCCAAGGTGTTCAACCGCCTCTACGTCTGCATGGTGGGCGCCGGCGAGCGCGGCGGTCTGCTGGCCGAAATCCTCGCCCGGCTCGCCGTTTACCTGGAAAACACCGCCCGCCTCCGCAAGAAGGTCAAGTCCGCCATCATGTACCCCACGGTCGTGACCATTGTCGCCATCTGTATCACCATCTTCCTCCTGGTGAAGGTCGTCCCGGTTTTCGGGCAAATCTTTGCCAGCTTCAACGCGACCCTGCCCGGTCCCACACTCTACCTCATCAAGGTCAGCAATTTCGTGAAGCACTACCTCCTGGGATTTCTGCTGCTGGGCGGCGCGGCTGTGTACGGCTGGTTCTACTTCATCAAAACGCCCGTCGGCCGGCAGTTCTGGGACTCGCATCGCATCCGGCTGCCCATCTTCGGCTCGATCGCCCACAAGATCTGCCTCGCGCGTTTCAGCCGCACCCTGGCCTCGCTCATTCGCAGCGGCGTCCCGATCCTGGAAGTGCTGCAAATCGTCTCCAATACCGTGGGTAACGTGGTCATGGAAAAGGCCGTCAAAGCTGCCGCGCAGGACATCGAGCGCGGCGAAGGCATCAGCGCCGCCTTGGGTCGGCACCCGGTCTTCCCCACGATGATCATCCGCATGGTCACCGCCGGCGAGCAGACGGGTAAGATTGACAATATGCTCGAGCGTATCGCCGACTTCCTGGACGAGGAGATCGAGACCACCCTGTCGGGCCTGACGGCGCTGATCGAGCCTATCCTGATCGTCTTCCTGGGCGTCGTGGTGGGCGGCATGGTCATCTGCATGTTCCTGCCCATATTCAAGCTGCCGGAGATCGTCAACGGGCATTAAGCCTGCGCATCTCTGCCCGCAAGGCGCTCCCGACGGCCCGGCGCCCCGGCGTTACTTCGCCGTCAGCACGACGTAGTTCCGCTTGCCCTTGCGCAGGAGCAAGTGCTTGCCAAAGAGCAGGTCCCGGGACGTGACCAGGCGCTGGAAGCTCGCCTCGCGCACGTTGTTCACATAAGCCCCGCCACCCTCAACGTCCTTGCGCGCCTGGCCCTTGGACGCGCAGAGCCCGCTGTGCACCAGCAACTCGACCAGGGGCTTGCCCGTGCCGTCCAGTTCGGCCTTCCCAATCTCTTTCGTGGGCACCTCGCCTACGATGTCGTTGAACGTGGCCTCCGAAATGCCCTTCAGGTCGCCGCCGAACAGAATCTCGCTGGCGCGCATCGCCTCCGCCGTGGCGCTCGGGCCGTGCACGAGGTCCGTCACCGCTTTCGCCAGCGCCTTGTGCGCTGCCCGCGCCCCGGGGTTCTCGGCGTGCTGCTTTTCCAGCGCGGCGATCTCCTCCTGCCCCAGGAACGTGAAGTATTTCAGATAACGAACCACGTCCCGGTCATCGGTGCGAATCCAGTATTGGTAAAACCGGTACACGCTCGTGCGCGCCGGATCGAGCCACACCGCCCCCGCCACCGTCTTGCCGAACTTGCTGCCGTCGGCATTCACGATCAGCGGCAACGTCAGCCCATATACCGTCCGTCCCAGCTTGCGCCGTGTAAGGTCAATCCCGGCCGTGATGTTGCCCCATTGGTCGCTGCCGCCGATCTGCAGCTCGCAGTCATGGTCGCGGCACAGCACGTAGAAATCGAACGCCTGCAGCAGCATGTAGCTGAATTCGGTGTAGCTGATGCCAGCCTCCCGGTCCTCCATCCGGGCACGCACGCTTTCCTTGGCGACCATTTGGTTCACCGAGAAGTGCTTCCCGATGTCGCGCAGGAAGTCCAGGTAACGCACCGAGGCGGTCCAATCCGCGTTGTCCATCAGCCGCGCCGGGTTGGCCTTCGCGTCGAAATCCAGCAACCGCCGGAGCTGCTCCTTCACCTTGGCGATGTTGTTGTCCAACACTTCCTTGGTCAGCAACTGCCGCTCCTGCGCCTTCCCGCTGGGGTCGCCGATAGACCCTGTGGCCCCGCCCGCCAGCGGAATCGGGTGGTGCCCCAGCAACTGGAACCGCCGCAGCCCCAGCAACGGCACCAGGTTCCCCACGTGCAGGCTATCCGCCGTCGGATCGAACCCGGCGTACACCGTGATCGGCCCGGCGCCGACCCGCTTCGCCAACTCGGGCGCGTCGGTGCAATCCGCCAACAGCCCCCGCCACTGTAGCTCTTCCAGAATGTTCATCCGGCGAAGAATAGAAGGCCCGGCACCGGTTTCCAATGGCCATTTGCGCCTGCGCACGTGCCTGCTCCTATCTCGCCAAGGCCGCCAAACCCCACGAATTAAGCCCGCTACCCCAGTGCCACCGCCTTACCAGCCCCTACCTGCTCCCGCAGAGCTCCGCGGTGATTGCCCGGTGTTTGCCGCGTGTGTCTCCCATGTTGATCTGATCAACATGGGAGACACACGCGGCAAACACCGGGAACACACCCGGCAGTCCCAGCGGCCGGACCGGTGAAGTCCCTAGCCCAAATCCTTGGCGCCGTCCCTGAAGCGGCAACAGGCTGCAGGGTAGGGACGCCTCGCCGAGGCGTCCGCCACCGCCACAATAGGCACGGAGTAAGACAGTAATGGACAGGCACTTACGAAGAAGGGCTCCACAAATCCACCTCAGCTCTACGCCCTCACCTCTCCGTCACCACACCGTATAATCCCCGTATAATCCCCGTATATTCAATTTGAATACACG
>DATKNZ010000281.1:0-17224 GCA_035541055.1 Candidatus Acidiferrum sp. | reverse complement strand
GCTACAGGCGCGGCCTGGAACTTCCGCAACACGGCATCGCGGCTCACCCCGCCCGCCCGAAACTGCTCAAGCAATTTAATCGCCTCGGTCGTGGTCACGGGCGGACAATGCCACGAGACCGCAGGCAGGTCACGATAATATGTTCCAACCGCAAGCCAGCCATTGGCGCCGGGGTAGTAGCGTAAGCCTCCGGCTTGCACCCGTCCCGGCAACCCTCTGGGTTGCCGCATATGACGCGCTATCCCAACAATCCAGAGGATTGTTGCGACGATCGCAAGCCGGAGGCTTACGCTACTTAAACCGTTACCGCGCCTTTACCCCGGAGCGTTGACGGCGGGAGGGGTCGCCGCTATGGTCGTGGGGTGGCGGGTACTAACCAGGATGCCAGGGTTTGTGAGGACAAACCAGTGAACGCGAATGCGGGCAGGCCGCCTGCGGGGTTGCGAAGCATTGCGGTGCTGGAAGCGGTGAAGGGCGTGTTGGCCATCGCGGCCGGCTGCGGTGTGATCTCGCTGCGGCACACGGACCTCCATTCCGTGATTGATACGTTCCTGGTGCGGCACAGGATAAATCCCGACACGCATTACCGGCATCTGTTCATCGAGTCGTTCGCCCGCATGACGCATCAGCACGTGGCACAGGTAGCGGGCCTGGCTTTCGCCTACGGGCTGATCCGCCTGGTCGAGGCGTATGGGTTATGGAACGCGAGGCACTGGGCGGAGTGGTTCGCCGTCATCTCCGCCGGAGTGTATCTGCCAATGGAAATCGCGCACCTGCTGCGGCATCCGACGCATCTAACTCTCGCGATTACGTGTTTCAACATCCTCATCGTGGTTTACCTGGCACGGCTGCTGCAGAAACAACGGGCGGAGCGACGAGGCAGGTTGGCCGCGGCGCGGCAGGAGAAGTGAAGGACGGACGGGGCCAGTGCGTCCACCTGGGCCGAATACTTCACTCTGGTAGGGACGCCTCGCCGAGGCGTCCGTGTTCTGGGGGCAGCGGACGCCTCGGCGCGGCGTCCCTACCACGGAAACATCCAACATCCAACAACCAACAACCAACATCCAATCACTGCCCCCGTCGACCCATTGGATGTTGGATGTTCCCAAATTCTTCGGAACCTCAGCCGGCTAGGGCGCACCGGGCTGGCCGAGCAGGGCCCGGATGGCCTGCTTGAGCGCGGCTTCGGAGCCTTTGCCGACATTCGAGGCAGTGGGTTCGTAGCCGCCCTCGGCAATGGCCTGGTCGGTGCAGATGTAGGCGCAGCCGCAATCGCCATAGCCGGCGACAGCGATGAAGTCATCCGGGCGGGCTTGCTGGGCGAAGAACTGAAAGGCGAGCATGGGCTCGCCGGGCAGGTGCAGGATGTAGGCCCGGCCAATCTGGAGAGAGCTGACCTGGATGGGGCGGTCCAATCGCTCGACAAACGCCAGGCGCATCACGCCCTCATAGACGCGATGGCCGTCGGGCTGGGCGGGGTCATTGAGCCAGGCGCGGCTCGCGGCAGTGACGTCGGCCCGGCTGCCGCGCAACGGCAGGACCACGGTTTGCGTGCGCCAGACGAGGTGCTTCGCAGGCACATAGTGGGTCTGGGCGATGGAGGCCAGCATGGCCGCCTCGAGGCGCTGGGTCAGCCCGGCCTGGGCCTGGGGCGAGCCGTCGTTGTACTTGCCGACGGTGACATCGCCGGCGCAGCCGGTGAAGTAGATCTGAAAGGTCTTGTCGTCGCGCTCGACTGCCTCGCGGGCGAGGCCGACGAAATCGGCGGAGGCCCGGCCATCACAGCAGAAGGTTTGGGGGTGGGTGGCGTAATAATGCAGGCGGACCAGGGGTTTGTGGCCGCTGGCCAGGGTTATCGTTTTCAGGAAGGGGTCAATCGGGCCTTCCGGCGCCTCGGCCATGCTCGGGTTGCGGGCGCCGCTGCTGAACCGAGTAAGGGGGCGGCCGTCATTATCCCGGAGCCGGCGGGCTGAGGCGATGCGCTCGGCTTTGGCCTGGCCCATGCCGATACGGTCGAAGGGCTCGAGCCGGGCCGTGGCTTCCTGCACGGCATCGGCCAACTGGCGGCGGACCTTGTCCATGAACCCGGCGCTGAGATGCGGCAGGGGCTTGGGCGCGGCCTCCAGCAGGCGATATGCTGCCTCGTCCGCGTAGGGCGCGGCGTGCTGGTGAAGGCATTGGACGGCGACGCGCGCGGGGTCGGTGCCCGCAGCGGAGGCCAGGGCGCGGCGGAAGGAGAGTTCGGTCTCGTTGCACACCAGGCACCAGTCCAGCGCGCACAGGATGAAGCGGTTGGTGCCGTCTTCAAGGACGATGCCCTTGCCAAGGAGGGGCTCCTCGACTTTGGTGAGCGGGGTCGCCCAGACGAGCGGTTCGCCGGGGCCGGGTGTTATGTCACAGCGGAAGGTGGCGACGCGCAAGGGAGCGGCGGGAGCGGAGCAGGCGAGCAGGAGGAGAAGGAGAAAATCCGAAACCCGAAATCCGAAATCCGAAACAAACCCAAATGCTACAACAAGCAATGACCGAAACCTGTGGCCAGCGTGTGTTTCGGACATTTGGGATTGCAGCATTTGAATTTGTTTCGGATTTCGGGCTTCGGATTTCGAACTTCCGCTACGTCGCCGTGGCGGGGCGGCTTTCGAGCACGCGCTGCTCGGCGGCGAGCAGGGCGTCGCACATCGCGGTTGAATCCGGCGCTGCGCGCAATTCCGCGATCAGGTCCGTTTTCTGCGCCATCATGCACAGGCGGGCCAAGGCGTGCAGATGCATGCGCTCGTCCGGACAGCCGATGAGGAAGAAGAGGTTGGTGGGCTGGCCATCGGGCGCGCCGAAGGGGATTTGCTGCACCGTCCGGCCCAGGACGAGGAAGGGGGCGTCGAAGAGATACTGGCCGGGGCTGCGCGCGTGCAGGAGGGCCAGGCCGCCGGGCAGGCCGGTGGAGCACAGTTCCTCCCGCGCCTGCAAGCCCTCGAGGAGGGCTTTGGGGTCGCACACTCGCCCGGTGCGCCCGGCCAGGGCCGCCATTTCGCGGAGCACGGACGCTTTGGTCTTCGCCGGGAGGGCCGAGTCAATGAACTCAGGGCGAATACGGTCCGGCATGATGGCCTCGCCGGGCACGATCTGGCGCGTGTCCTGCGACGTCTTCTGATGGTACTCGGCGAGGCCGCGCCCCTCCAGGCCCAGAATGCGAGGTGAGACCCAGGCGTCTATGTCGCCTTTGAGGAAGACGAGCCGACTGCCGCGCTTCTCGAACGGGATGTCCCGGTCCTTCACCAGTCGCTCGATGTCGGCACGGCTGAGGTGGAGGTAGCTCGCGACCTCATCCACGCCCAGCGTGCGGTACGGCATAGGGTCCGGTGCTGCGCCGCCGGGGTGGCGCGCTTAGTCCGCCTCTTTCTCTTCGGCGCGCTTGGCGGCCTGCTTGTCCATGTGGAACAGGCCGTTGTGGTTTTCGCCTATGAGTTCGAGCTTGGCGATGATCTCGGTGACGTTCTTCTCCTCCTCGACCTGCTCGTCAAGGAACCACTTGAGGAACGAGAGGGTGGCGTAGTCCTTTTCGGCGCCGGCCAGCTCATAAATGGCATAGATGGCGGCCGAGACCTTTTGCTCGTGGCCCAGGCTGGCGCGGAAGGCGTCCAGGGGGGATTTGTATTCGCACTTGGGCTGCGGGATGGCTTGCAGGGCCACCTTGCCGCCGCGGTCCACGACGTATTTGAAGAAGCGCTGGGCGTGACCGAGTTCCTCCTGGCTCTGAATCTGCATCCACTTGGCGAAGCCGGTGAATGCCGTGTTGTCGAAGTAGGCCGCCATGCCCAGGTAGGCGAAGGCGGAAAGGTATTCCAGGCTAATCTGGTCGTTGAGAGCCTTTTCAAGCTTGTTGGAGAGTTTCATGATGGCCCCAGAGTAGGGCGGCCGCCCGGGCTTGGCAAGAGCGGTCCGGCGCGGTTTGAGAGCAGAGACACGGATTGCACGGATTAGCACTGATTCGTAGCGCAAGCCTCCGGCTTGCGATGGTCCCAACAATCCTCTGGATTGTTCGGCTGAGGAAGTGCGTGCGGCAAGCCGGAGGGTTGCCGGGACGGGCGCAAGCCGGAGGCTTACGCTGCTGCCTGAATAGGCTCGATAGAACAAACGTTCTATGGTTGCCCCGCTGGTTCCGCGCCTATTATGATCTGAAAGACTGAACTGAATGCGCCCATGAAACGCGTTTTGATGTCGCTTGCCCGTCCAACGCCACGACCGGCGCGGGCCTTTACCTTGATCGAGCTGCTCGTGGTCATCGCCATCATCGCCATCCTGGCGGCGTTGCTGCTGCCGGCACTGGCCAAGGCGAAGGCGAAGGCCGGCCAGACCTACTGCCTTAACAACATCCGCCAGTTGGGGATGGGCATGGCGATGTACGTGGGCGACTACAACGACATCTATGCGGGAGCCGCTTCGGCCAATACGTACGGGCCGCACCTCGAAGACTGGATTTACTGGCGGGTGCCCCCCTACACGCCCACGGTCGGTGGGGTATACATGACGCTTGAGAAGAGCCCCGTCATCGCCCAACTGGGCACGCGCACCTCGACCAACATCTTTCGCTGCCCGCTGGATAAGTATGACAATGACCGCATCACGTATGCGCAGAGCGGGGATGGGCCCTACTACTACAGCTACGAGTTCACGAGTTGGGACATCTACAACGGCACGAGCGCCGGGTTCACCACCATAATTGATACGACCAGCAAGGCGTACTATTTCAAGTCCACACGGGTGATCAATCCGGCCAACAAGATCCTGGTGGCCGAGCCGGTCGCGGCGCTCAATCCCAACGATGAGCCGGCGATCGAGGTGCAGCACGGATCAACCTGGGTGGTCCAGTGCGGGCGTTGGGAGCCTTACAACTCAGCCGGGACGGCACTGAACAATTACCTGACCGTGCGGCACAGTAAGAAAGGGAATGTGGTATACGCCGACGGCCATGCCACCAGCGTGCCCTGGCAGATCGCGACCAATATCTATTACCTGAAGCCCACGCTGTAGGCCGTACTAACGCAGTCGGAATTCAACGCAAAGGCGCAAAGGAGCTAAGGCGCAAAGCGGAGTGGACCCCCTTCTCCTACCCCGGTCATGCCAGCGCCACGGTGACTTCGGAGGTCATGGACTCAGACGTCCAAATCCTTTGCGCCTTTGCTCCTTTGCGGCTTTGCGTTAGAAGTCTCCTGCATAGACACGGCTGAGCGCGTTGCAGCTAATCCCGCCCCAGGAACTTCACCACCGCCTCGGTGCGCGACTGCACGTGGAGCTTCTCGTAGATGGTGTGCAAATGAGCGCGGACCGTGCTCAGAGAGATGCCGAGCTGATCGGCGATCTCCTTGTAGAGGAAACCCTTCGCCAGCAGCCCCAGAATCTCCTGCTCGCGCTTGGTTAGCCGCTCGACGTCGGAAGCAGGCTGGGTGATCCGCTGGAAGTGGCTGACCACCTTGCGGGCGATCTGCATGGACATCGGGGCGCCGCCCGCGTGGACCTGCTCGACGGCCTGGATCAGTTCCGCCGGGGGCATGTTCTTGAGCAAGTAGCCGCTCGCGCCCCGGCGCAGGGAATCAAAGATGAGGTCGCTCTCGTCATACGTGGTCAGCATGAGCACCTGCGTTTTGGGCAGGCGTTCCTTCAGGCGGGTGACGCATTCGATGCCGCTCATGCCGGGCAGGTTAATGTCCATCAGCACGACATCGGGCTGCTCGGTGGGGATGTGGCGCAGTGCTTCCTCGCCGCTGGGGTAGGCGCCGACGCAGCGCAACATTGGCGCGCGGGCCAGCAACTCGCTAAGGCTCTCCCGGGTGCCGCGGTTGTCCTCCACGATGGACACTTTGATGCGCATATTATCGCTCGCCTGCATCTTGCGCCGCCCACCGTGGGCGGGCAATCGAACAAACGTTCAATGCGCTCATGGCTTGGGGCACGGGACCCAGGCGATGACCTTCGTGCCGGCGCCGGGGCGGCTTTCGACCCGGCAGTCGCCGCCGACATCCACCAGGCGCTGGCGCATGTTGCGCAGGCCATCGGACAGCGCGTCCTCCGGGGCCTTATCGAAGCCCTGGCCATTGTCTTCGATGCGGATCTCCAGCGCCTGGTCGGTGACGGTGGCGCGCAGCCAGACTTCGGTGGCGCGGGCATGTTTGACGATGTTGTGCAAGGACTCCTTAATGACCAGGAAGAGGTTGTGCCGGACGTCGGTGGAGAGTTCGCGGGCGGGCGTTTGCTCGGGCAAATCCAGCCGGCAGCGGATGCCCGCCAAACGCAGGTAGTCGAGCGCGAACTGGCCCGCGTAGTCAATCAGGTGCGCCAGGGTGTCGTTGCGCGGGTTGACGGCCCAGACGATTTCATCAAGCGCCTTGATGGCCTGGCGCGCGGTGCCGGAGATCGTCTCCATACGGGCGGCCGCTTTGCCAGGTTCGGCCTGGTCCTGCCGGGCCAGTTCTCCCAGCAGGGCGATCTGGGTCAGGTTGGCCCCGAGGTCGTCATGGATGTCCTTGGCGATGCGGGCGCGCTCTTTGTGGAGGGCGGCCTGCGCCTCGAGGAGGAGCAGTCGCCGGTGCAGGCGGCGGAAGAAGATATAGCGAACGATGGCCACGATGATCAGCGTGAACCCGGCCAGGGCGGCGGAGCGGAACCACCATGTCTGCCACGAGAAGGGCGCCACCACGACGCTCAGGCGCGCGCCGGTTGGGGGCCAGACGCCCTCGGTGCTCGAGGCAATCACGCGGAAGACATAGGGGCCTGGCGAAAGCCGCGGATAGCGGGCCAGGCGCTGCGTGCCGGCTTCAACCCATCCGTCATCGTAGCCTTCGAGCTGGTAGCGGAATTGGACGTTCTCGGGCGTCGCAAAGGTGGGGGCGGAGAATTGGAATTCCAGGCGGCGGTGCCCCGGCGGCAAATGCAACTCTGCGTTAGTGACCGCGAGGTCGAGCACCGGCGCGGACGGGCGGCCCGGCGGCGGCAGCACGCCCCCGTACCAGGCGGCGGTGCGGTCGTCCACTGCCACGCGCTCCAGCAGGACTTCGGGGGCGGGGGCATTCCGGCCAAGCCTCCGGGGGTCAACCACTACCAGCGCAGTGCGCATCGGCATCCAGAGCCGGCCATCGGCGCTACGCAGCACATCCGGGGACGAACCGAACACCGCTTGTAAACTGGGCAAACCCTCGCCCCGCCCATAATGGATCGAGCGGATGCGCGGGTCCCGGCTGTGGGCCGCCTCCTCCAGGTCCTGCAGGCGGACCTTGAACAGCCCGCGGTTCGCCCCGAGCCACAGCCACCCGTGTCCGTCGGCGACAATGTGGGAGATGTAATCGTCAAAAAGGCCGTGCTCGGAGTGGAACTCGGCGTAGTGGCCGTCCTTCAGGCGGCCCAGGCCCCAGCCCGCATAGCCGATCCAGAGCGCGCCGTCCGGTGTCCCGTAAAGCGTCCGAATCGAGGCGGGTTCCTTCTCAGGCCGCAGGCTAACCTGCTCCAACTTGTCGCCGGTCACCCGCAGGAGCACGCCTTTGGCAGTGCCCGCCCAGATATTACCGGCGCCATCTTCGGCCATGGCGCGAATCACGCGGCTGTCAGGTGGGACGGGGAAGTCGGTAAGGCGGCCATCGCGGAGCCGTTGGATGGCCCTGGGGCTGTCCACGCCGAGCCACAACTCCCCTGCCCGGCTCGCGAGCAATGTGTGCAACGTCCGCGAGCCAAGTTGCGCCGGGTCGCCCCACGACACGAACTTGCCCTCACGCCGGCACAGGAGTCCGTGCTGGCGGGTACCAATCCACAGGGCGCCTTTCGCATCCGCCGCTATGCATGTCGCATCATCGGGCCAGTGCTCGGTCTCGGGCATGGCCGCCCACCCCTCGTGCGTCCGGCAGGCGATGGCGCCGTCCTGGGTGGCAGCCCAGATCACGCCGCTGGCATCCTGACAGATGGATTGGACAGCGGCAAAAGGCAGGCCGGCTCCAACCCCCTCCAGCGCTACTGCCCGGCGGCGCACCCGGTTGAGGCCGCCTCCCGCCGTGCCGACCCAGAGGTTGGCTTCCCGATCTTCGGCGAGGCTGAGGATTTCCTGGTGCGTCGTCTCGATGGATTCAAAGCCCGAGTCATCGTGCCGGAAAAGCCCGTCGAACGAGGTACCTATCCAGACGGCGCCTTCGTGGTCCTCAAGCAGTGCCGACGCGGCGGTGTTGGCGCGCTCGGCTTTGAGCTCGCCGCAATCGCGGAACGTGCCCTCCGCATCAATCTGAAATAGCCGGGAGCCCGCGCAGAGCCAGACCCCACCCGCGCGGGAAGCCGCCAGGCGCGCCGGCTGCGGCGCGTAGCTGTGGAGTGTCACGAAAGCTCCGTCCCGCACTACGCCACATTGGCCGGCCTTGGCGAACCAGATTCGCCCCTGGCTGTCGCTGCACAGGGCGCAGATGTCGCTCCCTCCCGGGAGGCTGGTTTGGCTGCCGCAGGGGTTGGCTTCTCCGTCCTTGAGCCGATAGACCGCCCCGCCACGATAGGCGACCCACAGCGTCCCCTCCCCGTCTTCCGCCAGGCCGTTGGGGATAGAGCTGGGCAGGCCTGTGGTGAAGGCCTGCGATGCGCCCGGTCGCAGGCGCACCACGCCGCCGCGGTCCATCGCCAGCAACAAGGAACCGTTGCCGCCTCGCAGCATGGCGATGGTGCCGCGGTTGGGCGGAGCGATGAAGTTGGTGGGCGAGAAGTCCTCGAACCGGACACCGTCGAAGCGCACCAGGCTGCTGGGCGTGCCGAGCCACAGGTAGCCATCGGGGGTTTGCGCCACACCGCTGACGGTGTTATTGGGCAGCCCGTCGTCGGACTGCCACGGATGGGCAAACCAGAGGGAGTTCGTCGCGCCGCCAGCCAGAACCGGGGCCAGGCAGAGAATCAGCCCCGCCAGCGCGCCGCTCTGGTATCGGCCAGCCGATGAGTTGGGCACGCCGCAAGGATACAAATCCCGAGCGGAGCGGCAAGGGGTTACAGAGCCCGGAGCGCGGACCTTTCCAGTCCGCCGCAATGCCCGACGCCCGGCCAGGGCTGGAATCGGGCGGCAACGGTGATGGGAGTACTGCTGCGGCCAAGAGTGTCCGCGCTCCGCCGGCACAGCGACGGGTCTTGCGAACGAAGGCAGGAGAGTGTAACGAAGGCTGCCATGTGTCGTTTCCGGCCAGGGTCGTTGCATCATCTGTGCCTGCTCGCCTGCGCCGCAGCTTGCGCGCTGACGGTGCCACGGTGCGTTGCCGGGAAGCAAACCTCCCCCGCCGCGCTCCCGGCGCCACCCGAGACCCCCAAGGTCGAGGCTGCGCCCGGTTACCTGGTCGGCGTCTATTACTTCTCGGGTTGGTGGCGGGCCCAGCCCAACAAGTGGGTGGTCGCGGGGCAGGACTGGCGCGGCGCGTGGCCCGGGCGCGTGCCGCTGCTGGGCGAGTACAACGAACAGGCCACCCTGGACCGCGAGATGGCCGCCGCCGCGGGCCACGGTGTCTCCTTCTTCCAAATGCTCTGGTATCCCGCAGGCCATACCCCGGCGGACTGGGCGAGCCACCCCCTCAATGCGGGCGTCCGGCAGTTCCTGGCTTCAACGAACCGGCACGGGCTCAAGTTCACAATCGAGTTCGTGAACCACCCGCCGTTCGACCTCAAGTCAGAGGCGGACTGGCACAGTGCCTGCCGCGTCTGGGTCGCCGCCATGCAGGACCCGAGCTACCTCAGGGTGGGCGGGCGCCCGGTGTTCAAGATCCACGGGCTCGATCATTTTCTGCACCAAAACGGCGGCGACCTGCGGCGCGTTGCCGAGCGGCTGCGGATCCTTCGTGAGACCGCCCGCGACACCGGTTTGCCCGGCCTGCTTGTGGGCGGGGGCGTCATGGCCTCCGAGGCAGCCACCATCGCCCCGGCTGCCGGACCGTACGACTTCCTGACGACTTACATGGATGTGCCCGGTTTGCCCGCGGCGGAGAAGCCTTACGCCTACTCCCTTTTGCTGGCGGTCGCCCAGCGGGCCTGGCAGGACTACGCCGCAAATTGCCCGAAGCCGTACGTGCCTTATCTGCCCGCCGGATGGGACCCGCGTCCCTGGCGGGACCCGCGTCCTGCGTTCGACCCGCCTTCGCGCGCCGATTGGGTGGGCGCGCTCCGCGAGGTCAAGGCAGCCCTGGATGCCGGCCCGAACCTCGGCGTGCCCGAGGCGGCCGGACGGCGGCACAAGATGCTGCTGATCTATGCCTGGAACGAGTTCGGCGAGGGCGGCATCGTCGCACCCACGCGAGGCGACGGCGCAATGAAGTTGGAAGCCATCGAGGAAGTCTTTGGCCGGTGACTGGCCCTGGCGTTCAACCGTTAGGGCATTAAACCACTCAAGCGTGTTGCGTGGGCAGGAACACGCAGTCCCAGCGCTTCAACGCATTTGGACGGGGCTGCCTCAGGAATTTGAGGAGATGATTTCAGACCGCGGCCCGATAGCAACGGGGGGCAATGCGGGCTATTAAGAACTCGTGAAACGCGCAAGAACTTCCGGCACCTACACCAGGACCATGCCACCCGGCCCGACGCAAACGGACGCTCCAGGGTCTGCCCTGGCTCCCGATGAACCGACGCGCGAGCTGCTGCGCCGGGTGGAATCCGGGCGACCGCTGACGCTGGCGGAGTACGTGCGCGCTGAGGAGGTTTTGAAGGCTGCGCCGCCACGGGCCGCCAGGGAACTGCAGGCGTGACCGCGGCAGCAGCAGCAGGCCGGACAGTCGCGAGTCTCAAGTCTAACGTCTCGAGTCGCTCAGCGCATAACGACTCAAGACTTTAGACTTAAGACTCGAGACTGCTCTCCCTGCTCCGCCGCGAATGGCTCGCCGCTCTGCTCCGCGGCAGCGAGCTGGAGGAATATCTTGCCGTCGTGTTCCCGCACCGGGAACGTTTGCAAGGCGACGCAGACCGGCTTGCGCTGCGGCGAGCCGTCGGTGAAGTCAAAGCGCCCGTTGTGCTTCGGGCATTCTATGAGCCTGCCTTTCACGAAGCCTTCGGCCAGGTGAGCGCGCGCATGCGTGCACAGCCCGGCGGTCGCGTAAACGTCGCCGTCCGCCGTGCGGTAAATCGCGTAGGTGCTTCCCTGGTGGTCGAAACGGACCACGTCCTCGGGTTTCAGCATGCCGCTGACGCAGACCTCGGCCCAGCCATCCACGACGCGGCCCTTGGCGGTGAGGATGCGCGGGCCGGCCGGCGCTCCGGCCTCGAGGGTGGGCGTGGGCAGCTTGCGTTCCACGAACCAGGTGGGGTCCTTAACCTGCCGCAGCACGGCCGGAATGATCTCGCGCCAGGCTTCCCACAAGTTGCGATACGGCGTCGGCATGTCGGCCTTAACCACTTCGTGCAACCGCGGCAGGTTATGGTAGGGCACCAGCGGGAACATGTGGTGCTCGACGTGGTAATTCATGTTCCAGTAAAGGAAGCGGTTGACCGGGTTCATATAGACCGTCCGGCAGTTGAGCCGGTGGTCGAGCACATTCTCCGCCAGGCCGGCGTGCTGCGTGTGCCCATAGATCCCGGTCAGCCACCCGCCGTAAAGCTGCGGGAACCCAATGTACATGAGGGGCAGGAAACTCCGATACCAGGCCGCCAGGCCCAGGACCGTGAGGTAGATGAGCATGTATATCCGCGCGCGGAAGAACACCTTGCCGTTCTCCGACTCCGGGATGTAGGTCTTTTCCTCGGGGGTGAGCCGGCCCACGCAGTGCAAGGCCACGTTGCGGAAGTAGAGCGGAATCGTCCTCAGGCTGAAGAAGCCCAGGATGGCCCCGCGGATATCCGGCGGCCTGGGCCAAACGATCTCCGGGTCGCGGCCCACGATAATGGTGTCGCTGTGATGCCGCACGTGGCTCCACCGCCAGGGCACCGATTCGCGCATCACCATGAAAGAGGCAATCTCGTAGAGCGCGTTGTTCATCCAGTCCGTCTTGAACGCGGTCCCATGCCCGGATTCATGCCAGCGGGAATCGGAGGTCGAGGCGTAAATGGCCCCGTAAATCATGAACGGCAGCGCCGCCCACCAGCTCCCGGCTTTCCACAGGACGTAGCCGGCCACGCCGGAGCCAATGAGAATAGCAAACCAGATGAGCGTATCGCGAATGGCCGGCCCGTCGCGCCGTACCAGCAGCTCGCGCATCGTTTCCTTGGGAACAGGCGAGGTGTACCACGTGGCCTCGGCCAGTCCCTTCTGCAAGGCGGCGATTGTGTTGTCGCCGACCAGGCTATACTTTCGCTTCGTCAGGCTAAGGGCCATAGCCTTCTCCTGCCCCTGCCCTTTGCGGAATGGGGGCCGCTTGCTTGCGCCTTGGGGCACGCATTAGGCATGATGCCACACCGGATTAGGGCAGTCAATCTCACAATGCCTGCCCGTCGCCGACACCAGGGCCAATTGATTGAAGGGTGGTAGGGACGCGTTCCACCGCGTCCCTGCTATCTCGGGAAGATGGCGACGCGGTGGAACGCGTCCCTACCACCCTTCATGATCGGCCCTGGGCCGACACCCTCGCCGGAACGCTGCAGGGATTTGACTTTTGCCCGGAAGGACGCACCTTGCCTAATCCTGCGGCCCGGGAGCGGGGGCGCTAGCGCCGACTGGAGCCCGGGAGCGAGCACAACTCTTTCCAAAACGGGTGTCTGATAGAACGATAAACGAACCGCTGCTCAAGGGGCAGGGCCTTGCAGCGTTTCAGGCCGCATGACGATCATCACCGACGAGCACTGCACCGGCTATTCACATCCCGGCCACCCCGAGCGTCCGGAGCGCATCAGCGCGAGCTTGCAGAGGCTGCGGCAGCAGACCGAGTTGCCCATCGCCTGGCGAAAACCGGGAGCTTGCGACGAGGCGGCCATTCTCCGTGCCCACGCCCCTGAGTTGGTGGCCCGGCTGACCCTGCCCGAGGACTTCGACGCCGACACGCCTTGGCTCCCTAGCATCGCCGATTACGCCCGGGCCTCGGTTGGCGCCGCCTTGCTGGCCAAGGACCTTGGGCTGGCCGGGGAGCCGGTCTTCAGCCTGATGCGGCCGCCCGGGCACCATGCCACGCGCAACCGCGCCATGGGGTTCTGTTACTTAAACAATATGGCCGTGGCGGTGCTTGCCGCGCTGGCCAACGGCAACCGACGGGTCGCCGTGTTCGATTTCGACGTGCACCACGGCAACGGCACCGAGGCCATCCTGCTCAACAAGACCGGCGCCGCCTTCATCTCCGTTCACCAGTTCCCGTGCTATCCGGGCACGGGCACGCGGAACGTCGGCTCCAACTGCTTCAACTACCCGGTCCTGCCCCAAACGCCAAGGGCCCATTACCGCGAGGTGCTCTCCAGCGCCCTGGAGCACCTACAGGCGTTCAAGCCGGACCTGGTCGGTGTGTCGGCGGGCTTTGACGCCTACGCTCGTGACCCATTGGCCCAGGGCTCCCTGGAGGCGGAGGATTTCCACTGGCTCGGGCAGAGCGTCCGCAGCCTGGGCGTGCCGGCGTTCAGTCTCCTGGAAGGCGGTTACGGCCCGGACCTGCCGGACTTGATCCTGGCCTATCTCACGGGACTGGAAGGGAAATGACTCAGTCTTGAGCCTGAAGTCTAAAGTCTTGAGTAAGGGCGCCGCTTGTCCTGGTCCTCGATGAACCCGGTTACGATTTCGAGGACGAGCACGAGGGCGAGCCGAAGTGACTCAAGAATTTAGACCCCAGACTCAAGACTAATCAGCGCCCGCGGCACGACCGAACTTGACCGAATCGCCGAAGCGCTTGTTGTCGGCCCGGATGCGGGCGGTCAACGTGCGGCCAATAGCGCGCAGGAAGGGCGTGGCAATCTCCGGCGCCTCATGCGAGAGCTGGTCGAAGGCGCTGGACGAAACTTTGACCAACAGGCTATCGGTATTGGCCACCACATCCGCCGAGCGCGGGCCTTGGTCGAAGAGCGAGATGTCACCGAAGAAGTCACCCACCGTGAGCGTGGCCAGGATCGTTTCCTTGCCCATGACATTGATCCGCACGCGCAGCTCGCCCTCCAGGATGAAGTACATGCTGTCGCCGCGCTCGCCTTGGGTGACGATGACCGCCCACTGGGGGGCTTTCTCGACCTGCATGAATTGGGCGAAGCGTTCGAGCTGATCGTCCGTCATGCTGGCCAGGATCTTGATGCGCCGCAGGGCACGGGGATCAAGGCCGCCCTCGGAAGTGGCTCCCGACGAGGCCGGGCCGGCGCTCTTGGAATGGCGGAAGAACATCTGCAGCTCGGGCAAGCTGGCGGCCTTCTGCCAGGCGCTGTTCTTGGCATCGTAGATCCAAGTGTCGGCGGTTACCCGCTCATCCTTCACCCAGGCCACCAGGGTCGGTAGCTCCACCGGGCCGTAGGGTGTCTGGTCGATTCCCCAGACTACAAAATCTGTCTGTGTCGCACTCGCTGCCATGGCACCCTTTAGGTTGCCACAGAAAGGGGCGCCGATGGAACAAAAATCAAGTCGGGTCTTTTACGGAGCGCTGCGAACCGGGGACGGCTCGGAACGGCGGTTAGATAAGCCTCAAGGGGACGAGGTCAGTTAGCCTGCAGCGGGCATCGAAATCTGCCATTTCGCCAGCCAGTCAGAGCCCCATTCGCCCGGTTTCCACCAACGAGCCGGCTCTCGGTCTGAAGCGCCCGCCGACTCCGCCGTCACCACACCGTATCCTCCCCGTGACCTCACCGTTGAACCTCTGCAAAGTTTGCAGAGGTTCAACGGTGAGGTCAGGGAGAGGATACGGTGTGGTGAAGGAGTGGGCAGCGTTCGGTTTGGAAGGCGGATGCGTAAGTGCCGTGGGACTCGAAAGTTAGGAGTCTGATGCGAAACCGGGCCTTACGGCTTGGCTTGGGCAGACCGGAACTGGGGTGTTTTCTGTAAATGCCTATCTTTAAGAGATTTACGACTTAACCAGGCGCCATTCGGGACGGCTCGTGCTCGAGTGTGAATACGGACGGCCCTTTTTGTCTAGGCAATCAGCCCCTGCCCTTCCACTCTCGCGCTCATGCTCAATCGTGAATCCCTGGAACCCTACCTCGCCGCCCAGATGCCCGCCGCATTGGAAATGCTGCGGCAGATGGTCGGCATGAACAGTTTCACGGCCAATCGCGAAGGCGTCAACCGCCTCGGGCGCTTTACCGCCGAGTGCTTCGCGCCGCTCGGATTTCAGGCCGAGTTCGTGCCCTCGACCAACCCTGGTTGGGGCGACCACCTCGTTATGACCCGGCGCGGGGGCTCGGCCAAAAGCATCGCCCTGGTGTCGCACCTCGATACCGTGTTCCCGCCCGAAGAGGAGGCGCGCAACTGCTTCCATTGGCTTCGCGAGGGCGACCGCATTTTCGGCCCTGGGACCCATGACATCAAGGGCGGCACGGTCATGATGTGGCTGGTGCTGACGGCCCTCAAGGCCCAGGCGCCGGCGGCGTTCGAGGAGGTGACCTGGAAGCTCATCTGGAACTCCTCCGAGGAATGCTTCTCGCCGGACTTTGGAGGCCTCTGCCGCCGCCACTTCGAGGCGGGCACGCTCGGGGCGCTGGTCTTCGAAGCTGAGGGTCGCCAGGGAAAGACCCCCTGCCTGGTGGTCGCGCGCAAAGGACGCGGCACCTGGCGGATCACCGTGAGCGGACGCGGCGCGCACGCCGGAGGCAAGCATCCGCACGGCGCAAACGCCATCGTCCAGTTGGGCCGCACCTTGCAGCGCGTGTCCGCGCTGACCGATTACTCGCGCGAGCTGACGGTCAACGTCGCCACGGTGAAGGGCGGCACTGTTCTGAACCGGGTGCCGCACGAGGCGGTTGCCGAGGGCGAGTTTCGCGCGTTCACTCCGGAAGCCTGCGCGGCGGCCAAGGCCGGCTTGCTGGCCCTGGCGGGCCCGGGCGATGAGCGCGCCTCGGCAGATGGCTTCCGCTGCGAGATCAACGTGGCTATGCTCACCGAGTCTCGGGCCTGGCCGCGCAATCCGGGCTCCGACCGCCTCTACCAGTTCTGGAGGCAGGCCGGAGACGAGCTGGGCCTTCCGGTGAATTGGGAGCAACGCGGCGGCCTGAGCGACGGCAACCTGATCTGGGACGCTGTGCCGACGCTCGATGGTCTCGGGCCCTGGGGTGATAATGACCACTGCTCAGAGCGGAGCGCCGACGGCTCCAAGCTGCCCGAGTTCGTCGAGTTGAGCGGCTTCGTGCCGAAGGCCATGTTGAACACCGTGGCGCTGGCAAGCCTCTGCGACGCCGACGGTCCGAACCTGCCACAACGGGCTTGAAGCGCGGATAGGCGAACCGTGCTGCGTGGACGTGTTGCGTGTTGCGTGTTCGGCGCCCACGCAACACGCAACACGGGACACGCTTCGGCCTGGCTACCGTGGCCGCCTGAAGTATTCGCCCTATTGCTTGTGCGCCCAGGAGATGGCCGAGCGCAGCAGTTCGTTTCTGTCGGGCAGGTTCAGCTTGCCGCGGATGCGGGCACGGTAAGTCTCGACCGTCTTCGGCGCGATGCTCAACTTGGCGGCGATCTCGCGGGTGTTCAGCCCGCGCCCCGTAAGCTCGAACACCTGCAACTCGCGGTCCGCCAGCACCTCGGCGGGCGTGATGGCGACTGACGGGGCGTTGGTGGTAAGCCGGGTCAGGATATGGGTGGCAATGCGCTCGTTGACGTAGATGTTGCCGGCGAGCACGCGGCGTATGGCTTGCAGGATATTCCGCGTGGCCTCCTGCTTGGTGATGTAACCCAGTGCCCCGGCGCGCAGCACCCGCTCGGCGTAGAGCGACTCGTCATGCATCGAGACCACGAGCATCCGCAGGCTGGCCCACCGGGCATGAAGGTCCTTGATCAACTCCAGGCCGTCGGAGTTGCGCAGCGTGAGGTCCACAATCACCAGGTCGGGCCGCCGGTCCACCACCGCCTGGATGGCCTCGTGGCGGTCTTCGGCCTCGCCGCACACCCGCAGGTCTGGTTCGCGGTTAATGACCTCCGTCAAACGCTCCCGCACCAACGGATGGTCATCCACAATGAGAATCCGGGTATGCCGGTTGACGCTTCGAGCCGTTGCTGCGCCGCGACTCATGAGGTTGTTTTACCTTAACCCCCGCGAGGCACGCAACACAAAACCCGCGTGCCGCGGCGCCGGCGGTTGGCCACGCGCAGCGTGCCGCCGATGCTCCGCGCACGGTAGTCCATGATATGCAGCCCCAG
>DATKNZ010000280.1:0-3890 GCA_035541055.1 Candidatus Acidiferrum sp. | reverse complement strand
ACCGTGACCGGCGTCTTGCTCTTGCGCACGTGATTGAGGAATACATCCTGTACATTTTGCGATTTTTCGTTGGCCACGGCGAATTCCTTGTTCTTGTCGCCGTTATACGGCGATATTTGGGTTAATCTAGTCTAAAAAATTAAAGTTCCCGGCGGCTGCGTGGCGCGCACCGCCGACCCCTGAATTATATAGAAATTGTGCGCCGCGGCAACAGCTGCATGCCCTCGCGCTGGGGCGCATTGCCCGTAGCGCATGACCGCCTGACCACGTCTTTGGGGCGGCGCCGGGGCGCCACCCGCCAGCCTCAGAAGGTGAAGCCCACGGAGAACGACCCGAACTCGTGGATCGTGTTGGCTTGGTGGTAGAAGCGGTTGGTCTGGAACACCTGCGTGTAGCTGAAGCGGATGCCCCGCCAGATGGCCGTAGCGCCAAGCTCGAACGTGCCGACGACGCGGTAGGGATCGACGCTGCGGCTGGTCTGGAAGTCCGAACCCTGCAGAATCTCGTCGTGCCCCACGACTTTCGCGGCGGCGCTGCCGAACACATACCACACGACCGGCTGGGTCTGCGTGAACGCGTCCGAGCCGGAGGGGGACGTGGCGAGCAGCGAGGGGCCGAAATCGCTGTCCAGCCCCCGGCCGAAGCGGAAGGCGAAAGCTGGCTGCACGTAGTCTTCGGTCAGGCCGCCCATGGCGGAAAGCTGCGGCAGGACATCCGCTTCCAGCCCATTGCTGAGATGGGTGACCGGCACGCGCCAAGTGCGGGAGGCCAGGAAGTCGATCGCCGGTTCGCTCGGCAGCTGATAGGCCCAGCCATGCGTGCCCTTCTGCCCGATGATCGAATGGAAATTGTTCTGCACGATCTCGCCGCCCGCATCGCGCCCGATGACGCCGGCATTCACCCCCAGGACGGTGCGGGTGTTCGCGGTGTCCTGGATCAGGCTCAGCGTGGCCGCGAGATAGCCCGCGTAAGGCTCGTCATTGGGGTCTGGGTTGATCAGCTCCGTGTTGTCCGGCGTGTAGAGTTGCTGGACGATGCCGACGCTGACGCGCTGCGTACCCTCGCCTAGCAGGGCATGGCCGAAATTGGCTACGAATCCGGGCACCTTGCCCTCGGGCGAGGTCCAACCCAGATGGAAGCCGTTGACGTAATACCTGTCGGTCTGTGACTGGGTGCTGATCGAGGCGTTCTCGTCCTGGATGGTCCAAATGCCTGCCAGGGGCGATGACGGGGACTCCGCCCGGGCGGCGCTGCTGAAGGCCAGAAGGGCAAACGGGCTGAACACGGCTAGGCGCAGGCAAGCGGAAGTCTTCATGGATCTCATAACCGGCGAAAAGGTAAGGCTGTAACCGGTTGTAACCCAAGCCAAGAATAATGAAACTACCGCTCCCGGCTGGTGCACACCGCCAAATCGAGCAGCCGCTCCAGCACCTCAGTCTCCTGCGCGCCGGCGATGGCGTGTTCGCCGTCGATCAGAAAACATGGCACGCCGTTAATTCCCAAGCGATGAGCATGTAAGTTTTCGGCATGCACCGCATCGGCCCTCTCTCCGCAGGCGAGAAAATCGGCGACCTCTCCGGCGTCCAGACCGAGCTGCGCGGCAAGCCCTGCAAGGACAGCATGGCTGCCAATATCGAGCCCATCGACGAAATGCGCCGCGAAAATGCGCTGCACCAGCCGGTCAGCGACGCCATGCCTGGCCGCCTCCCGCACCAGCCGGTGCGCGTCCACCGAATTCGGCGTGCGGCGAATAGCGGCGAAGTTGAAGTCGATGCCTTCCGCCGCGCCAAGCTCCGCGATGGAGGCGTAGAGCCGCCGCGCCCTGTCCTCGGCGCCGAACTTGCGGATCATGTAATCGACGCGAGGCATGCCGCCACGTGGCATGTCCGGGTTGAGCAGGAAGGGCCGCCAGCTGAGTTCGACGTCGAGATCCTGCCGCCGGGCGAGCAGGAAGGTCAGCCGCTTCACCCCCAGGTAGCACCAGGGGCAAACGAAATCGAACACGACCTCGACAACCAGCCGCGCCGGGAGGGGGGCCAGAATATTCATGGTAGTGCAATCTACCGCAAGCGTGCCCGTGGCGCGAGGGGTTTCGCCTGGGGCTGGCGAGCCATTCCGCATTGCCCGCCCTGCAATCGGCGCGTATCCTTGCTGCTGCGGCGGCCCAGCGCGATGATGCAGGGCTCCAGTATTGGAGATTTTGACTTGAAACGCTTCAGCCTCGTTCTTCTCGCCGCGACCATGCTGCCCGCCGGCGTCGCCATGGCCCGCCAGGACCCTGTCGTACAACCCTCCGGCGAGGTGATCCACTTGTTCGGGCCGAATTCCGTATTCAACAACCTAATGCCGCCCCCGGCAGGCGGCGCCGCACCGGCCGCGAACAACACCGCGGCGCCCGGCGCCAGCCCCCCCGCGAAGGCGGTTGCCGGCACCCCGGCCAGCGCTTCCAGCAACGGAAGCGGCGGCCTGCTGCACGAGATGTTCGTCACCGGCGACCCGAGCGTGCCTGTCTCGGAACGCCTCTCCAAGGGCCGGTCGGGCTCGCACTAGAACCGCGCGGTTCAGTCCTTTGCGCGCAGCTCGTCCGCCCGCTGCTCGAGGCGCTTGGCCACTTCGTCCAGACGCCAGGCCTCGATGTCATAGAACGTGACATAGCCACGCTTCTTCACATCGATGTCATCGAAGTTATCGACCACCGGCTTGAACCCGGCGGCCTTGGCCTGGGCCAGGGTGAGGTGGCCGTCATGCGTGGTGTTGGCGGCGTAGAAATTGATAAGCACATCGTCCTGACCAAAGCCGCGACGATCTTTTCCCCAGCCGCCACCCATCATACCCCAACCGCCACCCATCATGCCCGGGCCGAAGCCTGGCCCGGGGGCGGATTGGTCCGCACCCGGCACGGGCGGGTTGTCGCTGGTCTGCGCCAGGGCGAGGCCCGGCAGAAGCGCGATGCAGGAAGCCAGAAGAATACGGCGCATGGAAACAACTCCTTGAGTTAAAGCAACCATGTATGTCGTGCGCCGCGAATGTAACCCCAGTATCTCGCCCGTGTAACAAACAAAAAACGGCGCCCGAAGGCGCCGTTTTCCATGTTCGGTTCGAAAATCTGTCCCGGATTAACGGGAGTAGAATTCCACCACCAGGTGCGGTTCCATCTGCACCGGGTAGGGCACGTCCGCCAGCTTCGGCGCACGCATGAACTTGCCCTTCATCGCGCGGTGGTCGACTTCCATGTACTCCGGCACGTCGCGCTCGCCGCTCTGGGCGGCGTCCAGCACCACGGCGAGCTGCTTGGACTTCTCGCGTACCTCGATCACGTCCTCGTCCTTCACCTGGAAGGAGGGGATGTTCACCTTCTTGCCGTTCACGGTCACATGGCCATGGCTGACGAGCTGGCGCGCGGCGAACGGGGTGATGGCGAATTTCAGGCGGTAGATGACCGCATCCAGACGGCGCTCGAGCAGCTCGATCAGGTTCTCCGAGGTGTCACCCTTACGGCGCACGGCTTCCTCGTAGTACTTGTAGAACGCCTTCTCGGAGATGTTGCCGTAGTAGCCCTTCAGCTTCTGCTTGGCCATCAGCTGCACGCCGAAGTCGGACGGCTTCTTGCGGCGCTGGCCATGCTGGCCCGGGCCATATTCGCGCTTGTTGACCGGCGACTTGGCGCGGCCCCACAGGTTAACGCCCAGACGGCGGTTAATCTTATACTTGCTTTCAGTGCGCTTGGTCACGGCGCTGGTCCTTCTTGTTAAAATTCCGCCAGTAGTCCGTCTCTGCTAATGCAAAAACAGCGGGCGCGGGCGACCACCGCCCGTCCACGTTCCCGGCAACGAAGCGCCGCCCTTAAACCCCGATCCGCCGCGCGTCAACCGGGGGTTTCAGCCAGCGGC
>DATKNZ010000279.1:0-3828 GCA_035541055.1 Candidatus Acidiferrum sp. | reverse complement strand
GGTCGCCCGGCCCATATCTTTTGCGGCGACGGTTGTGGGCTCGGCGCTGTTCGTGGTGAGCCTGCCGGTTGCGGCCATATCCCACAGCGTAAAGACCACGAGCAACGTGCTGGTGGTCGCCCCGGCGAAAGACGTGTTCGTGCGGCCCATCGGCGACCTGGATGACTGGCTGTCCTACTGGTCCCCGCCGGGTTGAACGGCCGGCGTTGCCTGCCTTAGCCGTAACGATTCGGTTCGAATTGGGGAGCACACGCGCCCTCGCGTGTGCTTCGCGGCGCCCCGCCGCGAATGCTTCCTGGAGGCGAGAGAGCCAACGGCGGGGCGCCGTTGGCAGCACGCGAGGCGCGTGCGCTCCCCAACACCAATTGCGTGGGTACGCCTCAGTTCGTTCCCGGCGCCTGCAATCGGGCTGCAAACTGCCGGCGCTCCTCCACGGATAACTTCTCGTTCCGCGCAGCGCGGCGGCACACCGCCTCGGCGGCATCCGGCTTGTTCTGCTCCTCGTAGATTTGCGCCAGCAGGCCGTAGCACTCGGCATTGGCCGGCGCTTGGTCTATGAGCTTCTCCAGCGTCTGGGCGGCTTCGTTGGTCTTTCCCTGTTGCCGCTGGAAGAACGCGAGCGTATAGGCGTACTTCGGCTCCTCCGGCCGCAAGACAGCCGCTTTCTCGCACCAGGTCAGGGCTTCAGCCGGGCGGTCCTTTGAGATGAGAACCCCGAGATTGTAGGCGGCCTGCGCGGACTTTGGATCACTCCGCAGCACCGTGCGGAACGCCTGTTCCGCCTCGGCGGGCTTGTCCATTTCCGCGAGCAGCATGGCCAGGTTCAGGTTGGCAGCAGCGTTGGTCGGGTCCAGGCGCAGCGCCCGGCGCAGGCTGGCCTCGGCGCGGTCGTTTCGGCCCAGCGCGTTGTAGGCCAGGGCCACGTTCACGTAAGGCGGCAAGGCGTCCGGTTGCAGCCGCGAGGCGGTCTCGAACTCTGCCGCCGCCTCCGGCATCTGGCTGCGGGACATGTAGAAGTTGCCCAGGTTGTAATGCGAGGCCATGTCGTCGGGCCGCGACTTCATCGAGTCCATCAGGTCGGCCAGCGCCGCACGGACTCCGGCGCGCTGGTCCTCGGGCAGGCTTTCCTCGGGAATGGGCGCGAGGGAAGTCGCGGCACGGACGCGCACCAGGCGGTAATCGTCCCCGGCGGCCTTGAGCAGCGCGGCCAGGTTGGGCGGGTCAAGGCGCGCGCCCAGGGCTTCGGCGGCGCTCGCGCGCACCAGGGGGGAACGGTCTTTAGTGAGGTTGCGCAGGACGGGCCACTTGTCGTCGCTCGGGCAATCCGCAAGCAATCGTATCAGGGAGGTTGTCTCTATCTCATCCCGGTCGGGCCGGCCCAGGTACGCGAGGATTTCCGGCAGCTTCTTCCAGTCCTGCTTCCGCGCGGCGGCGATCAGGGCGGCGCGTTCGAGCACCGGCTTCTGGTAATCGCGCTGCCGCCATTCGCGAACGAACTTGTCCGCCCAGGCCGCGTCCTTGTTCGTGTGGCAGATGTTGCAGGCATTGGGCGAATGATAAACCAGGGTGGTGGCCGGCGTCGGCGGGCGCATCGAGTGGTCCGTGCGCTTCATCCGCGCAAACTCCGTCATCGGCATGTGGCAGGAGACGCATTCGTTGCCAGGCGTGCCCGCCTCGTGATGCGTGTGGGCGGTGGCATGGTTCACGCGGTCTTCGTGGCAAGGAAGGCAGGCGTCATTGGCCCTGGCGGCTTCCTTGAACTTGTACCGCCCGCTGGAGGTGTGGCAGTGGATGCAGTCGAGCTGGCCCGACTTCGCACAAGGGCTCACCCGCCACTGGGTATAAGTGTAATTCTCCCCGAGGTCGCGCCCGTCGGGGTAGAAATCGGCGTTCTCGTAGCCCACGAGATCGAAGTGATCGAAGTAGCGGTTGCCCGGGGCGAAGTTCATCGTCACTGGGGACATTTTGGCGTGGCAGGGCGCGCAGGTTTCATTGCGCTGGTCGGTGGTGAGCTTGCTGATCTGAATGAGCTTGAGGTCCGCAGGCAGTTTGTTTGTGGGCAGGGACGCCTCGCCGAGGCGTCCGTCCTGGTGCGGCAGCGGACGCCTCGGCGAGGCGTCCTTACCTAGCAGCTCCCGGAACAATTTCGCGTGCCCCGCCGACGGCCCGTGGCACGTCTCACAGTTGATGCCCGGCTCCGCCCACGTCGTGTGGTAGGTATCGTCGGCGAGGTCGTAGTTCTTCGAGAGCTGGCTCACGTGACAACTGAAGCACGACGTATTGAACGTCAGCGGCCGCTCTTTCCAGTAGAGCGCCTCGTCCCGGCGGTCGCCGAAATGCCGCATCGCGCTGGCGGTGGTGTCGAACCATTCCTTGCGCCGAGTGTCGTAGGCCACGGGCAGGACCTGCAGCCAGCCCCGCTCCAGCGGCGTCAGGAAGTAGAAGACGTTCTTGCCGCCCATGACCTGCACGATCGGGTACTGGTTGGTGCCCTGGGCACTGCGCTCAGTCACGAGGCCCTTCTGGATATCGGCCTGGAAGTGGTACTTGCCGCCGGTGATTTCTTCAGCCTGCGGGGTGAGCTGGGCGCGCGCCAGCGCCGTGGTATAGGGCTGCATGGCCAGCCCGTGGTAGGAGGTGGACCAGAGCTGGTAGAAGTGCTCGTGGCAATCCCGGCAGCTCCTGGATCCGGCCCAGCCATTGGTCTGGCCCAGGGCGCTGGCGGCCAGCCCCAAGGCCGCAAGCACCAGGGCTGCCGTCACTCGGTATCCGTTTAGCGGGATTGGCACCTAGCCTAACTACGATAGCCGGGCGCAACGGTCAATCCCGCATCGCCCGAGTGGCGGGCGTGATTACATGTGGTTGAAGATACCACCGAGTCAGCGGTGGGAGGTAGGGCGCGCACTCCGCTGCGCGCCGTCTTTGGGCCTCGCCGGCGCACAGCGGAGTGCGCGCCCGACCATGAGCTCACCCAGATCTAATCGCACGCCGGAGTGGCTCGCGAGCGTCCCCGCGGGCGCTGATTTTGCAACATGGCCAAGGGTGCCAGGGCTCGCGGGGACGGTCGCCCTCCCTTGGCTGGGTTCATGGTACTATGTCGCAGCCACGGGTCCTGGAGGCCCTGGGTGAACTGCGGGAACATCCAACATCCAACATCGAACATCCAACATCCAATGAGCGTGGCGCGGTCAGCCATTGGATGTTGGTTGTTGGATGTTCGATGTTGGATGTTCCCATTTCGTCCGCGTTCGCGGCCCGGATGCACGTTGAGATCAGCCTGCGGGCTCCCTACGAGGCCTTCCTGATCCTGGCGATGGGCACGGGTTCAGGAGCAGGAAATGCCGGAGGCAGCGGAATCGTGGCCGGCTCGGGTGAGAGCGCAGGCGCCGGGAAATACTTCTCGATCGTGCTGCGGCTGGGGGCGGGCGTCAGCAACGAAACTACGACCATCCACAGGCCGGAACCGAGCACCATCGGCACGACCGGCAGGAAGCCATAGACGGTTACCGCGGCGGTGGTCCGCTCGAACAAGTGGCCGAGCGCGGGAAAGACCAGTAGAGGCGGCTGGCCCGGCTTGGGGGCGACCGGATCCGTAATATGCTGCAGATACCACGTCAGGATGAGCCAGGCGGCGACCCACAGCGTCGAGGCCAGGGCGCCATACTTGGTGCTGCGTTTCCAGAACAGCGCCGCGATCATGACCGGCGCCATCGCCGCGAAGCCGGAGAAGGCGAACCGCACGGCCAGTTCGAAGATGCTTTCGGGGGTCATCAGCGCTATCACGTAAGCCACCCCGGTGATGACCAGGATAAAGGCCCGGGCGAAAGC
>DATKNZ010000278.1:0-30981 GCA_035541055.1 Candidatus Acidiferrum sp. | reverse complement strand
AGCCGAAGCCAATGAGAGAGCAGGAAGACCCAGCCCCCGGAAGGGAAGGCGCGGACAGCCCGGCCCCAAGGCAGGAACAACCGCGCCGGCGGAAGCACCACGCCTGGCGGGCTTTAATCATCATCGTCCTGTGTCTGGCCGTCATCTCCGGCTTAGGGCGCCTGTTCCTGCCGACCATCGTGCGAGATTACGTCAACCGCACGTTCGACCGAAATCTCGCCTATGCCGGAAGCATCGGCCCGGTTGACGTTCACCTGCTCCAGGGAGCCTATACCATTCATGATGTTCGGATCAGCAAGCGCACAGGCAACGTTCCCGTGCCCCTGCTTTCCGCCAAGCGGGTGGCCTTTTCCATTCAATGGGGCGCCCTGGTGCACGGAAAGGTCGTCGGCCAGTTCGAGCTCGATGAGCCGGAATTGAACTTCGTGGCCAGCTCCAGCCAGACCGAGGGGCAGACCGGCGCAGGCGGGCCATGGCTGCAGATGATCCAGGACCTGTTCCCCTTCACGATCAACAGTGCTGTCATCGACGACGGCTCCGTGCATTTCCGGTCCTTCCGGTCCCAGAAGCCGGTGGACGTGTACCTGAGCCACCTGAACGGCTCGATTGATGACCTGAGCAACATCCGGGACCAGACCACGCCGCTGGTGACAACGGTGCAAGCGACCGCCATCGCCATGGGCACGGGGCACCTCCAATTCAAGATGAAGCTGGACCCCTTTTCGTATCACCCCACCTTCCACATGGCGCTGCGGCTGCTGGGCCTGGATGTCACCGAGCTTAACGACCTCTCGCTGGCCTATGGCGATTTCGACTTCAAACACGGGTTCTTCGACCTGGTGCTGGAAGCCGACAGCAAAGAGGGGCTGCTCACCGGCTACGTGAAACCGCTGTTCCGCGCCCTCACGGTGTTCAGCCTTTCGAAGGACATCAAGCAGGACAGCGTGCTGCAGTTCTTTATCCAGGCATTGATGGGCGGCGTCACCTACATCTTCAAGAACGTTCCCCGCAATCAATTCGGCACGCTCATTCCTTTCACGGGCGACCTATCAGGGGCGACGAACGTGAACATCCTGGCGGCGATTGGAAACGTGCTCCGCAACGCCTTTGTGCGCGCCTACTTGCCGCGCCTCCAGCCCAGCCCGAGCCCTGAGGGGCCGACACTTCAATTCGAGGCCCCCAGCTTCGTCGAGGCGCTCTTGACGACGGACGTTATACAACGCTGAGCTGATATGAAATGGGATCAAACAGTCCAGGGAGCAGTCAAAGCACCGGTAAGCCGCAAATGGAAGCTGCTGAGCGGGTTCCTGTTCTACCTCGCCGCGGCCGCCGTCGGGGTCTGGCTGGCCGGCTGCAAGTCAAGCCCCACCAAGACCTCCTCCGCCAGCTTCTTCACTTCCGGCAGCAAGGAAGCGGACCAGCGCGCGGAGCAGCGCATGGCACAGGCGGAACAACTGGCCGGGTCGAGTTCGACCACCGAGGGGAAGACCGAGAAGGTAACCAAGGCGCTGCCCGCCGCCGCCGGCCAGGAGGGGGGCGAGCAAGGCACGAACACCGTTCAGGTCGCCCCCAAAAAACTGGCGCTCTATTACCGGCTGGGAGGCGAGATCGGCCTATCCAACCTCGTGGCGGATTTCCTGCCGCGGGCGATGGATGACCCTCGCGTCAACTGGGACCGCAAAGGCGTCACGCGTGGCGGCTTCTCGTTTTCACGCGGCAAATCCGAGACGTGGAAAGCCACTCCGGAAGCCGTCGCCAAGCTTCGGAGTCACCTGGTGCAGTTCCTGGCGCTGGCCACGGGCGGTCCCTCCGACTACGCCGGCAAGGAGATCGAGTCGGTTCATGCCCACATGCACATTTCCAACCCGGAATTCGACGCCACCATCGGCGACCTGAAGGTCTCACTGGACCGGCTCAAGATCGCCAACGTGGAGCAGCGCGAACTGCTAGCTATCGTCGAGAGCACACGGCCAGAGATCGTCACCGAGCGTTAGCCCGGCGTCACCTTCCCGGCGGCGGCGGATTGCCGGCGGGTGCGCCGGGCTCAATTTGCACCTGCTCCTTGAACAGGGCCTTGAAGAGAGGCAACCGTCGCGCAATGTCATTGTAGGAGACATACACCATGAAGCAGATCAGCAGCGTGGCGAACGCAACGGTGGCGGCCTCCTCAAAACGACGGCTGAGCGGGCGGCCCCGGACCAACTCGGCAACGGCCATCGCCACGTGACCGCCATCCAGGACCGGCAACGGGAGGAGGTTCAGCAAGCCCAGGCTGATGTTCAGCAACACCATGAACTTCAAGGCTAGGCGGTAGTCGGCTTTGATCTCGACGGCGAGCATCGCCAGGATGCCGGGCGGGCCGCTCAGGTCGCTCACCTGCACCCCCGTGCGGCCCGAATGCACGAGCGCCCCCACGGTGTCGAACGTCTGCTGGCAAACCTGCGCCACCAGGGTCCACGGCAAGGGGCCGGGCTTTTGCAATTCGTAAACCGCCGTTCCACTCACGGTGAACCGGACGCCGATAACGCCCGAGCCTGATGGTCCCGGCTTGGGCGTAACCGTCAGCGTGAGGCGTTCCTTGCCGCGCTTCACCTCGATGGGGCTCGCCGCGCCGGGCCGCTTCTTGATCAGGCCGACCAACTGGTCCAGGCCCACGATCGGGGCGCCGGCAAAGGTGAGCACCTCATCGGACGTTTTCAGACCGGCCACGGACGCCGGACTTCCGGCAACGACCTGCTCAACGACGGGGTGTTCCGTCGGCTCGAGATCGAGCAGCTTCAAGCCCAGGCTCGGGTTGACCGTGGCAGGCAGGTGGTAGGTGGTCCGGGTTCCTTCGCGCAGGATCGTTACCGGCAGGACGTTGGTCGGCGCCAGCGCTGCCGTCATCTGCACCTCGTCCCAGGAGTTCACCGGCTGGCCATTGACGGCCACGATGCGGTCGCCCGCGCGAATTCCCAGTTTGGCTTCCGGCGAGCCGGGTTCCACGGCGCCAATGATGGGCGGATTCACCCGCACCGGCAGCCCGACGAAGTAAATCAGCACCGCAATGCCGAAGGCGAATATGCCATTCATCACCGGGCCGGACACGGCGACCAGTATCCTGGCCCCGGGGGAAGCCGGCGGCAGCGGTTCGGCACCCTCCGCGGGCTGGGAGCTTGCCATCTGTGGCAAGGACACGAACCCGCCGGCAGGAATAAGACGCCACGCGTATTGCACCCCGGCGTGCGTCCAGCCAAAGAGCCTGGGGCCAAAGCCGATCGAGAAGCCCTCGACCTTGAGCCCACAGCGCCGCGCCATCCACATGTGGCCATACTCATGGACGAACACGGAGGCTCCAAAGAGGAACACCACCGCTGCGATCACATAAAGCCATTCCAACACGTGCATCAGGTAAGCCTCCTTGCTGCTTGGATCATCCTACCTATTCAGGTAGTAGCGTAAGCCTCCGGCTTGCGATTGTTCCGGCAACTCACTGGGTTGCCCCATGACACACTACCACAACAATCCAGAGGATTGTTGCCACTATCGCAAGCCGGAGGCTTACGCTACTACCCGGATAATGGCCTCTGCTCAATTCCCCTACTTGGGCACCGGCCCCTGCGTCACCTGTACCAGGTCGCCGGGACGCAGCCACTTCGCAAAGGCCGCGCGCACGTCTCCCGCGCTCAGCTTCACGTACCGGTGCGCCGCCAGGGTCGGTTCATCCAGCGGCAACTCCAGCGCGAAGCGCGACAGCCAGCCATTGGCCACCTTCTGCACGCTGGCCTCGGACAGCGGAATCTCTCGCAGCAGCAGCACCTTGGCCTGGCGCAACTCGCCCTCGCTGACCTTGTCCTTGCGCATCGCTCGGAGGTTATCCACCACAATGGCGCGCGCCTTGGCGACGTTTGGCGGGTCGCACGCGTAACTGACCTCATAGATGCCGCGCGCCAGCCCTACCTGGAAGGTGGACGAGACGAAGTACACCAGCCCCTGGTTCTCACGCAGGTCGCGGTAGAGCCGCGTGGCATAAAAGCCCCCGCCTAGCACGTGATTGCCCAGCTCCAAAGGATAGTAGTCGGCGTTGGTCCGCGTCAGCGTCAGCGCCTCGGCCAGCGTGACTTTGTCCTGGACACGGCTGGCGTCGGGCACGTGCGTCGTAGCCGGGGCATTGGTCGGCACCGCCGGCAACACCACCGGCGGCGTTGGGCCGACGCCCTGCCACGAGCCGAAATACTTGGCGATCACCGCCTGGGCCTGCGACGGAGTCACCTTGCCAATGACCACGATCGCGCTCAGGTCGGGCCGGAACACCTTCTGATGGTAGTTGCGCACATCCTGGATCGTGAGCGCCTTCACCGTCTCAGGCGTCGCCTGGCGCAAGCTCGGGTCGTGGCTGGGGAACAGCCCGATGCGCAACGCCCGGCTGGCCAGGTAGCTCGGGCTCTCCAGCTCCCCGGCCACCGCCGCCGCCAGCTCCGGCTGGATGATCTTGAAGGCGTCCTCGGGCAAGGCGGGCGAAAGCTGGTTATCCGCCAGGAGCTGCACCCCGCGATCAAAGTGCTCCGCCAGTACCTGCAACGAGAAGTCCGTGCCGGGCGATTCGACCGCGCCAATCTCGTCCAGCGCCGTCTGGAAAGCCACCCGGTCCAGCGTCTTGGTGCCGTAAGACAGAAGCTGATCGAGCACCTGGTCCACACCTTCCTGGCCTTTGGGCGCCTCCAGGTTCGAATTGCTCCGGATTCGCCCGTACACGCTCACGGTGTCGCTGATGGTTGAGGGCTGCACGATCACCTGCAGCCCGTTGGGCAAAGTCGTCACCACCGGATTCAGCGTCGAGGGTGGAATCTTCAACTCGTTCACCGCCTGCTCCGCCCAGCGCGGCAGCTTGGTCTTGGTGACGTGCGTGGGCGTGAACGTCTCCGTGCCGCCAAAGCCCCTGGACGAGACGGGCTTGCCCGAGGGCTGCGGCGTCAGGATGGCCGACACGGCGTGATCCAGCGACAAGTATTCCCGCGCGACGCGGTTCACGTCGGCCACCGTCACGCGCCGGATGGCATCAATATCCTCCTGGGGCGACTGCCGGCCCTCCAGCGCCACGGCTTGCGACCACTCCATGCCCAGGCCGAAGACCGAGTTCTTCTGCAACTCCTCGCTGGTGAGTTCCCGCCGCTTGGCCGCTTCCACCAGGTCCGCCGGCACACCGTTGCTGGCCGCCGCCGTCACGATGGCACGCACCTGCTCCAGCAGCGCGTCCGCGTCGGCGCCCGCGGGAAACTCCGCCACGGCGTAGCCTATGCCCGCTTTGGGCAAGGCCTCGTATTCAAAGGCCGCCGCCAGCGCCTTGCCCTCGACCACCAGTTGGTAAAGCGTGCCGCGCTGGCTGCTCAGCACGTCCCCCAGCACCGTCGCCGCCGCGTAATTCGTGCTGTCCGTTCCCGGAAACCGAAACGCGATGGCCGCCGTCCCTCGCGGCTGGTCCGACTCCAGCTTGATCGTCTCCGCCTTCACCGGCTCGAAATGAAATGCCGGCTGCTCCGGCAGCTTGCGCGTCGGCAGGCCCTCGAATTGCGCTTTGACCTCCTTCAGCGCCTGCGCCGGGTCCACGTCGCCCACGATGATCAGGATGGCGTTGTTCGGCACATACCAGGTCTGGTGGAACTCGCGCAACATGGCGTCGGTCGTCTGGTCAAACGAGGGCCGCGTCCCCAGCGCGTCGTGCGCGTAGGGCGTGCCCCGGAACAGCGCCTCCAGCAGCTTCATGTAGAGCACGTACTCCGGGTTCGACAGGTCCTGCGCCACCTCCTGCTCGATCGCCCCGCGCTCCTTGTCCCAGAGCGCCTTGTCCGGCAGCAGCCCGCGGATGCGCAGCGCCTCGATGCGCAACGCCACGCCGAGGTCGGACGCAGGCACGGTAAAGAAATACTGGGTGATGGCTTGTTGCGTGTCGGCGTTGACGTCCCCGCCCATGCCGGCGGTGATCATGGCCAGTTGATCAGCAGTCAGCCCCGGGCTGCCCCGGAACATCATGTGCTCGACCGCGTGCGCCGTGCCGGGGAAACCCGCCGGGCATTCGTCGGAGCCGACGCGGTAATTGATAATGGTGGTCACGACGGGCGCCAGCGGATTGCGCACGATGATCACGCTCAGCCCGTTCGTCAGCGTCGCGCGCAACACGCCCGGCTCGTCGCCGGCCGCCCTCGCCACGCCGCACACGGCCATCAGGGCGGCCAGCAGCCACAAGCGGCCACCAACCCCTCGAACCGCGCCTCTAACACACCTCGCTAAATCTCCATACGTGTTCATAAATCGTAGCGGAACATATTGCACCGAGTGGCCTTACGCCGTAGACACCGTCCTGGACGCCCAAACATACCCTGATTCCCCAATGACCGCCAGCCTGCTGACGCGGGCGCGGGTGCGGTAGGAACGCCTCGCCGAGGCGTCCGGGTGCGCCCGAGACGGACGCCTCGGCGAGGCGTCCCTACCGATAGCCGCCCACCCCTGCCCGGCCGGTCGTTGCCGCGCCCGAGGACGGGCGCGCTCCGACCGCCATCCTCCCCGTGACCTCACCGGAACCACACCGTCACCTCACCGTAGTACCTCTAATAGCCTATTAGAGGTACTACGGTGAGGTGACGGTGTGGTTCCGGTGAGGCTCCGGGGAGGCTACGGCTGAAATCAGGCGGAAATAGCGGAGGACTGTCCTGAAATGGGACAGCGCCCCTCGCATCTCGTCCTCGTGGTCGTCCTCGTGCTCGAGCTCTGGACGTGCCAGGAGACCGAGGACGAGCACAAGAACGAGGGCGAGGACGAGGGCGCGGCTGCATTGGCCTGCTAAGGGCCTGTACCGTTCATCTGTTCTTCAGCTCCGGTGCCTTGCTTCGGATAACTGCCACGCTGGTTGCGTCCCGGCCAGCACTGCGGGATGTTGGTTCATGGAGCACGGCAAAGAGGGGTGGGAAAACCGATGCCCGAAGGCCGGAGGCCGAGAATCGAACCAGGAAGAGGCGTCATGCGCCCGGGAGCCGGATCGTTCGATGAGCCGGGAGAACATCCAACATCCAACCTCGAACATCCAACATCCAATAGGCGACGCGGGCTCGGCCATTGGATGTTGGATGTTGGGTGTTGGATGTTGGATGTTCCTGGCTTTGCTCATCGGTCTGGCGGCGGGATGCCGCACCGCCGGCACGCTGCCGCGGGCCAACCTGAAAGAGCCGGGCTGGACCGTGCGCCAGGGGCAGGCGGTGTGGACCCATAAGCGCGGGGGCGAGGGGATAGCCGGCGACATCATCGTGGCCACGCGGCCGGACGGGCAGGCATTTGTGCAGTTCAGCAAGGGGTTGTTCCCGGTGTTTGTCGGGCAGCTCACGGCGCGCGCATGGTCCATCAGCATCCCGCCGCAAAACCTGCGCTACTCGGGGCACGGCCAGCCGCCGAAGCGCGTCCTCCTCCTCTACCTGCCGCGCGTGCTCTCGGGTCTGCCGCCGCCGCGGCACTGGACGTGGCAGCGGGTGGGCGAGGGCGGCTGGAAGCTGGAGAACCAGTCGTCCGGAGAATCGCTCGAAGTCTATTTCAACCCATGACGCGTCCCGCCCTGAGACACCCCGGCCGCTGGATCTGGCTGCCGCTGCTCGTGCTGATTGTCATTGGCCTGCTGCGGCTGCGCTTCGACGCGGAAGTGTTCGATTTGCTGCCGGCGGACTTGCCGGTGGTCGAGGGCCTCAAGCTCTATCAGCAGCACTTCGCCAATCCGCGGGAGCTGATCCTGACGTTGCAAGGCTCTGACCCGGACCAGGTGGAGAGTGCGGCTCGGCGGATTGCCGAGGGCCTGCGGCCATTCACCAATCTGGTGGCTTCGGCAGTGTGGGAGCCGCCGTGGCTCGAACACCCGGACGAAGCGGCGGAGCTGGTCGCGTATCTCTGGTTCAACCAACCGCCGGACGCGTTCAAGGCACTGCTCCATCGGTTCGCGGCCGAGCAACTCGCCGAGGAGTTCACCTCGGCCCGCCGGGAATTAGCGACTGCGCTTTCGCCGGAGCAAATAGGCAGGCTGAGCTACGATCCGCTGGGCCTAACCCAACTGCCCGGAAGCGCGGCGGGCGTGGCGCCGTCGTTTGGCGGCGGGGAGCAGCTATTCAGCTCGCCCCGCGGCGCCTTTCGGCTGGTTTACGTGCGGGCGCGCCCGGAGCTGAACAGCTATCGCGACTGCGATAACTGGCTCGGCCGGATCAAGCCGCTGGTGCGCGCCGCGCTGGCGAGGCAGGCAGGGCAATCCGCCAGCTCGGTGACGATCGGCTACACGGGCCGGCCTACCTTCGTCTCCGAAGTGGCGGCGGGCATGAAGCATGACATCACGACGTCGGTGGCGGGCACGGCGGCGGTGATCGCGCTGCTGTTCTGGCTGGCGCACCGGCGCGTCGTGCCGATGCTCTGGCTGCTGACGCTGCTCGCCATCATCCTGTGCAGCACGCTGGCGCTGGGCGGGCTGATCTACGGGACCATCAACGTCATCAGCACGGGCTTTGCCGCGATCCTCCTCGGGCTGGCGGTGGACTATGCCGTCGTGCATTACCAGGAGGCGCTGGCGCATCCGGGGCTGTCAGTGCCGCAGATTCGGCATGCGATTGCGCCGAGCATTTTCTGGGCGGCAACCACAACGATCAGCGCCTTCCTGTTGTTGCACCTGGGCGGCCTGCCGGGCCTGGGCCAGCTCGGCACGCTGGTCGGGCTGGGCGTGGCGCTGGCGGCTTGCATTATGATCTTTGAATATCTGCCGCCGCTCTTTCCCGACCGGAAGGAGCCGGGGGGCGCAGAGGCGCCGCTGGCGGAGGGCGCGCGGCCAGCGGACGGCGCTGCGGACAGGAATGTCCGCGCTCCGGGGACGCGGCGGATGAGGCCGGCGCTTATCTTCACAGCAGCGCTGGTGGCGTTCAGCTCCGTGGTGCTGGCGTGTCTCGGGCTGCCCCGGGTGGATCCCACAGCCGACGCGCTGCGGCCGCAGCATAGCCCGGCTTACGCGGCGCTGGATCAGATCGAGAACCAGCTCGGGCAGGCGCGGCGACCGGCGTGGCTCATCGTCAGCGGTGACACGGTGGGCGCGGTGGCCGAGCGCTTGCGGGAGCTTCAGCCGGCGCTGAGCCAGGCGGTATCCAACCACCTCATCGAGAGCTTTACCCTGAGCACGCCGCTCTGGCCGCGGCCGGAGTTCCAGGAAGCCAACCGGCCCACCGCCCGCGAATTGGGCAACGCGGGTGCGCTCGTGGGGCAGGTGGCGCGGACGAATGGCTTTGCGCCGCGCTCGCTGGTTTTGACGGAGCGCATGCTGGCCACGTGGCGCGAGGCGGGCGCGAGCCAGGGCGTATTCTGGCCGACCAACCCGGTGAGCCGCTGGGTGTTGGACAAGGTCGTAGCGCGGGCGCCGAAGAGCTACGTGACTATCGGCCTGGTGGATGCGGGCACCAACCTGGCTGGCTTGTCCACGCTGGCGGCCGAGTTGCGTCCGCGCGGTCTCCGCCTCTCCGGCTGGCAGTTGCTCGGCAACGCCATCTTCACGCGCGTGCGGGCCAACATGTGGCGAATGATCGCGCCGATGCTGCTGCTGGTGCTGCTCTCGCTGTGGCTGGCGTTTCGCCGCATGGCGGAGGTGGCGCTGGGCGTGGCGGTGCTGCTGCTCAGCGGGCTGTGTCTCCTGGCGGTCATGCGCGCGGCGGGCTGGGCGTGGAACCTGCTGGACATGATGTCCGTGCCCCTGGTGCTGGGAACGGGAGTGGACTACAGCCTGTTCACGCTGCTCGCGCTGCACCGTTATCACGGCGACCTGGCCGTGGCCTACAAGTCCGTGGGTCGGGCGCTGCTGCTTTGCGGCGGCACGGCCGTGGCGGCGTTCGCGTCGCTGATCTGGTCCAGCAACGCCGGCATGGCCAGCCTGGGCGAGGTCTGCGCGGTGGGCATCGGCTTCAACATGCTCATCGCGGTGTTCCTGCTGCCGACGTGGTGGTGGAAGCTGGTCGGCGTTCGGCAATATTCCAAGTGAGAGGAAGGTTATATGAAGAACGCTCTTTTATGTCTAATGGCCCTCGGGGCTTCCGTGGGTATCGGTGCGGCGCAGGCGCCGTTGTCGCCGCCCGTGCAGGCGTGGCTGGCGGTGCAGACCAACCTGCAAACCTGGTCGGCCGACTTTACCCAGACGCGCACGCTCCAATCGCTCACGGAGCCGCTCACGGCGACGGGCCACGTCTGGTTCGCGGCGCCGCAGCGATTCCGCTGGGAGCTGGGCCGGCCGCCGGAGACGATCGCCGTCTGCTCGGGCACGGACCTCATGCTGATCTATCCGCGGCTCAAGCGCGTCGAGCGTATCCCCCTGGGCGGGAACCAGTCGGGGCCCTGGGGCGAGGCTTTGACGATGCTGGAGGCGGGCTTCCCGCGGAGCGAGGCCGCGCTGCGCAGCCGCTACGACGTGCAGTCACAGACCGTCACGAACCAACTCTGCAAGCTGGTGCTGGTGCCCAAGTCTGCCGCCGCGCGGCGCATCATGCCGCGGATGGAGATTGATTTCGATACCAAGGACTACCTGCTGCGCGGCACCGAGATCCAGTTCGCCGACGGCTCGACCCTGCGCAACGACTTCGAGCATATCGTCCTGAACCCCAAGCTGGACGAAGCACTCTTCTCCCCGCAGATCCCGGCAGAATACAAGGTAGTGGAACCTACGGTAACGCGGTGAGCCGAATGCGCCGGCGGGTGCGCATCTCATCACTGCCGCCATTCTTTAGTAGAGTAAGCCTCCGGCTTGCTCTAGTCCCGCCGACCTTCCAGGTTGGCGCCGCGCAGGTTTGCACGCGGCAAGCTGGAAGCTTGCCGGGACGGGCGCAAGCCGGAGGCTTACGCTACTACTCGGCGGCAGTGATGAGACGCGCACCGCCGGCGGGGCGGAGGCTGCCCGGGCTTGTGTTCCCTCGGAAGCTCCCTAGGCTCAGGAGACTGGAATAATGCGTCCAGGCGCCCTCATAGTTCTTCTGGTTCAGGCCTTGCTCACCGGGGTTGCCGTCGTCATGAGCGTCTGGACGGGGATGCCTGCGGGGGCCAGTGTGGGGCTGGGATTGCTGGGCGTCAGCGCCATGGCCACGGCGGTGCCTCCAGGGGTCGGGCGGAATTGGCTGGGGCCTTGGACCTCGGTCGGCGCGTGGGCAGGCACGCTCACTGTGCTGGGCAGCCTGGTTCTGGCCAGCACCACTCGCGCTACGCTGAGCAGCCTCCTGGATGGCTACTACCTGGGTTTGGCCTGGATCGTGGCCGCGACGGTTTTCCCCGCAGCGTGCGGCAAGGGCCGCCCGAGCCTCAAAGGGGGCTGGAGGTGGCTCGCCATGACGTGGATGATGCTGGGCGCCTGGGCCTGGCTGGGAGCCTCATACGTTGGTGACCGCCGCGGCGCTTTCCTGGCCGGTCTGCTGGTTGTCGTGGTGCTGCTAGTCAGTTGCCACTTCTGGTTCCGCCTCCGGACGCCAGTCATCGTCGCCGTCAATACGCTCATCCTGGTTATTGTGGGCCTGCCGGTCCTGGACCTGGGGATCCGCTGGGTCAGCTCGCTGAGGGCGGACCCTGACCCAGGCAAACAGTATTACCTGTATGCGGTCGCGCAGCGAGACCCGGCTGCTTTCCGCCGGTGGTGGAATTATTACATGAGCCAATGCCACCAGGCCGAGCGGCAGTACTTAACGGCGGATCCAGACCCCGTCCTCAGCTACCGTCTGCGGCCCAACAGCCGCGGCTACATCGTTCGCAGTGTCTTCACCATCAACAGCCGCGGCTTCCGCGGGCCGGAAATCCCCGCCGAGAAAGGCGACGCTTACCGCATTGTCGCGCTGGGCGAGTCCACGACATTCGGGATGACCTTGACCCCGGAAGATCGGCCCTGGCCCGAGCTGCTGGAGGATCTGATACGGGACCGCCTCAAGCCCCGCCGGCCGGTCGAGGTCATCAACGCGGGCGTGCCGGGCTATGTACTGGGCCAGAACCTGCACCGCTTCCCGACAGAGATTCTGCCGCTGAAGCCGGACCTGGTCATCTCCTACCATGGCATTAACGCCTTCCCGGACCTCCGGGCCGCCGTGCCGGCCAGCCTCGGCACCGTCCTGCCTCCTTATAAAGAGCGCCCGCTCCGGTTGCTCGCGGACGCCGAATACCGCCTCAAGCTCATCTGGTTTCGACACCGCCCCGCGCCCCGGCACAATCCGCGCCATGGGCCGCCGGTGAACCCTATGGCTACGCCCTATGCGCGGCTATACGGGCAGTTGATCCAACTCGCGCGAACCAATCACATCCGGCTGGCACTGGCCACCTATTCGATGGCCGTGAACCGAGACAGTGCACCCGACCTCATTAAATTCTATGAGCAAGGCTATCCTTCGGCGAAGTGGCAAATCCAGGCCAACCTCGTCCACAACGCCATCGTCCGTCAGCTTGCGGCGCAGCACCCGGAGGTCTGCCTGGTAAACACCCAGCCCCACCTGGACGGCGAACCCGACAAGTTCATTGACCTGGTGCATTTTGCCCCCGCGGGCGAGCAACAGATGGCCGAGACCGTCTTTGCCGCGCTCCGGCCCCTGCTCGAAGAGGACTTGTCCCGGTAACGCGGGACCGCGAGCCGTCCCCGGCTCGCGGCCCGGGGGCTTGCATTTTGCATCTGCATAATCCACACTGGCGTATGCCAGAAGCAAGCCCCGACGCGCCTAAGCGGCTCGAAATCAAGAAGTATCCCAACCGCCGGTACTACGACGCCACGCATAGCCGCCACCTGACGCTGGAGGAAATCCGATCGCTCATCCAGCAGGGCTACGACCTGCGAGTCATTGACGCCAGGACCTCGGCGGATATCACGGCACAAGTCCTCACCCAGATCATCCTGGAGCTTGACAGCGCCAAGCTGGATTCGCTCCCCGTGCCGCTGCTGGTGCGGCTCATCCGGGTCAACGACCAGCTCATCAAGGACTTCATTGATAAGTATTTCAACCAGGCGCTGCAGTCGTTTATGGCTTACCAGCGACAACTGGAAGAGCAAATCCGCCGGGCGCACGGCCTGCCCGTCATGTTCCCCGCCGTGTCCGCCTGGACCAAGGCGATGCTCGACCCGTTTACCGCCGCGTTCGGCGCCACGCCGCCCGCGGGGACTCCCTCCGCTGCGCCGTCCGACCACTCGGCAGCCGGGGGGCCTGACCTGCAGCAGCAAGTCAGGGACCTGCAGCGCCAGTTGGCGGAGCTCAAGCGGCCACGGCCCGCGCGCAAGCCCGGGCGTAGGCGCCGTTCGAAGCCGCGGCTGGCATAGCCCCTGCTCACCCGATTATAAACAAAGTTGTGCAGTTGCACAACTTTCTGTTGACCCGCGCCCGGTTGGGGTGTTTGCTAGCATCAGGTCGAGGTGGTTTCGAGTAGAAGCCCCTGTGCCCAAGAGTGAATACAGCGACAAACAGCAATCCAGGCGGGGAACCATCCCGGGTCGCGCGGATGTGCCTTGTGCGAGCGCACAAGACGCGAAAGGGTAGGTCCCGCAAGCAGAGCAGAAAGACAGGAATATGAAAGATAAAGAGAAGGAGAGAACAGAGTCGGCCAGCCAAGCCAGGGAGCGAATGAGCGCCCTGTCAGACATGGCTGAGCAGGTGGCGAAGAACTACGAGCAGGCGCTCCGCAGCGGCCTCAAGATGCAGCAGGAGGCCGGGGAAATGTGGACCACGTGGATGACGCAGAGTGCTCCGCCGTCCGATTGGCAGAAGCGCTTCCCCAAATTCACGAACCTGGTTAACGAATACGTGCCCGCCGCCCGCGAGCGCATGGAGGAAGTGGCTCAACTGATGGAGCGCAACACACGCACCGGCAACGAGCTGCTCAAGAAGGCGGCCGACGCGGCGCGGACGCCGACCATTGCCGACAGCCAGGCCAAGTGGATGGACTTCTGGACCTCCTCGCTGGAGGCCGCCCGGGCCAGTGGCGAGACGATGGCCCAGATCAGCAGCCGGGCCATTGACACCTGGATTAACTGCATCCACAAGAGCACGGAGATTGCGGAAGTCCGCGTCCCCAAGACCTCGTAGGCGGCGCCGCTAACAGAACCTCTCTTGGAGCAAGCACATTATGGCAAAGGAAGTGTATCTCGCCGGTGGAGTCCGGACCGCCATCGGCGGGTTCTGCGGCTCACTGGAATCCATGCCGGCGCCTGCTTTGGGGAGCGCCGCGGTGAAAGCGGCTCTCGCCCGGGCTGGTGTCCCGGGGGAGAAGGTTGACGAAGTGATCTTTGGCAACGTGATCAGCGCCGGCCTGGGCCAGAATGTCGCCCGGCAGGTGGCTATAGGGGCGGGGCTCAATCCTTCGGTCGGTGCCATGACGGTCAATAAGGTCTGCGGTTCAGGGTTAAAGACCGTCATGGTTGCCGGCCAGGCCATCCAATGCGGTGATGCCTCAGTCATCGTGGCCGGGGGGACCGAGAACATGTCCCGCGCGCCCTACCTCCTGGAAAAGGCGCGCGGGGGCTATCGCATGGGCAATGGCGAACTGGTTGATGCCATGATCAGGGACGGCCTGTGGGACGTTTATAACAACGTGCACATGGGCACTTGCGGGGACCGCTGCGCGGAACGCTACGGCTTCACCCGGCAGCAGCAGGACGATTTCGCCGTCGCGAGCTTCAAGCGCGCGCAGGAAGCCACGGCCAAGGGCATCTTTGCCCGCGAAATTGTGCCGGTGCTGGTCAAAGCCGGGCGCGAGATGGTGACCGTGGCGGAGGACGAGACGCCCCGCAAGTTCAATGAAGAGAAGCTACGCAAGCTGCGGCCGGCCTTTGGTGAGAAGGGCACGATTACCGCCGGCAACGCCTCGAGCATTAACGACGGGGCGGCGGCGGTGGTGGTCCTCTCACCGGAGCAGGCGAAGGGCCCGGGAGTCAAGCCCCAGGCGAAGATTCTCGGCTACGCCAGCTTCTCACGGGAGCCGGAATGGTTCACGACCGCGCCCATCGGCGCCATTTCCCGGCTGCTGAAGATGCTTTCGCTGCAGGTGGACGACGTGGACTTGTTCGAGATCAACGAGGCGTTTGCCGTGGTGCCCATGGCCGCGATGAAGGAGATCGGCATTCCGCACGAGAAGGTGAACGTTCATGGCGGAGCGGTGGCCCTGGGCCATCCCATCGGCGCCAGCGGCACGCGAACGTTGGTCACGCTGCTTAACGCGCTCAAAGAGCGCAACGCCCGCGTCGGGATCAATGCGCTGTGCATCGGTGGCGGCGAAGCCGTGGCGATGGCCGTCGAGCTTTGCTGAGCCGCCCGATTGCAGCGGGGCGGAACAGGCCGCGGGCGAACACGGCGACGGCGGGTCTTGCCGGCCTGGGACGAGCAGGACCCCGCCCGCCGGAGCTTGTGTTCTGTCAGAAATAGTCCAGGCTACCCTTGGGTACCATAGGAACCGGAGATCATGAGCGAGGACTCACAACGCACGGCCGAGCAGGCGGCGGCCTTCCAGAAGATCTGGGTGGACTCCGTCACCAAGACCATGCAGACGCTGTTCACCTTCAACCCCGAGGCGGTGCCGCCCGAGATCGCGCGCCAGATTCGCCGCGGCATCCTCGAGGCCCTGGCCAAGTCCTGGGACGAGTTCATGCGCTCGCCGCAGTTCCTGGAGGGCATGAAACAGTGGATGGACCAGGCGGTCACCTTCCGCAAGATGAGCAACGACTTCGTGGCCACCGCGCGCAGCGAAATGCAGGCCACCTCACGCGATGACATTGACACCGTCATGCTCACCGTCCGCCACATGGAGAAGCGCATCCTCGACCGCGTGGACGAGTTGGCGACCCAGGTCGCCGACCTGTCGAACCGGGTGGGCCATTCCCCCGGCAACCGCCAGGCCGCACCGGCAAACCCGGCCCGCAAGCGCCGCCGCACTCCCCGCCAGCGGCAAGGCGCACACTGAGGGAACGATGAACCCCGGCACAAGCTCCACCAACCCCTGGCTGCAGTGGCAGAAGGCAGCCATGGACGAAACGCTGGCCGCGGTCGGGCGCATGTCCCACTGGCCCCTGCTCCTGGAAAAGGCCCGGCACGTGCGCAAAGGCGTCACTCCCTCGGAGACGGTTTACGAGGAAGACCGCCTCAAGCTGCGCCATTTCATTAGCGACGGGGAACCCCGGTTCCGCACGCCGCTGGTCTTCATCTACGCGCTGGTCAACCGCCCCTATATCCTGGACCTCAAACAGGGCCGCAGCGTGGTGGCCCACTTCGTCGAGCAGGGTTTTGACACCTACCTGGTGGACTGGGGCGTGCCCCTTAACGCCGATCGCCACCTCACGCTCGACGACTACATCAACGGCTACATGGTCAACGTCCTGGATTTTCTCCGGCAGCGCAGCGGGACTGACAAGGTCAACATCCTGGGCTATTGCATGGGCGGCACCATGAGCGCCATGTTCACCGCCCTGCACCCCGACTGCGTTCAGAACCTCATCCTGCTGGCCGCGCCGATAGACTTTTCGAGCCAGGACGGCCTGCTCAATCTATGGACGCGCCCCGAGTACTTCGACGTGGACCGATTCGTGGACGCATTCGGCAACGCCCCGGCGCAGTTCCTGCAATCCATCTTCCTGCTGCTCCGGCCTGTGGGCAACCTCATCGAAAAGCCCATCAACTTCTACGAGCACATGCACGAGGATAAGTTCCTCGATGACTTCCTGACCACCGAAAGCTGGCTCAATGACAACATCCCCGTGCCCGGCGAGGTGTACCGGCAGTTCGTCAAATTCCTCTACCAGCAAAACCTCCTGACGCAGAACCGCATGCCCGTGGGCAAGCGCATCGTCAACCTGAAGAACATCACCTGCCCCGTGCTCAACATCATGGCGTCGCAGGACGACCTGGTGCCCTGCTCGCAAGGCACGCCGTTCACGGACCTGGTCGGCTCGACGGACCGCAGGACCATTCTGCTGCAAGGCAGCGGCCATATCGGCCTGGCCATCGGCGGGCGGGCGCAGCGGGAAGTCTGGCCGCAAGCCTGCGAGTGGCTCGCCCAGCGAACGAGCTGAATGGCTTTCCGGTAGCGATGCCTCGCCGAGGCGTCCGGGTGCGCCCGAAACGGACGCCTCGGCGAGGCGCCCCTACCAAGTGAAGGTCAGCGATAGGATGCGCTCCTGCGCCCACATCCTCCTCTTTCCCGCTTGCCTGCCGCCCCGCGGGCCCTACCCTCGGAGCACCGTGCCCGGTGCCCGTCCAAATGAATGCCATTCTCCTCAAAGCCGTGCGCTGGAGCGGTTGGCCGCTCCTGCCCATCATCCTCCTGTTCCTGTTTAGCGGCTACGTCATGGATGGCCGTTATGGCCTGAGCAAACTGCTGGACGAGAAATCCGCCCTGACCTTCCACCGCATGTTGCATCTGCCCCTCATCGCGCTGGTGCTCGTGCACAGCCTCCCTGCGACCTATCTCGCCCTGCAGCGCTGGGGCTGGATCAGGCGCTCCGATTCCAGCGCGGCAATCCGCTGAATTGCACGCCGGTCCCCGCCTGAACGCCGCCCGGGCTTCCGGCTCAGCCGATCTTGCGCAGCAGGCTCCTGGCCCGGCGGATCCACACGCGGTCCCGCTTGCGCTGGAAGGCCGGACCGTGGGCGTCGTCGGCAAGCACTTCCTCGAGCTGCGCGCGGGCAAGGCCCGTTTCATTGCGCGCCAGGTAGAGTTCGGCAAGCTGCACTTTGGCGCGCGGGTAGGAGTGGCCTTCCGTCACCTCCCGCCACAAGACCAAGGCCGCATCCGCCTGGCCGAGGGAGGACAGGGTCTCGGCGAGGGCCATTTGCGTGTAGCCGTAGTCGTGTTTCGGATTTTCGGCCACCACGCCCTCGAGCAGCGGGCGGGCCTCAGCCGGCCGCTTCTCGCGCAAGAGGCATTGTCCGAGGTGGGCCCGGGTATCAATGTCCTGCGCGTCGCGCTCCAGGGCGGCGCGATAGCTCGCCTCGGCTCTGTCGAGCTTGCCTTGCTGGAAATAGAGATCGCCAAGCTGCGAATAGTGATGGGCCTTGTCCAAATAGTGGATTTGCGCCTGGAGCTCCTTGATGCGCCGGCGATCAAACGCCCCCGGCAGCTCGAAGCCCTGGGTTGCGGACGCGGAGGCGGCAGCCCGGTACACGAAGAGATAATACAACACGGCCGACAGGCCCCAGCCGATGCCGATGAATAGCGCCCACAGCCATTCCCGGCGGCGCACGGCGTCAATCAGCATCCATAGTTGGAAGATCGAGATGAGCGCCCACCACGGATTCTCCAGCCAATACTGCACACTGTGCAGATTGGAGATTAGAGAAGCCAACATTCCCGAATTCTAGCGGCCCGTGGGCTCGAACGCAACGCGGCGGAGAGAGCGCCCTCCAGGTAGGGACGCCTCGCCGAGGCGTCCGTTTCCGCCGCACCCGGACGCCTCGGCGAGGCGTCCCTACCCAGCTAGTCTCTACCCCGAGCCCGCCCCTTGCGCCGCCGTGCGGGCAGCCGGGACATCGGCCTGGCTCTGCAAGAACGCATCCGCCAGCCCCTGCAGGTGCCGCTCCAGCGTGAAGCTCCGCAGGAAAATATCCCGGAACCCCTCGCCACTCTCGCGGGTCATCAGCGCCAGCAACGCATCGGCCAACTCCTGCGGGGAACGGATGCCCACCAGCCCGGGGTAGCCCGCCGGAAACAGCTCCGGGAGTGACCGCCAGCGCGTCGTGAGGATGGGCAGCCCAAAGGCCATAGCCTCGATCAGGTTCACCGGCTGGTTCTCGTTCTGAAAGTAGGTCGGAAAGCAAAACAAGTCAGCCTCGCGGAGCAGGTTGTTCTTCTGGTCGCCGGAGACGAACCCCAGATACTGCACCATCTGGGCCACCGCGGGCACGGCCATGAGATGCGTGAACTCGGATTCCTCCGCGGCGGTGACAAAGCCGCCGGCAATCAACAGCCGGATCGAGACCGGGGCCTGCCGTTCGCTCAGCCGCTCGGCTGCCAGCGAGGCCGCCGCCAAGGAGTCGAACAGCCCCTTCTCGCGCGTGCAGTGCGCCAGGTATAGCACTTTGACTACGTGCGGGTCGCCCCCGGCGGCCTGTTCTTCAGCCGCGCTAAGCCTTCCCCCTGCCAGGAGCTTGCATCGGGCCGCAAAGCGCGCCTGCCGCCGCGGCAACACCTCCTTCTCGAACCGGGGCGCCGGGTCGGGAATGCCGTTGCTGACTACGCGCACGTGCCGCGAGAAGAGCTTCTCCGCGTCGGCTCGGTTATACCGCGAGAGCACGATGCTCAGGTCAACCTGCTTCATGAGCCGATACGTGATGGACCGGTGGCGCATGCCCACCACGATCTCCAGCCATTTCGCCAGGCCCGCCGCGTGCCAGTGCAGGACCATCCGCTTGAAGAAGGGCCGGCAAATGAACATGACCACCCAGTCGCGATACAACGCGCTGCGTTTCCCCGGCGCCGGGATGTAGTAGAATGTCGTTACCCCATAGCGGAACCGGCACCAGATAGCCTGCAGGCAATACCAGAGCAGTACGAGGAACTTCCCGACCCGCAGGTCGCCAATCTCCTCCAACCGCCGCGATAGCCGGGCGTTCACATGATAGCACTCGATCCCAAAGTCCCCGCCCGCGGCTGCCGCGTCCCCCGAGCTTTGCCGCCCGCCAGCGGCCGCGGCCCGGGCCTTGCGCCGCTTCCGGCGGTCGCCGCCGAAGCCCTCGACCATGAGCTGCACCATATAGCTCTGGCCGTGATGCGGCGGCGGCGTGTGCGCAAAGACCAGGAGCTTCATGGGGGTTTCGGCTCGCAGCATTGATCAGGAGCTAAACTTTGAGCATAATCCATCCTCTATTGCAGCCGTCTGAGAGACAAGTCAAAAGCGCGCGCGCTAACGTGCTGGGAGTGGGCATCAGTGCCATTAACCTGGACGTGGCGGTCACCGCCGTCGCACAAGCCCTCGAATGCAAGGCCAAGGGCTACATCTGCGTAACCGGCGTGCATGGCATCAGCGAAGCCCAGCAGGACCCCGCCTTCCGCGCCATTTTGAACCAGGCCTTTCTCAACACGCCCGACGGCATGCCCACGGTCTGGATGGGCCGCTGGCAGGGCTTCCACGACATGCGGCGCGTCTATGGCCCCGACCTCATGGAGCGGGTATGCGAGTTCACCCGAACCCGCGGCTACACGCATTTCCTCTACGGCGGCGCCCCTGGCGTGGCGGAGGCCCTGAAGAACCGCCTCGAGCAGGTCTTCCCTGGCCTGAAAATCGTCGGCACCTACACTCCGCCCTTCCGCCCTCTGACCCAGGCCGAGGAGACTGAACTCTCCCGCCAGGTCGGCCAATTGAAGCCGGACATCATCTGGGTGGGCCTCAGCACGCCCAAGCAGGAGAAGTTCATGGCCCAGCATTGGCAGAAGCTGGATGCCACGCTTTTCTTCGGAGTCGGCGCGGCCTTTGACTTCCTGGCCGGCCGTATGCGCCAGGCCCCCCGCTGGATGCAGCGCAGCGGCCTCGAATGGCTCTTCCGCCTCGCCACCGACCCAGGCCGCCTCTGGAAGCGCTACCTCAAGAACAACCCAGCCTTCATCTTCCGCGCCTTCTGCCAGGTCGCACGCTTGCGGACCTATTCGCTCGAATAGGCGCCAACGCAGTCTTGAGTCCAAGGCCCACTCAGTCTTGAGTCTAAAGCCTAAGGTCTTGAGTCGTAGCGAGTTGCACGACTCAAAACTCTAGACTTTAGACTCAAGACTGATCCCCCCACCCTCACGCTGGCGCCTCCCGTAACTCGCAGTGCCCCCCACTAAACCCGCCCTAAACCCCTCGTATACCCCTCGTATTCCATATACGAGGGGTATACGAGGGGCATACGAGGGGTATACGAGGGGTTTACTGGGGGTTTACGGGGGGATATGGCCAGGCCAGCCTGTGGACCGGGTGCAGGGAGAGAGATGATCGGTCGGATCGGTCGGATCGGTCGGATCGGACGCGCCGGCAGGAACGAGCCGGTTCAGCCCAGAAACTCGTGCACTACGGCGCCGAGGCGGGCGATGCCGGCGGTGACATTGGCCTGGGTGGCGCCACCATAGCTGAGGCGCATTTCATGGTTGGGTTTGCGGCGGGTGGGGTCGTCGGCGTAGCACAGTTCGCCGGGCACATAGATGACGCCGCGCGCGAGGGCTCGCTTGAAGAACTTCGATCCAGGGCTGGAGCTGATGCCCCGGGGGAGGCGCGCCCAGAAATAGAGGCCGCCGTTGGGTTCCCACAATTCCACCTGGGATGGGAAGTGCTCGCTCAAGGCATGGCGCATGACTTGCGCCTTGCGCGCGTAACGGGCCTGCAGTTCGACGAGGTGCTTGTCGTAGCGGCCCGATGAGAGCGCACGAGAGAGCAGTTGTTGCAGGAGGTTGGAGGAGCCGAAGTCGTGGTTGCCCTTGATGCGCATCACGGCGGTGAGAACCGGCTCGGGCACGATGCCGAAGCCGACCCGGGCGCCGGACGTGAAGGGCTTGCTGTAGGTGCCGGCATAGATCAGCCGGTCGTGGCTGCCCTTGATGGCCAGGGCCGATTTCACGTCTTCGCCCTGGAAGCGCAGCTCGCGGTAGGCGGCATCTTCGACCAGGTAAATGGGATGGCCGGCGGCGCGCTCGTATTGACGCAGCAGCTTGAGGGCGGCCTGCTTCTTGGCGAAGCTGGTCGTGAGGCCGGTAGGGTTCTGGAAGTAGGTCACCAGGTATAGCAGCTTGAGCCGCCGCAGCTCGCCCTTGCGCTGGAGCGACTGGAGGACGGACTCCAGGGATTCGAGGGAGATGCCGTCCTTCTCCATCCGCACGCCGCGCGCGCGCACGCCGTGGCTTTGCAGGATGCTCAGATAGACGAAGTAGCTCGGGTCTTCGACCAGCACGAGGTCGCCCGGGTCGCAGAGGGCTTCGGTCGCCATGTAGAGCATCTGCTGCGAGCCGTTGGTGATGATCATGCGCTCGGGCGAGTAAACGCGGCCGGCGGCACGCTGGCCGTCCAGCGCCTGGACATGCCGGGCGGTGAGTTCGCGCAGGACGCGGTCGCCGGGGGTGGTGCCGTACTGGAGGGCGGGCTGGCCGCTGCGGGGCGAGCGCAGGATGTCGTCGAGGAGCGCGCGGACGTCGCTGACCGGCAGGGATTCGTTGTCGGTGAAGCCGGCGGCCAGTGAGATGATCTTGGGCTGGGCCAGCGCGGTGCTCATGAGCCACGAGATGGGTGGCTCTTCGGTGCGGCGGCCCAATTCAGAGAGGACGTGAGTCTTCATGCGTTGCAGACGCCTGCCAGTTGGCCCGTTTTGAGCGTGCTAATCAAGCTTAACCTGCCCGGGGGTGTATCCAGGCAGAGGAGTTTCAACGCAAAGACGCAAAGGAGCAATGGTGCAAAGGTGTTGGAGGTTTGGGTTCATGAGAACGGACGTCACGGGTTGATTGGCATCACCGGAGTCGGGGAAAGGGGCCTTCGCTGCTTTGCGTCTTCGCGTCTTTGCGCCTTTGCGTTGAATTCCGAATGTTGTAGAGAACCAGCAGCCGCATGCATGATCTGGCGCAATTCTTCGGGCATTTCCACCCAATGCTGGTGCATTTGCCCATTGGCGGCCTGGTGCTGCTGGCGGCGCTGGAACTCTCGGCCATCTTCCTAGGGTACAAGGGCATAGCCGAGAATCGGCGGGCGGTGGTGATCTTCGCCACGGTTGCGGCGCTGGTGGCCGCGGCCTGTGGCTGGCTGCTCGCCGGGGGCGGCGGCTACGAATCCAAGCTGCTCTTCCGGCACCGCCTCTTTGGGCTCGGTGTGGCGGCGGCGTGCCTGGGCACGACCGCCCTTTGCGTGTTTAACCGCCTCCGCGCCTACCGGGCGGCGCTGGCGCTGACACTGATCCTGCTCATCGTGGCGGGCCACCTCGGCGGCGAGTTAAGCCACGGGAGCGGGTTTCTGACGCAGTATGCGCCCGGGCCGCTGCGTGCGCTGCTGGGGGCGCCGGCGGCGCCCAAGGCTATCCAGGCTGCACCCGCCGGCGGCGCATCGCTTTTTGCGGAGGTCGTGCAGCCCATCTTGCAGGAGCGCTGCGTGACCTGCCACGGCCCGGAGAAGCAGAAAGCAAAGCTCCGCATGGACAGCCTCGAAGGGGTGCTGCGCGGAGGAGAGAACGGGCCGGTGATCGTGCCCGGCAGCGCCGGCCGCAGCCTGATGATCCGCCGGCTGTTGCTGCCCCCCGAGGACGAGGACCACATGCCGCCGGATGGCAAGCCCCAGCCAACCCCTGCCCAGATCGGTGTGCTTGAGTTGTGGATCAACGCGGGGGCGCCGGGCGGTCCCGGGCCGACTCCACCAGCGTCAGGAACTGCTCCTGCCGAGCCCTGACCTCCGGCGCGGCCGCGACCATTTCGTTGTGGCCGCCCTCCAGCTCGCAAAACAGCTTGGGCTCGTTTGCTGCGGCAAAGTTGCGCTTACTGTGCGGGAACGGCACGGTCTCATCGGTCCGACTATGCATGATGAGCACCGGCACGTGCAGGAGAGGCAGCTTCGAACGCGTATCGTAGCGGATCGTGCCGAGCCAGCGCACAGGCAACCAGGGAAAGTATTCCGCGCCGAGATCGGTGACGCTGGTGAAGGTGCTTTGCAGCACGAGGCCGCCGACCGGCTCGCGCAGCGCCAACTCGGAGGCCACGCCGCCGCCCAGCGACACGCCGTAGGGAATAATGCGGTTGGCGGGGAAGCCTCGGCGGCGGAGCCATTGGTACGCCGCCTGCGCGTCGAGGTAGGTGCCTTCTTCGCTGGGCCAGCCCTGGCTGCGGCCAAAGCCGCGGTAGTCGAACACAAGAACATTCACGCCGGTGGCCAGCAGCATGCGGCAGACATCGAGCCGGCCGCCGATATTGCCGGCATTGCCGTGGCAGTGCAGCACCACCAGCCCGGCGTGCGGGGAATTCGTATAAGCGGGGTAGAACCAGCCGTTCAACTCGACGCCGTCGCTCGCCTTGAACATCACGTCGTCGAAGGGCCGCCCCAGCTCGGCGCCGGTGACGGTGAGCACCCGGTCGGGATGATAGACCTGCGAGTGTTCGAACCAGCGCAGCATGAGTACCACCAGCAGACACGCGATGCCGAGCGCAAGCAACGCTTTTGCGAGCCTTGAGGCCCGCTTCCGCGCGCGCTTGTCCGCGGTTAGGCCGTCCGTATGCAAAGGAAAACCACAGATGGACACCGATGGACACAGATGCACTGCACCAACGGCGATGTGGCCGCCGTCGGGCCGAGGCCATTCCCGGGTGCCGCTAAGATCGCTCCCCGAAACTGCGCCTCCGGGGGTTCATATCTGTGTCTATCTGTGTCCATCTGTGGTTTGAACCGAATGGTTAGCGGTTGAGCTTACTCGATTTCCAACACGACCACGGATTTGGGCGGCAGGGTGGTCCCGAAGCCGGTCTCCGTGGTCTTGAAGGCGCTGAACTCGGCAGGCTTCAAGTTCTCGGGCTGGTCGAAGGTATTGTGGGCGGTCATCTCGGGAGCGGTCAGCACGCGTCCGGAGAGCTTGGTGGCCTTCGCGCCCTGCAGGTCACAGGTCACCTCTGCGGCGGCGTTGGGGTTGAGGTTGCACAACGTCACGTGGACCTTGCCCGCGCCGTCTCGCGAGGCGGAGGCGTTGACCGCGGGAATCCGCTCCGAGCCAAAGCTGTAATCGGCGCTCGCCAACTCGGTCGGGAGCAGCGTCGCGTCGTGGTGCACAGTGTACATCTCGAAGACGTGGTAGGTAGGCGTCAGGATTATCTTCTCTTTGTCGGTAAGGATCATCGCCTGCAAGACGTTGATCATCTGGGCGATGTTGGCCAGCCTCACGCGGGCGGCGTGGTTGTTGAAGATGTTGAGTGAGCTGCCGGCCACAAGGGCGTCGCGCAGCGAGTTCTGCTGGAAAAGGAAGCCGGGATTCGTGCCGGGCTCGACATGGTGCCAGGCACCCCATTCATCCACCGCCAGGGCCACCCGCCGCTGAGGATCATACTTGTCCATGATTTCGCTGTTGCGGTTGACCAGGTCTTCGATGTGCAGGGCGTTCTTCAACTGGAAGAACCAGTCCTCCTCGTCAAAGCGCGTGGCCGAGTGGCTCTTCTTGCCCGAGCCGCAATAGTAATGCAGCGCGAGGGCGTCCATCCGGCGGCCGGCTTCGCGCATGAGCACTTCCGTCCAGTGATAGTCTTCGCCGCCGGGGCCGCAGGCGACCTTGAAGATGCGGTTGTCCCCGAAGTTGCGCACGTAGGTGGCATAGCGTTTGTATTGGTCGGCGTAGAATTCGGCGGTCATGTTGCCGCCGCAGCCCCAGTTCTCGTTGCCGACGGCGAAATACTTGAGCTTCCAGGGTTCGGGATGGCCGTTCTTGGCGCGCAGGTCGGCCATGGGGCTGACGCCGGGGAACGTGATGTATTCGACCCATTGCTGCATCTCGCTGACGGCGCCGCTGCCGACGTTGCCGCAAAGGTAGGGCTCGCAGCCCAGTTGCTCGCACAGGTCGAGGAACTCGTGCGTGCCGAAGTGGTTGTTCTCGGTCACGCCGCCCCAGTGCGTGTTGATCATGGTGGGCCGCTGGTCCTTGGGGCCGATGCCGTCCTTCCAGTGGTATTCGTCGGCGAAGCACCCGCCGGGCCAGCGCAGCAGCGGGACCTTGATGCGCTTGAGGGCGGTGACGACGTCGTTGCGGATGCCGCGGGTATTGGGGATCGGGCTGTCCTCGCCGACCCACAGGCCCTCGTAGATGCAGTGCCCGAGGTGCTCGGAGAACTGGCCGTAGATGTTGCGGTTGATGGTGTCTTTGCCCTGGTCGGCGCGAATCACGAGCCGAGTCGGCGCCGGGGCATCGGCAGCCAGCGCCCGCGGGAGAGGCAGGGCGAGAACCAGAGTGACGAGACCGGAGAACTGTATCCTGTTCATGGGCGTACTTCAAACAAATCCGCCGCACGCGTCAACTCTGTTTTAGCCAGGGCGGCTGCCCCGGCTGCATCCAGGGGCTGTCCTTAGTTTGGTAGGGACGCCTAGCCGAGGCGTCCGTTTCGGGCGCACCCGGACGCCTCGGCGAGGCTTCCCTACCTGAACAAGGAGCGAGCCATCGCCGGCTCGCGGCGGTCCCCTTGCTTCATTGCTGCGAGCTTAGCCCCTCTCAGGACTTTTCGAGCGGATGCTCTTCTTCCTGCCAGTGCTTGGAAACCCGGCCGTTCCAGAACGCGCGGTTCAGCGGATAAACGTCCGGGTCGAAGATGACGTGGTAGAAATGCCAGACGATGATCGCCAGGCAGGCCAGGATGGCCTCGTAGTAGTGGATGGTAGTGGCCACGTCCACCATCCAGCGCGGCAGGAACTTCGTCACATCTATCTTGAACCAGATCACGAGGCCCGTGACACCCATGATGATCGTGCCCCATACCACGGCCCAGTATTCCATCTTCTCCGCGTAGCCGAAGCGGGCGATCTTCGGCTTCTCCGGGCTAAGCCCCGTGAGGTAGCGCGCGTTGCCGGCGACGTCCTTCAAGTCTTTGGCTGCCGGGAACAGGTCCTTTACCAGCTTGCGCCCGTCCTTGTTGGTCAGGATGTAAAACACATGATAGGCGCCCACGGCCAGGAGCACGACGCCCGCGATGCGATGGCTCCAGCGCCGGAACATCTCATTCGACCCCATGGCTTTGGCGATCCACGAGTCCGGCCACTTCAGCGCAAAGCCGGTGACCGCGAGCGTGATGAAGCTCAGGGCGAGCAGAAAGTGTTGCACGCGCTGCGACAGGCTCATGCGCACCACCGACAGATCGGCGCCGCGGAACCGGGCGCGCACCTTTTTGCCGAACAGCAGCAGGTTGTGCGCGAGCATGAACCCGATCGTGCCCACGATGAGCACGAGGTAAATGCGGCGCACCCACCAGTTGATCGTGCCGCCCAGGTCGCCATCGGCTTGGGCGCTCGCGGCGTCCACGTGCACCTTGCTTTGGGCGAAGTTCGCCGTCGCCCCCGGGTGGCACTTGCCGCAGGTCACGACCAGGTTCGTCCTGTAGATGCTGGAGCGCGGGTCGGTGGACGGCAGGATGCGATGCACGCCGTGGCAGCTCGCGCAATTGGCGGCGAGCGTGGAGCCGTATTGCGCCGCCAGGCCATGGTAGCTCTCGAAGAAGGTCTTCACGCGGTCCGGCGGCAGGTTGTATTTGGTGTTCATGCGCTCGGACGCGTGGCAGCCGCTGCAGACCTCGGTCGCGATTTGCAGGCTCGAGCTGGTCTTCAGCTCCGTGATCTTGTGCTCGGAGTGGCAATCGGTGCAGGTCGGCGCCTCGCGGTGGCCCGCCGCCACCGCCTTGCCGTGGACGCTTTCCTCGACGTCCTTGGCCTGCTGGTCGTGGCAGGCGCCGCAGGTTTGGGCGAGCCGGGAGAAGTGCAGGGGCGATTCGGGCGAGGTCGGAGGCAGGATTGTGTGGCCGTCGTGGCAGTCGCTGCAGGTGGCCGCGCCCTTTTGGCCTTTAGCGGCGGCCAGGCCATGGACGCTGGCCCCGTAGCTCTCGCTTTGCTTCTCGTGGCAGTTGGCGCACGCCGCCGCCTTGGCGGGGACATTGTCGTCCGGGTGCTTGGACGTGATGTCGGCATGGCAACTGGCGCAGGTATTGGTCTTGTGGATGGACGCCGTCAGCTTGGCTACGTCCACGTATAGCGAGACTTCCTTGCCCGCGGCATTCGTCGTGGTGAGCGTCTTATCGCCATGGCAGTCCAGGCAGGCGCTGTTCTTGATCTCGGCCGGGGCGGCCGGCAAGGGGGCCGGCTCGTACACGGCCAAAGAGGCAGCCGCCGCCAGGGCAGCCACATATCGCTGAATTGCCATAATTGGACAGCATGGGCGGCAGGTGGTGATCTTACTCTGCATCGCTTGCTGTTTACTTCGCATTTATTGGCTCGTTGACCCGGGCCGCGGAACGAGCGCCGGCACAAGGTCCAGTTCAACTTTGACCCGGGAGCCGCCGGAGCTAAGCTGGCGCCGAAGATGTACGAGAAGCGCAAGGACCGGCTGCTGCCTCGGCGTGCTTTTTATGCGCGGATGGCCCGGAGCCTGTCCCTCGCGTTGGCAATCGTGATGGGCTCGCTGGGCATCGGCATGGCGGGGTATCACGGATTCGAGGGGCTCTCGTGGCGGGATGCCTTCCTGAACGCGGCGATGATTCTCTCTGGAATGGGGCCGGTGGCGCCGATCCAAACCCCGGGCGGAAAGCTCTTTGCAGGATGTTACGCGCTCTTCAGCGGGCTGGCGCTTATTTCAGTGATGGCAGTGATCTTCACCCCGCTCTTTCACCGGTTCCTGCACAAATTCCACCTGGAGACCGACCCCGGGGAAAAGTAGCGCCGTAGGGCCCTACTGCCGGCGTGCCGCCTCGACTTCCGCCTTGGCCTCGGCCAGGTCCCGCCGAAAAGCAGGGCTGGCGAGCAACTCGCGCACAATGGCCTGCCCGAGCACGCGGCCCGCATAAATGTCGGTGGGGAAGTGCTTGCCGATGAGCACGCGGTCCCAGCCGATGTTGCGGCCGATCTCCAGCACGGCTTCCCGCTTGTCCGGAAACAGCTCCGCCATGAGGAGGGCCTCGACAGTGCCGCGGGTGGAATGGCCGCTGGGGTAGCCAAAGCTCGGTTCGCCGTTCCCTAGCGCCAATTGAGGGTCAATCTGGTATGGGCGCTTGCGTTGAAAGTGGTCCTTGGCCGCGTCAATGGGTTTGCCGATGTCCTGGTTCACGCGTTTGAACAAGGCCTCGGTCTTGGGAAGCTTGCCCGGCTGTAGCATCGGGCCGACGGACGGTGCAAACAGGAAGAGGGACAGGCTGGAGTCCTTCGAGGCCCGGGCTTCCTCGGCGGGCGTGCGGCCCTTGAAAACGGCTCGCACTTCATTGAGGTCGGCAGCCTCCTCCTCAGAACCGGCGACCGGCTGGGGCGGCAGCAAGGCCACGGCGTCGAGATGGCCGGGGACCAGGTAGTTGCTCTGCGCCAGGAGCGCCGGGGCGAGACCCAACAGCAGGCCTAGCAACAGGGCCGGGGGATACAGAAGACGCCGGTTGGCGCGAGCCGCCGGCCTAGGAAGATTGGGCTTAGAAATCACAGTTCGTCTCAGACTAGCCACACATTTACCAGCCGGAAGCAGCGCTCGCAACCGCCAACGGAGCGGAGCCCGCATGTCTGCCGGGCGTGGTGAGCGGCAGCGAGTTCCTACAAGATGAGTGACGCTCACGTGGAGTGGTGACGATGAAACCGAAGCACCGCAAGGCAGGAAAGTCCGCACCCAAACGCCCCGTTGCTTTGCAACGTTCTCGCAACGGAGAAAGGAAACCGGGCGGAATCACCGGCAAGGGATTCATGCCGGGCCAGAGCGGCAACCCCTCAGGCAAGAGAGCAGGCACCGTAAGCCCCACGGCAGCACTCAGGCGAGCCTTGACGCGGGCGGACGCGGAACTGATAGCGCAGCGCGTCATTGCCCTTGCCAGGCGTGGGGATGCTCAGGCGCTTAAGCTGCTATTCGACAGGCTTGACCGTCCGCTAACCGGGCCATTGGCCTTGGCCGTGGCACAGGCGAGCGCCAGCGGTGACGTGGCCCCGGCTGCCGTATCAGAATGCCGCGTTCAAATCATCCTGCGGACAATCACCGGGGCGACAGCAACCGAGCGCCGCTACCGTCTGACCCGCACAACGTAAGCCTGCCCGCACCGCCACCGCCAGCGACGCATGTTGAACCGGAACCGGAACCGGAAGCGGAACCCGATATGCCGGGCGTGGTGAGCGCCGCTGTTTTTCTGAAGTCCGCTTAGCGCGACCGTCGAACCGATGGCCTCGATTATGCTGCTTCCCCGTTAAAAACGTCAAAAAATATATCGATGATTCAATTGACATGCAATGCAAGGCGGTTGTATTTGTTAAATGTGAATCGGGAACCACTCCCCTCGCTTTTGAAGGGAAAACGCGGCGGCAGGCAAGTGCTTGCGTTGTATTGGTTTAATCCGCTTGCCTAGATACCAACACGAATACGAACGAATGAGCAAGCTGCCTCACAGCGCCAAAAAGTCCTTAGCGTATCCAGAGGAAACAAATGGGAGCAAGTGGGCTGCTGAGAACCGGAAAAAGGCAAGTGCCTTGAGCGACGCAGAGCGTGTAGCACTTTTTAAGAGCGGTATCCTCCGGCTTTATGGTGGGATCGCAAGACAAGCGGTGCGCTCTGGACGTTAATATTCTCCTCGATTTGGCCGAAGGGCAGGAGTTTGCTTCGGAATTCCTGAAGGTTGCCCAAGAAAAGTACTGTCCCCTGTACGTCACTCCGACAGCATTCATTGAGTTGGAGTTGCTTGTCCGAGATGGCATCCCCCAACGGAAAAAGGCCGCAACAAACGCAATCGCGACGTTTCACAAGTGGGGTGTTAGCGTTTTTGATCTCAAACCAGTCCAGCACGGGTACACCAAAGAGTTCGCCCAGCGGTTGATTCGAAAGGGTTATCTAAGCGAGGAGGAGTATAACGACGGCCTGATTCTAGCAGAGGCCGGTTGCTTCGGCATTCCCGTTCTCGTCACTTCCGATCATCATCTGTTAGACATTCCTCCATCTACTGTGGCAGCCGAACTCAAGGCTTCGGACTTCTGGCCTACCCTCGTTGTAAGACCCCAACAAATTGTCCGAATTGCTTCACGGTACAGGTAGGGTGTCCGTTTGCATGTACGTGGACAGCGCCAGACGCAGTGCCTTACTTGAAAAAGACGTTACGGCCAATAGTTGGCCCTAACGGCTGGATCCGTACGCCGCCGCTGCCCGTCGTTATTGGGTAAAACGGGTGTTTTCCTCACTGTTTTAAGGTGGTGGTAGGAGAAGGATTCGAACCTTCGTAGGCGTAAGCCAGCAGATTTACAGTCTGCCCTCGTTGACCGCTTGAGTATCCTACCGACCCATGGGCGAACCGGTGCTGCATTGTAGCGGCGGCGGCGCTTGGCGCAAC
>DATKNZ010000277.1:0-39683 GCA_035541055.1 Candidatus Acidiferrum sp. | reverse complement strand
CGGGGATTATACGGTGTGGTGACGGAGAGGTGAGGGCGTAGAGCTGAGGTGGATTTGTGGAGCCCTTCTTCGTAAGTGCCTGTCCATTACTGTCTTACTCCGTGCCCATCCGGTTGGTGGTCCTTACCAAAGTTCGCAGAGGTCCGATCGTAGGCAGGTTAAATGGGATTGCCATACGTAACAGCACGTTAGGACAACCAACCGGATAGGCATGGTTATCCCTTGTGTGTGTCCGGTGAGTATCCGGTGAGACTCCGGAGGGACTCCCGTGCCGGGCGGAAGGTTCACCAGGCAGAGGTGTGGCGATGGAAGGCCGCGCTTTAGCCCTCAAAAGGCCCACGTCCCCCGCCTCTCACGACAGTGCAGAATCAGCTTCCTCTTGCCGTCACGCTCACGCACCTCAACGCCCAAAAACCTCCTTTGACAATACTTGTATGTCCACACCTCGACCTCCCTTCTGCGATTCCTCTCACACTCCTCTTCCTCGCCCTTCTCGCAGAGAATCACTCCAGTAATGTGCTTACACTGCCTTTTTCCCCTCTTTAGCAACTCGAAATGCGTGTCCCATCGCTCCTTCCTACTGCTTTTCTGCACCTCCTTCCTGATCGCACTCATATAACTCCTCAACTGCGCGCTAGCGTCTCGCTTGTCACGCAGCTTCACTTCGATCACCCTCCAATCGTCATGCCGATTTCGCTTAACCAAGAAGTCAATCCTCCCAGCTTTTACGGGAATTTCGTAATTCACCCACCAACCCTCTTTAGCAAACAGGACCTTCAGCATTGTATGCAACAGGGACTCACGAATACGGTTATGCTTTATCAGGCCATCTATCCGTTTCTCAACACCGACCCACTTAGCCGTTTTTAACTTCCGCTCATCGAATTCCGCCCAGCCACGAGCACGTATATGCACGAATGCTCCGCTGCGTCGAAACGCCGGCGTTCCAGTCCCGTCCCAGAACCCCCGCTTTCTACCGGTGCCGCGCCGGGCGAAGACCTGGAACTCCGTCGAATTATCCCTGCCAAGGGGGTCCTCAAGTTGCTCAACATCAGACACCAAGATTTCAAAGGTCCGATTGCTCTCGTCCTCCCATCTTCGCCTCTCAGGACACTCTTCGTCGGCGATCTTGCACGCGGTCAATCTAAAACGCTCCCATTCTGCGTCCGAAAAACACTTCCTTGCCCCAAGAGCCTTAATCGTAGCCGCCCAGCATATGCCACCCTTCCCAGTCCCAAGCAGCGGGTCGTCCTTTTGGTAGATTAACACCTTATTAGAAATCCACACGCTTTCACCATCATCGCAATGAACGGGGTACCCCCGGGGACCGAATTTAAGGGGTTTACCGGCTTTCTCAAGTGCCTTTTTTATGGGGTCATGATATTTGCCTAAGCCTCGCAGCACTATTCCACCTCCGAGAAACACCTTGCCCTTGCGCCTCCCCTTGCCCTTGCTCCTTCGCTGCAAGTCACATGCATATGCGAACGGACTCGCCGCACTCCGGCCACCCCAAAAGTCCCGGGACTCCCCTCCGTTCATATAGATCACCGGTCTCAATTCAAGTTCCCTCATACCCTTGTATTTTTGAGAACCCGCTAGGCCATGTCAAGTCTCCCGTGACCTAACGCGTGACCGCCTTGCGTCACGGCAGGTGTGGGGATGCATAGCGCGGGTGAGTCCTTAGATGCCCGCTCCTCAACACAAACAAGCGCCATAGGCGAGCTAACCCATGTCAACTGACGGCTTGCGCGGGTGGTGGGTTCTGGCAACGTTTGGGCGGAACGAGCTTACCCCTCGAAGTCCTGGGCGCGTGGCGGAATTGGCAGACGCGAAGGACTTAGGATCCTTTGGAGAAATCCTTGCAGGTTCGACCCCTGTCGCGCCCACCAACAAAACCAGGTTTGCCTGTCTTGGTGGAACTGGGTGCGTGGGCGGAGGCTGCGCGCAAGCCTCACGCGCGCGGCATCAGGACTTCACCGCCTCTTCGAGCCGCGCTGATTGCAGGTGTGTCAGCGCGTAGAGCATCAGGTAGGTCAGGAACAGGAACGTGGCGAAGAACGCCGGGAAAGCGAGGGAATTGGGGGCGCCCGCCGGGTTGGCCACCCAGTGGCCCACACCGTGGTACACCTGGCGCGGCTTGAAGAAGACGTCCCAACTGTTGAAGCGCAGGAACCGGCCCATGTAGATGCCGATGCCGCTCAGGGCAGCCACGGCTCCGATGAACAGCCAGCTCGCCGTCCGGCCCAGCATGCGCGCCACCACGCCTTGCATCAGGAACAGCGACACGAACCCCAGCACCAGGCCGATGGTGGCACAGAGCAGCACGAGGCTCAGGTCAGCCCAGAAGTGGGGGTAGAAGCGGGAGTTCAAGTGCGTCAGGTCCGTGAAGATGTAGGGCGAGTTGGGAAAGAAGAGCAGCCACGCCGCGGCCCAGCCCGCGAACCCCCAGCTTCGCCAGGAGACGTTGCGGTATTTCTCGCAGGCCAGCAGGGCGAACACCATCGGCAGCCACGCCAGGAACAGGTTCCAGATCAGAAAAGTGTAGAGGGTGTCCTTGGTCCAAAGGATGCGCGCTACCACCAGCACGACGCTGGTGGCGGAAGCAAACAGCAGCGCCATCATCGGAATCGCCGTTTCGCGTTGGAACGCCAGCCTGACAAGTCTCATAGCAACAAAGCTTTGACCTCGGTCGGCAGCGGGCCACTCAATGTTTCGCCCTCGAGCGCGTTTGACTTGAGGTATGTGTCTGTTAGCGTGCCACTTGCATGGCGAAGAAGCCTTCCAGCCTGAGCAAGCTCCGGGAAGGGGCGCAGTCGCTGCTGGACGAGCGCGCGTTGCTGGCGCGTACGCAGCACTCGAAGCTGCACCGGTTCGCGCACTTTTGGGTCATGGTGGGCAAGAGCTTCGTCCGCAATCGCTGCCCGGTGCGCGCCTCCGCCCTGGCCTATGCGACCATCCTGGCATTGATCCCCATGCTGGCGGTCGTCGTGAGCATCACGAGCAGCATTCTCAAGAAGCAGGGCGAGGAGAGCATTGACCGGTTCATCGTCAAGCTGGTGGTCAATGCCACCTCGGCTGCTGCCCGCGCGCCTGGCAACGGCGGCCAGACGCCCGCCCCTGCCGCTACCAACGCGCCCGCCATGACGGCCACGAACGCGCTTGCCGCCTCCGGGGCGGCTGCCGGCCAGGGCTCCACCAACGCCCTGCCCGCCTTCGCCAAAGATGACCAAGCCGTCGAGGCCCGGCACGCGGTGGCGCATTATATCCACCAGTTCATTCAGAACACCCGGAGCGCGGCGCTCGGGGTGACCGGCAGCGCGCTGCTGATCTTTGTCGCCATCTCCATGCTCAGCCGGATCGAGGACACGTTTAACGACATCTGGGGTGTTGCCTGCGGGCGGAGTTGGTTTATGCGGGTCGTGCTGTATTGGGCGGTGATCAGCCTGGTGCCGGTGCTGCTGGCCGTGGCGCTGGGCCTGGCCACCGGGCCGCACCTGGAGAGCACGCGCAAGCTGCTGACCACCATGCCCTTCCTGGGCCGCTTCATCATGCCCGTGGTGTTTTGGCTGGCCCCCATCGCCGTGCTCAGCCTCACCTTCGGGCTGATCTACATCCTCATCCCGAACACGCGCGTGCGCTGGGATGCCGCGCTGGTGGGGGGGCTGGTGGGTGGCGTCCTGTTCCACCTCAACAACGCCGTCAGCGTGCTGTATGTGTCCCGCGTCGTCTCGAATAGCCGGATTTACGGCAGCCTGGGGCTGGTGCCGGTGTTCATGGTTGGGCTGTATCTATCGTGGCTGATCCTGTTGTTCGGCGCGCAGGTGGCTTACGCGTACCAGAGCCGGGCAGCCTACTTCGAGGAACGGCAGATCGAGAGCATCAATCAGCGCGGGCGCGAGTTTGTGGCGCTGCGGCTGATGACGTGCGTCGGGCAGCGCTTCGTGCGGGGCGAACCGCCACCGGGCTTGGTCGAAATCGCCGAAGACCTGGCCGTGCCGACGCGACTGGTCCAGCAGATCATGGACACGCTTCGCGCGGCGCGGTTGGCGGTCGAGACCGCGGGCGCCGAGCCTACTTACCTGCCGGCGCGTCCCCTGGAGGCTATCACCTGCCACGATATCCTGCAGGCGATGCGGGCGACCCAGGGCCAGGAACTCGCCACCCGCGACGAGCCCGCCCGGGAGGAGGTGTATGGTGAATTCCATCGCATCGAAGAAGCGGAGCGCCAGGCGGCCGCGTCCGTGACTCTTTTGGCGCTAGTGCACCGGGCTCAAGGGCAGAAGGTGCTGACCGGGTAAGCGGCGGCGGGAACATCCAACATCCAACATCGGACATCCAACATCCAATGCGCGCGACGGCGGCAGTCATTGGATGTTGGATGTTCGATGTTGGATGTTGGATGTTCCCACTGTTCATACACAGGGCCGGGGTGAGAGGGAAGGCGGGCGGTAGTAACAGGCCGCGCCCGCCGGTGAGCACCAGGCTCTAAATTGCTTTTCACCGCTCCTTCGCCCTGCTATTCCAGCCGCACCTATGAGAACGCTCCTGCTTGGCATTGATAGCGGCACGCAGTCCACGAAGGTGGTTGTGGTGGACGCGCGGGACGGCAAGGTCGTGGCCTCGGCGGCGCAGGCCTATGATCTGATTCCCGACTTGCCGCCCGGCGCCAAGGAGCAACATCCTCACACCTGGCGCGATGCGACCGCCGGCGCGATACGCCGCGCATTGCGGCAGGCCAAGGCCACGGCGGCGGAGGTCGCGGCCATCGGCGTGAGCGGCCAGCAGCATGGCTTCGTGCCGCTCGATGCCCAGGGCGAGGTCATACGGCCCGCGAAGCTTTGGTGCGACACTTCCACTGCTGCCGAGTGCGAGGAGATCACGGCCGCCCTGGGCGGACCCAAGGCCACTATCCGCGCCCTCGGCAATGCCGTCCTGCCGGGCTTCACCGCGTCCAAGATTCTTTGGCTGAAGAAGCATGAGCCCGCCAACTATCGGCGCCTGGCTACGGTGCTTCTTCCGCATGACTACCTGAACTTCTGGCTGACGGGGCAGAAGACGATGGAATACGGGGACGCCAGCGGCACTGCCCTGCTCGACGTGCGCAAGCGCAAGTGGTCAGGTGCGGCGCTGAAGGCGATTGATCCCGCGCTCGAGGACAAACTGCCGCCGGTGGGGCGCAGCGATCAGCCTGCCGGCACGCTGCAACCTTCGACGGCCCGGCAGCTTGGCCTGAATCCGGGCGTGCTGGTCAGCGCGGGGGGCGGCGACAACATGATGGGCGCCATCGGTACCGGCAACACCCGCGCGGGCGTCATTACCGCGAGCTTCGGCACCAGCGGGACCATTTATGCCTGCGCCGAGAAGCCGGTCGTGGATCCGCAGGGTGAGATCGCGGCGTTCTGTGACTCCACCAACCGCTGGCTGCCGCTGCTCTGCACGATGAACGTGACCGTGGCCACGGAAATGGTGCGCGACGACTTTGGCTGGTCGCACGAGAAGTTCGCGGCCGAGGCGGCGCGCGTCCCGGCGGGCTCGCGCGGCCTGCTGTTGCTGCCCTACTTCGAGGGCGAGCGCACGCCCAATGTCCCTGAGGGGACGGGCGTGTGGTTTGGGGTTAATGGCAAGACGTTCGAGGCGGGGCATTTTGCGCGCGCGGCGATAGAAGGCGTGACGCTGGGGATGAATTATGGCCTGCGCCGGCTGGGCGAACTCGGTGTCAAGCCCACCCAGATCCGCGCCACGGGCGGCGGCGCCAATTCCAAGGTGTGGCGTCAGATCATGGCCGATGTGTTCGATGCCGAGGTGGTTACGCTGAAAGTCGGCGAAGGGGCGGCTTTTGGCGCGGCCCTCCAGGCCCTCTGGTGCTGGCGCCTGCAGCAGGGAGAAAAGGTGGCCATCAGCGAACTGACCGACCAGTTCGTGGAGTTGAACGGGAGTGAGACGGCCCACCCTGATTCCAAGCGGGCCGCCGTCTATCGTGAGCTGCAAGGCATCCAGGACACGATGTCACTGGCCTTGCGCGGCGCCTTCAGAGAGCATCGCCGCTTTGTCCTGGCGCGCTGACGCCGGGAACACCGCTTTAGAGTTCCTTCTTGAGCAGGGCGATGAACCGCTTCAGCGCGGGCGACAGCACCTTGCTCTTCTTATGGATGGCTGCCAGGGACCGGGAGAAATCGCCGCCGTCCAGTTGCACCATCGCCAGAGTCTGGTTGGCCACCTCCTGGCGCACGGTCTCCTCGGGCACGATGGCCACGCCGGAGTCTATCTCCACGGCGCGCTTCAGGGTCTCGATATTGTCCATCTCCATGACCGGTTGCACCGCCACATGATGTTCGCGCAGGAGGCGGTCAACCGCCTTGCGCGTCGGTTGGTCGGGTTCGAAGTGGATGAACTTGGCGCCGTTCAAGGCGCTGAGCCGGGCGGATTTCCGCTTGGCCAGGGCGTGCTGCGGGTGGCAGATCAGCGCGAGCTTGTCGCTGCGCAACGGGACGATCTCCACCTTGGGATCGCGCACGGGATAGGCCACCAGGCCCAGGTCAACCACGTTGCCGATGACGCTCTCGTAAACCTGGTTGGCCCGGCGGTATTCGACGTGCACGTTCACGGTCGGGTAGAGCTGCAGGAAGTGCTTCACGCACGGCGGCAGCACGTGCAGGCCGATGGTGTAAACGGTCGCCAGGCGGATGTTGCCCGAGATGACGTCCTCGATCTCCTGCAACTTGCTCTGCAAGGCATCGTGGATCTGGAGGATCTGTTTGGCGTAATCGTAGCAGACCTCGCCTTCCTGCGTCAGCCGGAAGTTCTTCTTGCTGCGCTCGATGAGCAGGGCCTTGAACCGGCGCTCCAGCGCGCTGATGGTTTGGCTGACCGCGGATTGCGTGACCTCATTGATCTGCGCCGCCTTCGTAAAGCTCTTTGTCTCCACGAGATCGCAGAACACCTTCAAGCTTTCGATTTGCATGGGCGCATTAGAAAGGAAAGGGCTTGGGCCGTCAATACGTCATATAACTATTTTTCATCGTCAGGAAGACAGCATCAGCGCACGAGACGAGACGGCTGCAAAGCTTGCCGTGGTGGGCGCGACGCCTGCCCACCACGTCCCGTTGCGGGGCTAACCGCCGGAGTCCCGGCTCAGTGCCGGGCGTAGTCCTTCATGCCGGATATGTCCACAACCACGACCGGTTCATTGCCCACCACCCAGGCATCGTGGCCGGGCGGGATAAAGGAGACATCCCCCGGACCGTATTCCTGCTCCGTGCCATCATCCATCTTCACGTGTAGCCGGCCCGCGACATGATATTGGAGGTGCGGCGCCTCGCAGCTCGTGGTATTCACCAGCGGTCTGACGCACGCCGACCATCGCCAGCCGGGCTGGAGCACCGCGCGCCCGAAAGTGACCCGGTTGACGGTGACCAGCTCAACCTTCCCCTTCTCGAAGGAGCGAGTTTCGTCCGGGCGGGACAGACTCTTCTTCTGCAGCTTTTCTGTGGTTGTAGCCATAATACCTGCGGTTAGCTCACCCTAGGCCAGGGGTGGGGCTCCGTCAAATGAGCGCGGAGGACGGCGGACCGCGAGCCGCCCCGGATCCCAGCGGCGGCATGTGGGCTGTCGCTGCGAGCCGAGCACGGCTCGCTCCGGTACCTTGGCAAAGCAGGCGTGCCGGTTCTCCCGTTGCCCGGCCCGTCGCGTGGGCGTAGGGTCTCAATGACCTATGCCCGACAATTCGCAAGCTCACCCCTGCCGCCCCTCGGGAGTCGTTAATGGCTGGAAGCTACATTGACACGGCAAGGCGGCTGTTCTCACGGGCGAGCAAATGGGTCTGGCTGGAGCGTTCTATCCGCACAGCGCTCGGGGCCGCGGGGTCGTTTGCAATCGCGCGGTTGCTCACGCTGCCGGAGGCTTTCTGGGCATCGGTGACGACGTTGATCGTGATGCAGTCAACGCTGGGCGCGGCGTGGACCGTATCGAAGCAACGGCTGGTCGGCACGGCACTGGGTGCGGTCGCAGGCGCTTTGGTGGCCACCTGGGCGGCGCCCGGCGTGGTCGTGTATGGCCTGGGGGTCCTCGCCTTGGGGCTCCTTTGCGGCCTGCTACGGCTGGACCAGACCGCCTATAGATTTGCGGGCATTACGCTCACGATCGTGCTGCTGGTTGTCAGGTCCCAGGGGCCCTGGCTGATCGCGGCACACCGGTTTGTGGAGGTGTCTCTCGGCATTGCCGTCGGGCTGGGCTTTGCGGCGTTCTGGCCGCCGCGGGAATAGGATGGGCATCTCGCCGCTGTCCTGAGCTGGGTAGGGATGCCTCGCCGAGGCATCCGCCTTCGGCGCACGCGGACGCCTCGGCGAGGCGTCCCTACCGGAACAAGGACAGTGGTGAGATGCAGCCGGGGATAGCGGAGGGGATCAAATAGGCTTTACTCCGCCGCAGCTTTCGATAACCTCGGGTTGCTATATATCAGAATCATGAAATCACTAGCTAACTACCTCGGAAGTCTTCTCCTGTTCTGCGTGGCGACCACCACGCACGCGCAAACCACTTGGAACTACATCATCTCGGACGCCGGAGGCGGGAACTCGCTGGTCACCTGGAATGTGAGCGGCAGCCTGGCCACGTCCCCGGGGTCAGTGTGGGTCTTTGGCGGCTCGATCCTCACGCTGGCGGTCACGGCGCCCGGCATTTATGCAGATGGCTACGTCGCCAGCGGAACAAACCAGGTGATGTCTACGCCGGACGGCAGCTATTTCCAGTTGGACGGCACCAGCGTTTACGCCCCGATCGTCATGTACTACACCGATAACGCAACCGGCACTGGCAACGACGCCTTCGGCCTGGTGGCAGCCCCATTCTTCCCGCGGGATTCCGGAGTGCAATTGTTCTATCAGCCGGGGACCCAATCCGTGCTCCTGCCGATTGACTTTGCCGACTTCAATACCGGGACGTACCAATCGCAGCTCGGTGGGCTCGATACGCCTGTAACCGTGAATCTGACCGTCGCGGGAGTGCCTGAGCCGTCGGCGCTCGCGCTGAGCGCCGTGGGTGCCGTGCTGTTGGCTCCCCGCCGAAAGCCCTGATTACAGGCCGCTGCAAGCCTCGCCCTCGGCAGCCGCAGCCGAGTTGGACGCGCGGGGAGCGCGGGCAGGGGGCTCCGGGTGCAGGGCGCGCTGGAGGAAGGCACGCTCGCGAGGGCCGTAGGGCAGCTTCAAGGCCAGCGCCTGCGCCGCCGGGGTCATCTTCTGCCACGACTTGCGCAAGGCATTGATCATTTTCTCATCGGTGCTCTTGGCCGCGAGGTCAGCGAACTGGTGTTCCAGGAAGACAAGGCAGAGGGCGTCTTCGAGCACGCGGCCTTCGGGGTCGTTCGGGAAATTGCGCTTCAGGTTGAGGCTTTGCACGCGGGCGACAGTTGTCTCGGGATAACCCAGTTCGCGGAGGATATCGCCGGCCTTCTCGGCATGGAACTGCTTGAGGTCGGCGCGCCATTTCAGGTAGCCGGCACGGGTTGCCGGGTAGGAGGCGCGCGGAATCCCCCAGCGGCAGATGTGCTGGCAGCGGGCGGCGAGGCGCAGCGGCTCGGACGCGTCGGGCGCGAGCCGAAGCACCCACTGCGTGAGCCTGCGGGCGTAAACCAGTTCGTATGGCCCGCCTGCGGGTCCGGGATCGCGGTTGGGGTCCTTGGCGTTCTCCTCGTCGAACCGGCGTATGGCCGCCTCGAACCGCGCGGTGTCTGCGGGCTGGAAATCATTGGTCATTCGGTTGCTCTTATGGCAGAGCGTGGGGTATCGTGACAAGGGCCATTGAGACGAATTATGACCAAACCACCTTTGAACGGACCGCCCTCGCCCGAGGAACTCCAGCGGCAGCTCGGCGAGTTACTGCGCCAGCACATGCAGAACGCGCGTGAGCCCAAGGCAGCCGAAGCCGACGCTCCGCCGCCCGCCGGCGACGAGAAGCGCGAGCCGACGGCCGACCTCTTCAAGTTCGATTACAAACCCCGGGAGGTGAAGGAGCACCTTGACCGCTTTGTCATCAAACAGGACGAGGCCAAGAAAGTGCTCAGCGTGGCGCTGTGCGATCATTACCACCACGTGCGCCTGGCGGTGGAGGGGAAGGAATCGGCCAATTACGCCAAGCAGAATATCATCTTGGTCGGCCCCACGGGCGTGGGCAAGACCTATCTCATCCGGTGCGCGGCGGACCTGATCGGGGTGCCGTTCGTGAAGGCGGATGCCACCAAGTTCTCGGAGACCGGCTATGTTGGCGGAGACGTCGAGGACATGGTGCGCGACCTGGTGCGCCTGGCGGATGGCGACGTAAAGCGGGCGCAGTACGGGATCATCTACATTGACGAGATAGACAAGATCGCCGCCGCGAGCAACGTGTCCGGACGCGACGTGAGCGGGCGGGGGGTGCAGACGAACCTGCTGAAGCTCATGGAGGAGACCGAAGTGCCCGCGCGCTCGCCTAATGATATTGCAGGCCAAATCCAGGCGATGATGGACTTCACGCAGCGGGGCCGCCGGGCGCCGAGCACCATTAACACGAAGCACATCCTGTTCATCGTCAGCGGCGCGTTCGGCGGGCTGGATGCCATTATCCACAAGCGGCTGCGCGAGGCGACCATCGGCTTTGCGGCCAGGGAACGCCCGCTGGAGACGCCCGAGCAGGTGCTCGAGCACGCGCAAACCCGGGACTTCCTCGAGTTCGGCTTCGAGCCTGAGTTCATCGGGCGGCTGCCGGTGCGCGTGGTGTGCCATCCGCTCAAAGTGGATGACCTGTTCCTGATCCTGAAAAGCTCGGAGGGCAGCATCATTCGGCAATATGAGCAGGATTTTGCGGCCTACGACATCGAGGTGCTGTTCTCCGACGACGGCCTGCAGCGGATTGCGGAGCGGGCGGCGGAAGAGCAGACCGGGGCGCGCGGGTTGATGACCGTCTGCGAGCGCGTGTTCCGGGATGTGAAGTTCGAGCTGCCTTCGACCAAGGTGCGGCGCTTTGTGGTGACGCGCGACCTGGTGGACCACCCGGAAGCAGAGTTGAAGAAGGTCCTGGCGGACCCGAGGCGCGAGGAGCGGATTGTGGCCCGGGAGCTGGTGGACGAGTTTGCCCGGCGCTTCCAGCAGAACCATGGGATGCGCATTCGGTTCACGGATGCCGCCGCCGAGGTGCTAGTGGATGAAGCGCTGGGGAAGGGCCAATCGGTCCGGGAACTGTGCGCCACGCGATTCAAGGATTTCCATTTCGGCCTGAAGCTGATCGCGCAGAACTCGGGGCAGCGGGAGTTTGTGATAGATAAGGACGCGGCGGAAGCGCCCGACCGGGTGTTGAGCGAGTGGGTTGTAGCGAGCTATCGCGAGACAGGCAAGGCGAAGGCGTGACCGGGAAGCCTTTCGGGACGCGCCGGCTAGGCTCAGCGCATTCCTAAACGACCGGCGTACCTCGACACGGCCCTTGGAGCGCGGATATTGCTGTCCGCAGCAGGGTGCCTGCTCCCCTCTGACTCGGTCGGCAGGCATGTCGGACAGCGCTGCGGACAGGAATGTCCGCGCTCCGGGGGCAGTGCCCGGATGCGGCTGCGATTCTGCGGGCAGATAATGATTGTCGCCACGCGCACGGTGTGAAATGGTGACGGGCGAACCGATGAGCGAATTCAAGTTTGCCTGCCCAGTCTGCGGCCAGCATATCACGTCGGATGCCGGCGCGAGCGGCGGTCAAATTGAATGCCCCACGTGCTTCCAGAAGATCGTGGTGCCGCAGCCCCCGGCATCGGCCGAAACGAAGTTCATCCTGTCCGCGTCACAGGTCAGCAAGCCCCGCCCGGTGGGGATTGACACCGGTTCCGCGCCGCAGGCCGGGCCGGCACCACACAAGGGGCTGTGGGTTACGATCCTTACGGTTCTGGGGGTGATTGCATTTGCGGCCGTTGCTGGGGTGCTCTTCTTCCCTGACAAGGTGCTGCCGGCGCTCGGTGTCGTTCCGCGGGGCGGGTGGGCGCGTGATCTGAAGCACGCGAAGTTCCCAGACCGCAAGGCGGCGGGCAAGCTCCGGGGGCATGGATTTACGGCGGAACGCTCGACGTTGGTGGGCTCGACGCTCTCATTCCGCGAAGGCGAAGGGGCGCCGATGGATATGGGCGTCTCGATCCCGCTGGGACACGCGATTTCCGGGAACCTGTCCGGCAAAGCGGTGGAGATCACGCCCGAGCAGCAGTCAAATGTGCCCCGCATCACCCTGAGCTGGCTCGACGAACAAGGTAAGTCGGCCAAACAAGTCTTTGAAGGTGGGTATGCGCTCAAGCTGGCCTTTGATCAAATCACCAATGCGCGAGCGCCGGGGAAGATTTACCTTTGCCTGCCGGATGCCGCGAAGAGCGTCATGGCGGGGTCCTTCGAGGCGGCGGTCTCCAAGCCCCGGCGCCCGTCTGGCAACCTGCCTAAGCCGAAGCAGCCATCGGCACCGCCGGCGCCAGTTCCGACACCTTGACAGGCGCTCAGGCGCGCTCGCCAAGAACGGCACCTCCGGAACGGTCCTCGGTGCTACGGGCGGCCCGCCCGGGAGCAGGTGCCGAGCCGCCGGAATTCATCGCAAGTGGCAGTGATTTGCAGGCGGTGCGCCTTCACGGTAAAGCCCAGGCGCTGGCTGACTTCCTCCTCGAGTTGCTCGATCTTGTCACTCTCAAACTCCACAATCTTGCCGCAGTCCAGGCAGACGATGTGGTTGTGCCGAGGCCGCTCAGCGTAGTTGGGATCATAGACGACGTGGCCTTTGCCGAAATCCATCTCCCGCACCAGCCCGCTCTCAGCTAACAGAGGCAAGGTGCGATAGACCGTAGCGCGCGACACCGATTTGTCGCGCTGTCGCGACCAGGCGAGCAATTCCTCCGCCGTGAAATGCTGCTCGGTGCCGAAGACCGTCTCCATAATCGCGCGGCGCTGCCCAGTCAGACGCAGGTCCTTGCGGGCGAGGAAATCCAGGAACCGCTGCCGCGCCGAGGTTTTGGCCGCTTCTGGCATGGGGCAAGTCTAGGCTGAGCTGTCCGGGCAGGTCAAAACGGAAGTTCCGGGCGCTTGCCAGGCGCCGGGGGGCGTCGGAGACTGCACCGCTATGGTCGTCGAACTGATCAATACCGGGACGGAATTAATGCTTGGCCGGGTGCTCAACACGCACCAGCACTGGCTTTGCCGGCAATTGGCTGATTTGGGGTATGTCGTCTCTCGTCAGGTCGCCGTGCCGGATACCGGCGCCGAGATCCAGCAAGCGGTGCGCGAGGCACTCGGCCGCGCCGACCTGGTCCTGACGACCGGCGGGCTGGGGCCGACTTCGGACGATATCACCCGCGACCTGATTGCGCAGATGCTCGGCCGGCCGTTGCGCGAGGACGCCGCCGTGCTCGGGCACATCCGGCAGTTCTTCACCGCTCGCAAACGGCCTATGCCGGAGCGGACCAGCGTGCAGGCGCTGGTGCCCGAAGGCGCAATTGTCCTGCCCAACCCGCACGGCACCGCGCCCGGCCTGGCCATGGAAGTGCATCCCAACCTGCTCCGGTCCAACGGCGCAGGGACCTGGCTGGTAATGCTGCCGGGGCCACCGCGCGAGCTGCGGCCCATGTTTACGGAGGCCGTCGTGCCACTGCTCCGGCGGGTTCTGCCGGTCCCTTCCTTATTTGTCTGCCGGACGCTGCGAACGACCGGCATCGGCGAGTCGGTGGTGCAGCAGAGGATCGCCAAGCCCCTGCAATGGCTCGTAGAGGCAGGGTTGGACCTGGGCTACTGCTCCCGCCCGGGGCAGGTGGACGTGCGCCTGGCCGCCCAGGGCGAGCGGGCGGCCAGCCAGGTGGAGGAGGCGGAAGCCATCGTGCGTGAGCTGCTCGGCTCCCGCATATACGGCATGGAGGACGACGAGCTGGAGAGGGTGATCGTTCGCCTGTTCACCGAGCGTCAGGCGTCGCTCGCGTTGGCGGAGTCCTGCACGGGCGGTTTCATTGCCAACCGGATCACGAATGTGCCGGGCGCCTCGGCCGTGTTGCTGGCCGGCTTAGTCACCTACAGCAATGCCGCCAAAGAGCGGTTCCTGGGCGTGCGGGCCGAGACCCTGGCCCGGCACGGGGCGGTGAGCGAGGCCACGGCGCGGGAAATGGCCGAAGGCGCGCGCCGGGAGGCAGGCGCGGACTACGCTTTGGCGGTGACGGGTATTGCGGGGCCGACCGGAGGCACGGCCGAAAAGCCCGTCGGCACGGTCTTTATCGGCCTCGCGGGGCCTGCCGGCACAGTTATCGAGCGCAACCTGAACCCCTACGACCGGGATACGTTCAAGCAGGTCACTACCCAGCAGGGGTTGGATTTGATCCGCCGCACCGTGCTGGCGGCAGCCACGGACCTTCGATAGGAGCCAACGGCTCCGCCTGCACGTATCTCCTCGTCTGGTTGAGGTGGGGGGCTCCCGTGCCGATTCGCGCGCCTCAGCGAGACACAGAAAAACCGGGCTAGTCAGTCAGGGGGTGACCGAAAAGCCCGGGGAATTTCGAATTAGTACAATCGTAGGATTACGGAGAATATCAGTCCCGCCCTGTACTTTGGGCCGGGACCGAAATCGTATGGGCTGACAAAGAACCATCTGCCGACGCCCGAAAATCACTTCTTAAGGCGTAATCCGGCCCGAGTAAATCACGCCTGCTTATCCACGTCAAGGCCCCGGCGTAAGTATTACCCGAGCTATAGCCGACCATTAGCGTCTGCGTGGCATGGCTGACATAAGTACCGACAGGCCGGAGGGACAATTTGCTCAAAGAAATGGCCTGCCAGGGCCTGCCGGTCTTTGCCCGGGGCATCGTTCCCGGTGGGTGCGAGCGTCCATTGGCAGGTGTTTCGCACTGAGTGGCGGCGCTCCGAAGCCGCCCAAGAAGGCGGCAAGCGGTCTGGTTCGCTTATACCCGTGTGCCCCACGATTTTCCAGCCTTCATTGACTCGCCGCCTGCCGCCCGGTATCCTACGCGGGTTGAGGATATTGAGGACATGCTTGAGACGATTGAGAAGCTGTTAATCCTGCAGGACCGAGACCAGAAGCTGCGCCGTGTTCGCGGGGAGCTGGCGCACATCGAGCCCGAGCGGCAGACGCTCAAGGCCAAAGCCGCCACGGCGCAGGCGGATCTGGACCGCGCCAAGCTGCGGGTGAAGGAGATCGAGTCCGGCCGCAAGGACCTGGAGCTGGAGGTCGAGGCCAAGAAGGAATTGATCAGCAAGTACGCCAACCAGCAATTTCAAACGCGCAAGAACGAGGAGTATCGCGCCCTGGCTCACGAGATCGACACCTGCAAGGCCGACATCTTCAAGATAGAGGACAAGGAGATTGCCCTGATGGAACAGGCCGAGGCGGCGCAACAGGAGGTGGCGCGTGCCACGCAGGCCGCGAATGAGATCCGCAAGCTGGTGGACGACCAGGTCGCGCAGCTCGGGGTGCGCGAGCGCAATCTGGAGAAGGAGCTGGCCGAGCTGTCGGCCAACCGCGAGCAACTGGCCGCGGCGGTCGAGGCCAGCGCCCGGGGGCGCTACGAGCGGCTGATGCGCAGCAAGGGCGAGCACGTGGTCGTGGGAGTCGAGCGCGGCGTCTGTGGCGGCTGCCACATGCGGTTGCCGCCGCAATTGCTGGTCACCTGCCAGGCCGATAAAGAGCTGGTCTCGTGCAGCAACTGCGGGCGCATTCTTTATTACACCCGCGACATGGACCTCGCGGTGGCCGAGTAGGCCTACTGGGCCAGGACCGCATCCACCGCGCGTGGCAAGGCCCCGCCCAGGCTCTCGGCCAAGGAGTTGTATTGCCGCGCTGAGAGGTGCAAATAGCGGGCGGCGGCATGGATGAATCCGCGAGTAGTGTGGTGCGCGTAGCCCAGAAGCCCCTGGCGGAGCGGCAGTGAATACACAGCCAGCGTGAGGCCATACACCAGCGTATGCCAGCCGTGGGCTTCGCCGCCTTCCACGGCGCGCAAGTAGCGCTGCACGACGCGCTCGTCTCGCAAGGGCCGCAGCTTCTGCAATTGGCCGCGTCCAACGCGGCGGCTCGCGCCGGCAAAGGGCTGCAGCGCGGGCGCGCTCGCAATCTGCCGATCAAGGCTGACCAACTCCCGCACTTCGTGCCGCGAGGCGTGGGCGTGGGCGCGCCGGATCAAGGGCAGTTCGAGCGGCACCAGCACCTGCGCCTGGTAGCGGTGCAGGAACTGGCGAAGCGAGGCCAGGTTCTGCACCGGCGCCAGGCGCAGTTCGGCGCTCATCGTGCCGAGGGCGGCCAGACCGTCCGCGCAGCCCAGTTGTTCGGCCAGCGGGTGCCAGTCTCCGAGCCACTCGACCGCTTCGTTCAGCGGCAACTGTTTTGCATTGACCATGTTGCTTGCCGGCAAGCTGAACCGGTCAATCCCGCCGCCTGCCGGATGCAATTTCACCCTGACCGCAGTCGCGCATCAATTCCAGCAGTAAAAGTTGCGGGCGTGCAGATAAATCCCTTGCGCGCGAAGCGCCTGCCGATTAGACTTGCCGCGTCTTCCCTTGTGCCGCAATGCGTTCGAGCTGCGCATTGATTCGGGCCCAATGCGTGCCGCGCCAGAACAGCCGGTCGCAGCGGGCGCACACGAAATACTCGTCCAGCCAGCGATAGGTCTTCGGCGGAATCCGCTCGCGCAGGACCTCCTTCTCGACGCGCCGCAGTTCGCCGCCGCAGCTCATGCAGCGCGGCTCACCTTGCGTCAATCCGAACTCCCGGAATACCAGCGCCAGTGCTTCGGCGATGCTGAGCGTCGGCGGCAGCCAGTAAGCCGGGATGACGCCGTCGCGCAGGAGCTTGCGCTCCATCAGCAGGCTGTCAGTGGTCAGGATCGTCGCCGCAAGCTTGCGCGCCTCGAGGAGGAGTTCTTCGTCGGCGATGCGCGGATGCCACCGGGCGTCGTAGCCCGCCGCGCGCAGCCAGCGGGCCAGTCCGCCCAGGCCGGAATCACACCAGAACAGCCGCGTTGCGGGCGAGGCCAGGCGCTGACGGAAGGGCGGCTTGGCGGCGAGTTCGTCATAGACGCGGGTGAAGGCCTCGGACAGCGGCATGCCCGCTTGTGCGCTCAGGCGGTGCGCCTTGGCGACCAGCCAGTCCACTCCTTGCTCCACCCGCCGGGCAGAAAGCTGCTGCAGGAGCGTGCGGAACCGAACCTGGTAGGCCTTACGGATATACCGTGCGATAGTACCGTGCGGGCGGCGGCGGCAGCTCGGAGTCCGTTACCACACAGTCCGCCGCTGCCGGCACAAAGCCCCTGTAACGTGCTAATCAGGCTGCCGGGGCACAGCGCCCGGGAGCGGCATGCTCGTTGAGCCCTTTCGCACTACTCTTGCCCCCGCGGGCAGCGGTTGTCAATGCCTCAACGCTGCCGGGCTCAGCTCTCTTCCACCAGCCGATAACCTACACCCGGTTCCGTGATCAGCAGTCGCGGCTTCCCGGGCTCCCGTTCCAGCTTCTCGCGCAGATGGGCCATATAGACCCGCAGGTAATGCGTCTGCTCGGCGTAATTCGGCCCCCAGACCTCTCGCAGAATGTGCCGGTGGGTCAGCACCTTTCCGGCGTGCTGAACCAACAGGCGTAGCAGCGAATACTCCGTCGCGGTTAGCTTAACCTCCTTGCCCTCCACCTTGACCACGCGGGCGGTCAGGTCCACTTCCAGCGCACCGGAGCGAAAAACCGACAGCTCCGGGGCCGGGTCGGCATGGCGCCGGGCCACGCGCAAGCGCGCCAGCAATTCGCCGGCGCCGAAGGGCTTGGTGACGTAATCGTCCGCCCCGTGATCCAGCGCCGCAATCTTGTCCTCCTCGCGGTCGCGCACAGAAAGCACCAGTACGGGTACCCGGCTCCATTCGCGCAGGCGCTTGAGCACTTCCACCCCGTCCATGTCCGGCAGCCCAAGGTCAAGGACCACCACATCGGGCTTGCGCTGGGCGGCTTCGGTAATGGCCTCCTGGCCCGTGGACGCCTCGTGGACCCGGTAGCCGTCGGATTCAAGGCACACGCGCAGCAGGCGACGAATCTGCACCTCGTCGTCCACCACCAACGCCATTGGTTTTGCGGCATCGCTCATGTTGTGGCCTCCATAACGGGCGGAGCTTTCGTCAGCGGCAGTTTTATCGTGAACGCCGCGCCGCCGCCGGCTCGGTTCTCCGCGGAGACCCGCCCGCCCTGGGCTTCGACAAACCCTTTCACGATGGCCAGGCCCAGCCCCGTTCCGCCGGCCGGCGCGCTTGGGGCGCGATAGAACTTCTCAAAAATCAGCGGCAGGACCTCCGGCGGCAGTCCCGGGCCGCGGTCGGTCACGGTTAATACGAGCCGGTCGGGCTGCGCCAGGGCACTGACTTGGATGGGCGTGCCCGTCTCGGTGTAGGCCGCGGCATTCAGCAGCAGGTTCCCTAGCACCTGCTGCATTAGCACGAAGTCCATCCTGACCAGCGGCAGCCCCGGGCCTATCTCAACTTTGACTTCACGTCCCTCCAATTCGTTCTTCAGGTCCTTTAGCGTTGCGTGCACCAGGTCGCCCACGTCGCACCAGTCCAGTTTGGGCTTCACATGCCCCGTTTCCAGCCGCGCGATGTCGAGCAGGTTACCTACCAGCCGGTTCAGGCGCCAGGCCGCGCCTTGGATCTCCCCCACCATGGCGTGCTGGAAGCCCGGGTCCATGCCGGACCTGTCCAAACTGCTGGCGGCGCTGGTGATGGCGGCAATGGGCGTGCGAATTTCGTGCGAAACGGAATTGAGCAAGGCCTTGCTCAGGCGCTCGGACTCGGCGACCAATTTGGCCTGCTGCTCAGCGTCCCGCAACCGCTGCCGGTCGAGCACCAGCCCGATCTGGCGCACAATGGAGTCCAGCAAGTCCCGCCGTTCGGTGGTGAGCGGCGCTGCGCCGCGGAAACGCAGGCTGAGCACCCCGAGCGCCCGCTCGCCCGCCATGATCGGCAGGTGCAGCCCCGCCGAGGACGGCAGGGTGTCGGTGTCGCGGCCCGCAGGCTGACGGCGCCGAAACGCCCAGGCCGCCACGCTCTGCTCCTTCTCCGGCAGCGCCCACGAGCTGGCGAAATAGGTCGTCAGCGCCCCTTCCAAGCCTTCCTGCGGCAGCGAAAGGCTCACGTCGGCATCGGCGGCCTTGCTGACCTCGCGGATGACGATGGCCAGCAAGTCCGCAAAGTCCGAAGCCTGCGCCAGCTCCCGCGTGAGCAGGTAGAGAGCGGTCGCGCGCTGCTCGCGCCGCCGTTCCGCCGCCTGCTCCGAACGCAGGCGCGCCGCCAGGTGGCCCATCGCCAGCGCCACGACGAAATACGTGAGGAACAGCATCAGGTCCGTCACCGTGCTGATGCGGAAAGTGAGCCGAGGCTCGGCAAAGAAGAAGTTCCACGAAAGCGCCGTCAGCGTGGCTGCCAGCAGCGTGGGGCCGCGCCCGACGAACATGGCCAGGATGACCACGCTCAGGAGATAGATCAGCGCCAAGGCCTGGTAGCCGATCCAGTGCTGGAGCACGGCGTTGATGCCGGTCACCGCGGCCACCACCGCCGTGGCTACTCCGTAGGCTCGCGCCGACTGGGCACGCAAGCGGGGCCCAACCGCGCCTCTCGGGGCGGAAGCCTCGCCCTCGGCGCGCACGGCGTGAATATCAACGTGCCCGCTGTCCCGAATCAGGCGGTTGAGGAGCGAGCCTCCCCGGAACAACTCGATCGCCTGCCAGCCCACCGGTTTGCCCACCACGATCTGGGTGACATTCTGCTCGCGGGCAACCCGCAGCAGCCCGCGCGCGACGTCATCGTCAGTAGTCGTGATGACCTGCGCGCCCAGCTCGCGCGCCAGGGCCAGGTTGCGCGAGAGGCGGGCCTGCTGGTTCTCGTTAAGCGGCTGCGGCAGCTCGACAGACACCGCGAACCAGCCGGCCTGCAGCTCCCCGGCCAGGCGGCGCGTCCAGCGGACCAGCGAAGCCGAGCTGGGGCTGGGGCTGACCGCGACCATTAGCCGCTGCCCGGTCTTCCACGGGTCGCCCACGCCGTGCTGCTGACGGTAGGCCAGAACATCCTGCCCCACATGCTCGGCGCCAAACCGCAGCGCCAGCTCGCGCAACGCTGACAGGTTCCCGGGCCGGAAGAAGTTGTCCTGCGCCGCGCGGGCCGACTCCGGCACGTACACCTTGCCGGCGGCCAGGCGCGTGCGCAGCTCTTCGGGCGGCAGGTCCACCAGCTCGAACTCAGCCCCATCGAGTACGCTGTCCGGCACCGTCTCCCGGATAGGGATGCCAGTGATCTGCCGCACCGCCTCCGCCCGGCTTTCCACGTGCTGAACATTGAGAGCCGTGAACACATCTATCCCGGCGTCCAGCAGCTCGAGGACATCCTGCCAGCGTTTGGGATGCCGTGAGCCGGGCGCGTTCGTGTGGGCCAGCTCGTCAACCAGGGCGAGTTGCGGATGACGGGCCAGCACCGCGTCCAGGTCCATCTCCGTCAGACTGACGCCCCGGTACTCAGTCTGGAGCCGTGGCATGGCCGGGATGCCTTCGGTCAGGGCGTCGGTCTCCTTGCGCCCGTGCGTCTCGACGTAGCCGATGACCACGTCCCGGCCGGCGGACAGCTCCCGCCGGGCGGCCTCCAGCATGGCGTAAGTCTTCCCTACCCCAGGCGCCATGCCGAAGAAGACCTTCAGCTTGCCCCGACGCTGGCGTGCGTCATCTCGTTGCACCGCCGCCAGCAGCGTATCTGGATTGGGGCGCTCCGGGTCGTTCATGAAGCGATTCTAATCCCGCCACTGCCCTTTGCCACTGCAAAGTAGCCACTGCGGAGTACGACGCCGACCCGCCTGTAAACGCCTCTGTTACGCAGTTCCCCACCTCCACGTGCGCCCGGGCGCGCCTCAGAGCAGGCTGATGGGGAAGCTGTCGGGCTCCGCGGAGGTGTCGGCAGGCGCCGGGGCAGGCTCTGGAGGGGTGGCTGCTGGCGGGAGCACTTCGCCCGCAGACCCGCTCGCTGCTGTTTCGGCAGACTCCGGTTGGGCGGAGCGAGTTCCGACCTGTGCCTGAGGCGCACGTGGCTCAGGCGGGGTTCCCGACCTGCGCACCCGGAGGGGTGTCCGGCTTGTGGCCGGTTGCCCGGCTCCAAGGGCAGCGCGGACCTGGCGCAGGACGGCGCAGGCGCGGCCTATTCCCTGGGCAGAGACGGCCCTTAACTGTTCCTCCAGCCGGGCGTTCTCCCGCTCGTTGACCTTCAGCAGCAGCCTCCTGCCGCGCGGCGTCAGGCAAACCAGCGCCGAGCGCTGGTGCGCGGGGTTGTGCCGCAGCTCTACCCAGCCCCGTTTGGCCAGCCGATTCACGACCACCTGCACGCTTTGGCGCGAACTGCCCCGCGCCCGCGCGATCCCAGGCACGGTCCACGAACCCTCTTCCCCCAAGACCTTGAGGACGGCGCGGACACCGAAAGTCGGGTGGCCGGCCCCCTCGGGCATCCTGAGCTGCCCCGCGAGGGCATTGACCTGGGCCAGCAGTTCCTGCACCTGCGGCCCCAGGCTGGGACTGGGACTCTTGACGGCCTGCGCCTCGTGCATAACGACACAGCATTGTCATTATGACAGTCAGATGTCAATAGGCATTCCTGCCCTGGGACTAATGCATTTCACAATCTCGTGGCGGGGGCCGAGGAATGACTAACGACGAAGGCCAAAAGACGAAGGAATGACAAATGACGAAGCCCAAAGCGCCGTCAGCGCCCGCACACAGGGCTGTTCTTCATCCTCCGAGACCTGCTTATGGGCATCGGGCGCCTGGTTGGTGATATCCCTGCTTAGTCATTCGGCGTTGGTCATTCCTTCGCCATTCGCCCTTCATCCTTCGTCATCCTCCTTCGCAGGCTTAATCTGCGAAAGGCTTTAAGGCTACGCCGCCGCGGAGATACGCATGCTCTCGGCGAGCAGGCTCTCGGGTAGTTGGTTCTGCAGCAGCCAGAAGTCGCGCAAGCTCTGCACCATCGTGGTCAGGTCCGCCAGGGAGTTAGGCTTGACGAGGTAGCCGTTCGCGCCCGCCTCATAGGCCTTAACCACGTCGTCCGGGCGGCGGGACGAAGTAAAGATCACCACCGGCAGCCAGCGCAACCGCGGCTGTTCCCGGAGCCAGCCGAGCACTTCGACGCCCGACCAGTAGGGCAGGTTCAGGTCCAGCAGCAGCAGGCCGGGGAGCGGATACAGGCGACGGTCGTTGTAAGGCGGGTTACCCGCCAGATAGTCCTTCGCTGCCTTGCCGTCCTTGACGGTCTTGAGGAGATTTGTGATGCCGACGCGTGTAAACACGTGTTGCAGCAGCATCACGTCAGTCTCTTCATCCTCGACGTATAGAATCGTGATCTCGCTCATACAACCCAGGGGCATGCTTCATCCATAACACCCTCCTGGGATAGCCAGCCTAAACTACAGGTTCGGCGGGCGTTTGCAAGTCCAGCCAGAACCGGCTGCCGGCGCCGGGCTCAGACTCCAAGCCCACCTTGCCGCCCATTTTCTCGACCGCCTTGCGCACCACCGTCAACCCCACGCCGGTGCCGTCATAGCTACGGTCCAGCCGCTGGAACATGCGGAAAATCCGTTCCTGCGCTTCCTTGGGAATGCCGACGCCGTTATCAGCAAACCAGAGGCGAACTAAAGGCCTCGGGGGCAGGGGCCTGGTGTTTTGGGCTCCGGCCTGGCCAACGGCGGGCCTGTTGGGGGCCTCCACGGCTCCCTGCGCGGCGTTGGGACCATGAACCAACGCCTCACGCGGCCTGCGGCCACCCTCTTCCCATCCGATGGCGACAGGAAAGGGGTGCGGGGCTGGTGCGCCAGGCTGCAACTCATAAAGGGTGCCGGGAGCCGGTTCGGCCCAAATACGGATTTCCGGCCGCCTGCCGGGGGCGACAAACTTGATGGCGTTACCCAGCAGGTTCGAGAAGCATTGCGTCAGCGCGGCTTCGTTGCCCAGCACGCGCGGCAGCGGCGCTTGAATGCTGATGCCCACCTGGGGCGGCTGGAAGGCCGGGTAGGTCTGGATGATCCCGCGCAGCAGCTTCTCGGCGTCCACAGGCGTCAGGTCCATTTGGGTTCGCGCCACCCGGCTGTATTGGAGCACGTCCTGGATGAGCTTATCCATGCGGCCGGCGGCAGTGATGATGCGGTCAATGTGCTCCTGGGCGCCTGGGCGGCCACATTCGCCGCATTCGCTGCGCAGGATTTCGGCAAACGCGCTGATGGCCCGCAGCGGCGCGCGCAGATCGTGCGTGATGCTGTGGGAAAAGTCCTCCAGGTCGTTGATCGTCTCCTCGAGCGAGGCTGTGCGCTCGGCCACCCGCCTCTCCAGGTCCTGGTTGGCTTCAATGAGCTTCCGCTCGCTCTGGCGCAGGGCTTCCTCCGTATGCTTGAGCGCGTCCTCGACCCGTTTGCGCTCGATGGCGTAGCCGATCACCCGCACAATCCGCCGCGCATCGGCCTGGCCCTTGACCAGGTAATCCTGGATGCCGTGGCGCACCGCGTCGAGGCCATCGGCCTCATTGGCCTCCCCGGTGAGAACCACGATGGGCAGGTACGGCGCCTCGCTCCGTGCCCGCACGAACGTCTCCCGGCCCGTGGTGTCCGGCAGTGTCAAGTCCAGCAGCAGCACGTCGAAGCTCTGCGGCTTGGCCAGGAGCTGGTGAGCCTCCTTCCAGGTTTCCACGTGGGTAAACGCGAATTCCGCCAGTTGCACTTCCGACAGCGACTCCTGCAAGAGCGCCGCATCCGACGGGCTGTCCTCTACCAGCAAGACCCGGATCGAAGCTTTTACAATCTCCTCCTTGTGCTCCATCCCCTGGCCTTACTAAGGTTTCATGGCGATCCCACCTCGCTCTCCACCTGCGGAGGCAGAGATACCACGAACAGCCAAAACGATTCGATGGACCGCACCACTTCGAGGAATTGGCCAAACTCCACCGGCTTAATGATGTAGCAGTTGGCGTTGAGCTGGTAGGCCCGCAGCACATCCTGCTCCGCCTGCGACGTCGTGAGCACAACAATGGGGATGGTCTTGAGGCCCTCATCGTACTTGATCTCGGCGAGCACTTCCTTGCCGTCTTTGCGGGGCAGGTTGAGGTCCAGCAGGATCAGGTCCGGGCGCGGCGCCTCGCGGAAGGGCGCCTTTCGTCGCAGGAACTGCAGCGCTTGCTCCCCGTCCTCCACCACGCTCACGTTGTTGCGCGTCTTGAAGTCCTTCAGCGCCTCCCTGGTAAAGTCCGCATCGCTCGGGCTATCCTCAATCAGCAGGATTTCAATAGGCCGGCCGTCAGTCTGCTTCATTTGATTGATCCCCTTTCAGTCGGGGAGTTGCAAAGCGCCACCGCCGAGCCGCACGCGGTCCTCGGCCCACAAGGCTTCCGCCGGTGACCCCGCGGGTAGCGGAGCGTGAGACGCACCTGAACACAGTCAGGCAGCATAGGTGCCCTGCCTGGTTTGGCCCAGTCAGGAGAAAGCGCAGTCCGGCGTCGGGGAATTCCCCGACACACGCGCCGCTGAGCTAAACCGTCCTCGTCTGGCCCGGCATGGCGATCGGGTAATGGCCGGTCGCATCGGGCATGGCCGGCGGGTTGGAGTCCCACGTGTAATTCTCCAGCCCCGGCGCCAGCTCAATGTTCGAGGCAAAGGCCTCCTCCCAGGTCACCAGCTTGCCCGATTCACAGGCCATGCGCCCCATGACCGCCGTGAAGCACGACTTGGCGCACCGCTCAGTCTCGTTGTAAGGCTTGTCATTGCGGATGGCGTCGAAGAGCAGGTCGTGCTCCCGTTGGTATTGATCGCACGGCGCCCCGTTATAGCTCCAGAGCAGGCTGTCCGAGGTCTGCCTGTGGCCCTTGAACAGGCGCGGCTTGGGCTGGCCTTCGCCAAGCACCGCGCTGCCTGTCGTCCCTTGCAGGATGCTGCCGAAGAAATCATAGCAATTGGCGATGTGCCGGCCCTGCGCGACGAACCGCGTGCCGTCCGCAAAGGTGTACTCCGCCTCGTAATGGTCAAAGAGCTGGTCCGCATCCTGGCGCACCTGGCGCCCGCCCATGCCCTGCACGGAAACCGGCCAGGCGCCCTTGGCCCAGCAGCACACGTCAATGTTGTGTATGAGCCAATCCTCGATGAAGCTGCCGTTGAGCCAGGTGAAGCAGCTATAATTGGCAATCTGGTAAGCAAGCTCCTTCGTGCCGGGTTGCTTCGCGCCGATCCCCACCGGACCATGCATCCGGTAGGCCCAGCAGGTGATGAGGTCGCCGATCGCGCCCCCGTGTATTTGCTCCATCGCCTGCTCCAGCGGCGCGCTATGCCGGCTCATCAGCCCGCCCGCGATCTTCAGATTCCGGCCTTTCGCCGCCTCGCCCGCCTTGAGCACGCGGCGGATGCCGGGCGCGTCCACGGCGAAGGACTTCTCCATGAAGACGTTCACGCCCTTCTGCACCGCGTATTCCAAGTGAATGGGCCGAAAGGAGGGCGGCGTCGTCAGCAGGACAAGGTCACCCTTGTCCAGGCAATCAATGGCCTTTTTGAAGGCGTCCAGGCCGATGAACTGGCGCTCCGGGGGCACGTCCATCTGCTTCTCGTGACCAGCCTTGAGGTTGGCCAGGCTGCTCTGGACGCGCGCCTCGAAGACGTCGGCCACCGCCACGAGCCGGGTCGGGCCCTGGGTGGACATGGCCTGGGCGACGGCGCCCGTGCCGCGCCCGCCGCAGCCGACGAGGGCCAGCTTGATGGTGTTATTCTCGGCGAGAGGCCCCGGCTGGGGCGCAGGCGCCGCCTCGGCGGCCCGGCCGGCGGAGAGCGTCCCGGCCAGCGTTGCCCCGGCCAACGCCGTGCCGGAGGTCTTCAGGAAATCGCGTCGCGTGGTAACATCCGTTCGTGCGGGATTCATAAGGAGATAATGGTTGCTGTTCTCTGGTGGAGTGATCTTCCCGCTTCCGCCGCTCCCTGGCAAGGCCGTTCGCCGGCCCGGGCCTGCCTTCAATCTGTATAGGTGGACAAGATCTGTCACTTGCTCCCGCCGCGTTCGGTGGAAGCCCCTGGAACTCAGAGTCTTAGGAATGAACCCCTGGCTGCCTTCCCGCAAATCGGTAGGGACGCCTCGCCGAGGCGTCCGGGCTAGGGCAAGGGCGATGGCGGACGCCTCGGCGAGGCGTCCCTACCAACGTGCGTCCGCTCCATAGCCCTTTTGCGCTTTTCCCGAGCTTCACGGCACTCCCACAAGGCATCACTACGCCGTCACCACACCGTATCCTCGCCGTATCCTCACCGTAGTACCTCTAATAGCCTATCAGAGGTACTACGGTGAGGATACGGGGAGGTATGGGAGAGGGTATGGACGGATCAGGGGCCGTCCCATAGACGCCTTGGCGGCTGCGTCCTCGTTCTCGTTCTCGTTCTGGGAAGGAGAAGGGGGCTGTTCTGCCCCAGGCGTCGGTGGGGTGACGGTCGAGGGAGCCAAAGGACGGGTCAGGGAGCGTGTTGCGCCCGGTATAGAGCGGCGGGGGCGGTGGCGGGGACGGAATCGGTCAGCCACATGGTGCCGGTGGCGTTGGTGACGGTTAAGGCGGGGACCCAGGAGGTCAGGTTCGTGGATCTGAGCAGGTAATAATGCCCGCCGGTCTCTGAATTGAGCTGGAGTTGGAAGCCGCCCTGGGCGTTGACCTGGGGGGAGGAGAGGGTGGGCGGCGGGTAGATGATGCCGGCCAGGTCCGCCGTGTAGTTGGGGAGAGGCAGGGTCAGCTTGCCGGCGGCGGTGGTGGCCTGGCTGGTGCCGACGAGGGCTCCGGTGGCTGGGTCGTACCATTCGGCGTAGTATTTGCCCGGGGGCCAGCTTGACATCGTGAGGGTCTGGTTCTGCTGGGGCGGCAACGAAGCGTTGGTGGCGCCGGCGGGGAAGATGGCCCCGGTGGCGGCCAGGTAGAGCAGGGATTCGCGGGGGCCGCGTTGGCCCAGGGCGCTGAATTGGGTTTGGCCGCTGCCGAAAGTGATATTCGTCCACGATCCGCCGCCCCAGCCGGTGCGGCCCAGAATCGTTGTCAGCGCGGAATAGACGGGGTAGGCGTTGTCGCTGGCCACGTTCTGCCACCACCAGGCCATGGAGGTGCCGGTTGAGCCGCCCAGGGCCCCGGCCCAGATACCTTCGCGAAAGCCGCGCAGGTAAGGGTCTGCCGAGATGTTCCAGGTCTGCCAACTGGTGCCAAACTCGCCGATCATGATGGGCTTCCTGTAGGTGGCCAGGAAGGACTGGGAGTCGCCGGCGAGCCCCAGGGGTGAGCCGGACATGGTGTAGGCGTGTTCGGAGCAGAAGTCCATTTGGGAGAGGTTCCAGATTTCGGGGTAGGAACTGGCCGAGGTGAGGCTGGTGGTCCGCAGGTGGGCGTAAGGATCGTTGACATGAAACCAGGTGCCCATCGCGCCATGCCAGGCGGCCACGTCGGTCGGGCTCAGGAAGGAGTAGTCATTGTCTATTTCATTGCAGAACTCCCAATCGAGCAGGTTCTGGCTGTAGCCGTAGCGAGCCACCAGGTAACGGAGCCGCTTCTGGAACAGCGTCTTCGCTGTGGTGCTGGTGAAGAAGGCATCCGGGTTCGCGCACGGGCCGCCGTTGGTGACGCAGTAAGGGTTGGACGGCCAGTAATTGTTGCCGCCCCAGTAATCGGGCTGGGTGGCAAACATGCCGTGATACACCAGGGTGAATTGAAGGTAGATGCCTTTCTGCTCCGCTTGCTGCAGGACGTAGTCCAGTTGCCAGGCCGGGGCGAGCGCGTAGTTGGTCAGGGTGCCTGGATTGTCCTCGATGCCGAAGCTCCAGGGGCACATCCAAATTCGCGCAAAGTTTCCACCCGCGCCTTCGAGCGAATTAAACCAGGTATCGTAGTCGTAGGTGGCGAGCCCGGAAGGCCAGGCCAGGTTTAGCCCGGTCAGAGGCAAGGCGCGGCCATCCCCTGTCTGGAAGTACTGATGGTTGGTCGAGATGCCCACATAGCCGTAGCGCGCGGGAGCGGGGCCGCTGGGCACGGTAAAGGTCGTCGAGAGTGTCGTCATGGTTTGCCCATTGGTCCCGATAGTCATGCCTAGCGAGTAGTCGCCCGTTTCCGGCGGGGTGAATCGGAGCCGCCATCCGGGCGTGCCGTTGACGGTGTCCAGCTCGTTGCCGCCGGAGACCGAGCGCTGGTAGCCTTGGTACCAAAAGCCCGGGACCGACATGAGTTTCCCCGAGGGCAGGGTGAACACGGCGTTGAGGGAGATGCTGGCCGGGTCGAAGGGGTTACCGAAGGCGGGGACGTTATCAACTTCGAACTCCAGCCGGCTCCAAAGTTGGGAAGGATTCAGCGGCAAGATGGTGACGGGGCCTGGCGCGCCCAGGATGATGTTGTCTAGCTTGAAGGTGGTTGTTCCGCTCAAGTTGGCGCCGGTTCGTTTCTGCTGGAGCTTGAAGCCGATGCCGCTGACGGCGGTCAGCTTGCTGTTGCCGGCGGCGCTGAGAGGCACAGTGACATGCATCCAGTTGGTGTTTCCCGCCGCGAACGACAGCGTCGCCAAGGGCGGATTCGGCGTCGAAGGCCAGCCGTCCGCGGCGGGAATCCAATCAATCTCGATGGCGCCCACGTTGCCGTAGCCGTCAGTCGCAGTGGATGCGTCGAAGAGGATATCGTAACTGATCGAAGTAAACTGAGTGAGATTGAGGTTGGCGCCAAAGGAATGAGTCACCATGACCTGGTCTCCGGTCGTGGGCCATGGGATTACCCATTTGGCAGAACCGGAGCCCGGAGTGTTGGTCGCCAAGCCGGTCGTTGCGTTGTTGGTGCTCCAGGTGATGGCGGGAACGGCGGTGCCCCAGTGTTGGTTGGCGTAGGAGGCGGTGGTGTTCGAGTCGAATTGGTCAATGACGTAATTGGTTTGGGCCAGGCAGATAACGCGGCCCAGGGCGACCGTTAGCACGGCCAGGAAAAGGCATGCTCGCCCTGTGCTCATCTTGTGTTCATTTTTGCATAATAGCCCGCGGCGGCGGCGGTTTCTTGTTCAGGAACGCCAGAATTTGTAATAAGCGCGGCGCGCGCCCGGTTTTGGCTTTCGGGGATAAAGCCGCTTTTGGCACAAAGATTGCCGTTCTTGAGCAAGAAACAGAATCGGCTTTCGAGGTATCTTGCCTGCCCGTTGCTGCGTATCATGCGTAAGAGCCTGTTTGAAGAAGCGCCTCAAAGCTTGCCACGGCAGGTTGGGAGTCCCGCCTTCAGGCGGTTGGGCGCGGAGACCGCCTAAAGGCGGGACTCCAAACCATGCACAACGCCAAAGGCCGCATCCTCCAAACGCGCGTTAAGGGATCAAGGGCCCGCTGGCTCGCGCCCGAACTCCTCTGCTTGCTTTTTGCCGGCGCCACGGCCATTGGGCAGGTGCGAACTGCGAACTCCATCGTTGACCAGTTTGACACCAACACCTCGGGCAGCTATGTGAACCAGGCGTGGGGCACCGCGGTGCCGGTCCTGAGCTGGGCCGTGACGGTCAACCAGCCCACCACCCTGGGCCCCAACAACAGCGGCTCCGGCTCCCTCTTCTGGTCCATTAACTGGTCGACCAGCAACGGCAGCGACCAGGTAATGGTCGTGCGCGGGTTGGGCACCGTGCTCGACCTGCGCCCCTACACGAACATCAGCTTTGATGTTCGTTTCGACCCCACGTCCGGCACCGACGGCAATGGCAGCTTCGGCGGCATCGAGTTGGATTGGGTGCCACAAAGTGATGGCTGGCCCTCCACGTACCAGAATGCCGCCACCTTCGCCAGCGCCAACACGAACTGGGTCCATGTGAGTTTCGGCCTCGACGCCCGCGCGAATGCGAAGCTGCAAGCGGTCACGGGAATCGGCTTCAAGCTGCAACAGAAGAAGACCGGCTCGTCGCTTAGCGGCGTGAGCAGGTTCTGGCTCGACAACCTGATTCTGACTGGAGGGAGCAATCCCGTTGTGCCGCCCGTCTGGAGCACGGTCTATTACGGGGCTTATAACCAGGCCAAGGCGCCCGCATCCGAAATTGATTTCACGGCTGCCAGCCATTGGATCCACTTTGCCGCCGTGCCCAACAGCGATGGCTCGCTGGATCTTGGCTCGGACAGTCTGACTATTGCCAATTCCATTGATGTCATCCGCCGCGCGCACGCAGCGGGCAGGAAAGTGCTGGTTTGCCTGGGCGGCGGGGGCACCGCGTTTCGCGCGGCCACCAACACCGTCAGTTGCACGGCGCTCGTCAGCAACATCGTGAGCCTCATGAGCGCGCGCGGCTATGACGGCATTGATATTGATTGGGAGCCCCTGAACTCGGGTGATCTTAACTCCTTCACCAATTTCGTGACCCAATTGTACACCAAGCTGGGCACGATCAACCCCAGGCCATTGCTTACCGCGGCAGTCGCCGCACAGCCCGGCATCGTCGCCAAAGTCTGCGACAAGTTCGACCAAATCAACATCATGACGTATGACAACTCCGGCACCTGGCTGGGGGAGACCTGGTTCAACTCGCCGATTTACAGCGACCCCGGCAGTTCGCTGCCCTCGTGCGACAGCATGGTGGCATCATTCGAGAACGCGGGCATCCCGGCATCGAAGCTGGGCATCGGCATCACGCTTTATGGCTACATCTGGACGGGGGGTTCGGGCACGAGCACCGGCGGGGCGGCCTTGCCACGCCAAACCTGGTCCACTGCGCCCGGCTACACCACGATTTTGGACGATGCCATCATGACGACCTATTACCAGTCATCTTCTTATCACTGGGACGCCGTCGCTCAGTCTGCCTACCTCAGCATAGACAACAGTGGCACGGCCAATGACAAGTTCATCACTTACGACGATGAGCACGCCTGCCAGGCCAAGGTCAGCTACGCCCGCAATAACGGACTTGGAGGCGTGATGGTCTGGGAAGTTGGGGATGGTTACCGGCCTGGGCTGCCGTCGGGCCAGCGTGAGCCTTTGCTTCAAGCCATGAAAGCAGCCGTCGCCGCCCCGAGCCTCGCCGGGATTCAGGCCAGCAATCAGGACATTCAGCTTAGGTTCAACAGTATCCCCCTCGCCCAATACCGCGTGCTCTGGACCAGTGACCTTGAGTCGGGCGCATGGAACTCGCTCACCAGCTCCATCCCTGGAGGAGCCAGCATGCCGCTGACGAATATCAACAGCGGCACGAATGTGCTGGTTACCGATTGCGGAGCGCTGACGAATGCGCCGCGTCGCTTCTACCTGCTTCAGACGCCGCCGTGACGGAGACGGCCGCCTCACACCCGGTTCGTCGGGTCAATGGAGGCCGCCATCTGCTCTTCCCAGATTCAGCCGAGCCCTCATCCGTGCCATTTGGCATTACCGCCTGACGCCGTTTCTAGAACAAAGATTGCCGGTCCTGAGCAAGATATCTTATGTGCGTTCAAGATACGCTGTTAGGTGAAAATCGGTAAGAACTGATGCAAGCCGACGAGAATCGCAGCGAGAGTGATGAGATGCAATCCGGGGTGGCCGCAACGCCCGTCTCCTGGCTACAGCAGCAACGACCGCACGGTTCGATTAACCATAAACATCCCAATCCTATGCGTTACATTAGGTTCATATTCGCAACCCTCGCCAGCGGCCTCGCGCTGGCCCTGCCACCTTGCGCGCGCGCGCAGATTGGCTACTTCGATGGCCCCTCGCCTATTAACTACAACGCGAACAGCCTCAACGCCGCGACGTTCACTGTCTCACCAGGCGCACAGGTGCTCGTGGTTTTGATCGGCGACAGAAACCAGGGGGGAAATGGCTCCGACCCCGGCGCCCCATCCAGTGTTACGTGGAATGGCCACGCTCTGACGCTGGCGGTTGCGGCCAACACAGGGGTCAGCACCTACGACGATAACAGCATTTATTACCTGGTCAATCCTCCCGCCGGAACCGGCTCGGTCAGCGCAACCTGGACGATGGGCAGCGTTCCCCAGACCTGGTGGATGGCGTACACGCTCACTAACGTCAATACGTCCGTGGCGCCCTTGACCGGACAGGCCGGCAGCGGCAGCAGCGTATGGTCCTGGACCAACACGGTCGCCGGGGCGCCCTACGGCGGCTGGGCAGCAGTCAACGCTTCCTGCAGCGGCGGAGGTCAGACTCTCATCGCCGCCAGCGGCGGGACGATGGAGACCACCACCCTGAACACCAGCGGCAACGCTGGCATGGTCATGGGTGGCGTGGCCAATATTCCCTCGGGCAACAATCAGTTTATTCTGACCAATACCACCACCGCCACGGCTAAACTAGCCATGGCCGAAGCCATTTTCTCACCCGTGGCGCCAGGGACGCCGACTTGGGTTAGCGTCACGAGCAGCGCGGCGGGCGTGCCGGCACAAGTCAATCTCTCCTGGACCTCCTCCGGGGCTGCGAGCTATATCTTGCGGCGCAGCACCAACAGCACGGGCGCTTACACCGATTTCACCAACCTCCTGTCGGGCTCCACGACGAGCTACCAGGACACGCGCGTGATTGGCGGCACGGAGTATTACTACATGGTTTCCGCTGCGAACGGCGTCGCCACCAACAACTCCGTTCAAACCAATGCCACGCCCCTTGGCGGCCCATTCCCGCCCGTGCTGGGCGCGGGGCCTTCCGGCGCGAGGTCCATCACGTTGCGCTGGCTCGCTCCGGTTTTCGGGGCAACGAATTACATTGTCAAACGCGCGACGACCAGCGGTGCGGAAGCCCAGATTGCGACAACCACCAATACGACCTATGTGGACCCCGGGCTGATTAGCGGCATGAGGTATTTTTACACAGTCACGGCGGTAGGTCCGGGCGGGCAAAGCTCGGCATCCAACGAGGCGAGCGCGGTGGCGATGAACAACAACTGGCATCTGTTCGACAACCTCAGCCTGGATAACACTAACGCCCCGCTGAACGGTCAGACCGGCAGCGCGGGCCTGGGCCTGGGCTGGACCAATCTGGGCGGCGGCGTGCCGGTTATTATCACCAACGACATTGTCAGTTTTAGCAATGCGAATTTTGGCCAATATGCGAGCGGGGCGCCGGCGAATATCGGCGATTATGAAGCCGGCCTGGGTATTCCGGGCAACGGCTCGGCGTCAACCGTCTTCCTGATGTTCAGCCTGCCTGGAATTCAACCCACCGCGGGCAACCTACCCCAGGGCGACCAAACCGTCGCGATGAACTTTGAGATCGACAACGCCAGCCCGCCGACCGCCATGGTGGGCACTTCGATCAACGGACCCAGCGCGCAGTTCAACTATGACAATTTCAATGGCGGCGGTGTATTCCGGGTCTGGAATGGTGGCACCCCCAATTATGTCACGATTTCTCCGAGCAGCGTGCCCTACGTACCAATCCCGGGGAATGTTTATTACTTCTGGTTCCAGATCAATGCGGCCAAAGGCACCTACCAGGTGTATCTGGCCGACGCCAGCATGACCGGGACTAATTTGGACGCCGGCGGTCTTGGCACCGCGCCCACACTGATGTGGGGCACTACCTCCCTCACGGGCAATGGGTCCATCTATACTTTCGGATTCCGCAACATCGCCGCCGGCGCCTCGGCCGGGCAGCCGGTGAACTATATCGCGACAGGTCCGGGCACTCCGTGCGGAACCGTCCCACAGAACGAGTTTGCCAACATTTACGTTGATCCCACCTCGAATAACCTGACCAATCCCGTCACGGGGGCGGCTCCCACGGGCGCGATTGTCCTCCAGCAACCGCTCCCTGCGCAAGTCTTCGCGGGGTTCAACGCGTCGTTCACTTGCGTCGGCTCGCCTGGGGTCACTTATCAGTGGTACCAGAACGGCACCGCCCTCACCGACGGCGGTCGCATCATGGGCTCAACCACCAGCACCCTGACCATCAGCAACGTGACGGCCGGTGATGCTACAAGTTATAACTGTATCATCAGGAGCGCGGACGGATCCGCCTTTGCCACCAGCGCCGCCATGCCGCTGACAATCGTGGCTCCCAGCGGGGCGTATGAAACGGCCCTGGTCGCCTCCAGTCCTGGCCATTACTATGCCTTCGATGACACCGGGGACCCCTCAACCGGAGCCGAGGTCGCACTGGACTACGCGGCGTGCGACGACGGCATCTATGGCGCCAATGCGCAGAACGGGTTCAACGCCATCCCCGGGCCGAGGCCCGCGACCTGGCCTGGGTTCTCCTCGGGCAACCATGCCGCTGCCTTCAATTCGTATTACGAACCAGCCGGCGTGACCGTGGCCTCGCCCTGGAACCTCAACACCAACACCGTCACCCTCAGCGCCTGGATTTATCCGACGTCTTATCAACAACCCGGGGCGGCCATCGTCGTCTGCAGCGGCCTGGGCACCGGCTTCGGCAATGTGGTGGACGTCGAGGGCCTGAACTTTGCTCAAAATGGAAGCTCCGACCTGGCTTATACCTGGAACAACGACACGAATACCATGGATTGGGACTCAGGCCTGCAGCCTCCGCTCAATGAATGGTCCTTTGTGTCGCTGGTGGTGACCCCCACCAACGCGACCATCTACATGATGAACACCAATGGTCCCGTGCACAGCACCTTCGTCTATCCTCACGCCGTGGCGCGATTTGCCAACGCCACGATGATTGGCGATGACCCCGGTTATGTTGTGGACGGCTCGCGTATCTTCAACGGCTCCATAGATTCCGTGGCGGTGTACGGGCAGGCGTTGAGCGAAGGGGCGTTGCTGCAAATGTTCACTAATGCGTCGGGTGTCTCCAGTTATCCGCCGTTCAATAGCGTCGCTCCGGGGTATCAAGCCCCTTATCCCGGCCAGACTGCGCAATTCTCCTCTCAGATTGGGGGCACTCCTCCCTTCACCAACACCTGGCAGATTGGTGCGGTGAATCTGACGGACGGCCCAAACAGCATTGGCACTGTCCTTGGCTCCGCTACGGCGTCTCTGACCGTGTCGAATCTGGCGACTGCCGCCGCGGGCAATACGTATTACCTAACGCTGGTAACCCGCAACAGCGCCGGCTCCTACACCAGCAGCGTGCCTGCGGAATTGTACGTGCAAGTGCCCAACCCGCCCGGAATCATCACCACCACGGGGCAGGAGCCGCTCGGCTCGGATTGGAACACCGGCTCAAGCTGGAGCGACGGCAACCCCGCCTCGCTTTCCGCTTACTCGGCGCCCGGCAGCACCTATGAAATTCTGCCAGGCCATTTGGAACGCTCGCCGGTTACCACCAACAACACCTTCCCGGGCGCGGTGCTCATAGTGGAGGGAGACGGCAACCTGGTGGACGCCGACAGCACCAACTTCGTGACGCAGACGACCATCGGCGAGCTGCGTTTCAAAGAGTATGGAACGACCACGAATGACTATTTCGGGACGGTGTTTCATACCGGGTGCTCGGTCACCTTCCCGGACTTGCAGCTGAACGGCGGCCAGGTGATCAACGGCGAATGGAGCGTGATCGAAATCAACGGGCGTATCGATGTGCTCGCGAACTCCGTGTTCTATGTTGACTCGCTGGCGGGATACAATCAGTCCATGCAGATCAACGCGTTTCTGACCGGGGCCGGAACGCTGACGTGGGCTTACCTCAGCAGTGCATACCCTTACAATGCTCTGGTTATCGCCGGCACCAGCAACACCTTCTCCGGCCAGTGGAATGTTGTCCAGGGGACGCTCGTGGGCAATGCGCCAAATTCCCTGGGCACAAATTCCATTACTGTTCAACCGACGGGGGCGCTGGAAACGACGTACGATCTCCTTTCCCCGAAAGCAAGCCTCACGCTCAACGGCCAGATGTATCTCTACAAGAACGATACATTCCATGATGTGACCATCAACGGCACGGCGATGTCGCCGGGCACGTACAGCTTCGCCCAGCTCAACAGCGCCTACCCGGCCAACTTCCCAGCTACCTGGCCGGTGCAGTTGGGGTCCAGCACCGGCACCAACGCGGGCGTGGGCAGCCTTACCGTGCTGACCGGCCCGCAGCCTCCCCCGCCTGCCAGCATCGGGAACATCTCGTTCTCCGGCTCCGGGCCCTCGCTGCAGCTCACTCTGACAGGCACCGGAGGCAAGCCCTCAGGGACTTATCACGTGGTGACGACCACCAATGTGGCGGCCGCGTTATCCACGTGGTCGGTAGTGACAAACGGCACGTTCGACGCCAGCGGGAACTTTACAGCGCCCTTCCCAGCGTCCGCCGCTAGTGCTCAGCAGTTCTACTCGGTGGTCCAGCCATAGCCGTTCGCGCAGGCGGCGCGTTTGCCATCGGGGCAAACGCGCCGTTTGCTTTTTCGTCCTTCCTTTCTCTTCCTGCAATAAGCGGTATGACTATCCACCCCGGTCTTGGGTCCATAGCCTGGCCTTGGCAGACCGTTAAGCGCAGACTGTTTTCTCTTTCGTTAGCGAGCAGAGCGGCAATAAATCTCGTCGTGCCGGGCTTGCTTGCCGGCAACCCATTGGGGGCACAAGTGATCAGCTTCGATGTGCCCGGAGGCGAAGCTGGGGGAGCCAACTATTCCGGACAGGGAGCTTGCCCGGATTCCGGCCATAATTACTGGAACCCGGTGGTGGGCAACGGCACCAGCGCCACCGGAACGTATTCCGATGGGGTAACCGCCAGCCCGATCACGCTCACCGAATCGGAGAGCAATAACTATGTGGACGGCACGCCGGGAACGCAGGGCCATCCACGCGCCTTGGAATACTGGTGGGCGGACGCCAACAATCTGTCGGTCCAAACCTGCTCGCTGAACCAGGTTCCCGCAGGCGCCTACAGTCTGTATCTCTACGGGAAGAATGGCAATCGAACCTACGCTAACCGCGGCACGATCTTTACCGTACTCGTGGGCGGGACATCTTACGGGAGCAAGGCTACTGTAAACAGCATCACGAGTCTATTTACGGAGGGGAATGACTATGTGGTGTTTTCGAACATCGTCGTAGGGGTGGAAGGCATTATCACTTTCTCCTACACGGCGAACACCAATGTCGTTCACCCCACCGGAAGCAGCGACTACGTTGGCACCAATACGCAAGGCAACTTCAATGGCCTGCAGTTGGCGGCCGCTTCCTCCAGCGGCACCCTGGCGACTGTGACGAACGCGAGCGCGACGGGAATCCAGGTCACCTCTGCAACCCTTGGGGGGAAGGTCGTCTTGACCGGTGGCTCCACTCCCGTCGTGACGATTTATTACGGGCCAAGCGACGGTGGGACGAACGCTGCCTCCTGGTCCAACAGCGTGACCCTGGGTCTGGAAAGCGGCAGCTTCAGTCAGGCCGTGAGCAATTTGTCCCCGGCCACTCTCTACTACTTCACAGCGGCAGCCATGAATGGCGCGGGCACCGCTTGGGCAGCTCCGTCTCGATCGTTCACCACGCTCGCGGCGACGCCGGCGCAAGTAAGCACTCTGCCGGTCACCAACCTTACTGAGGACGCTGCGACCCTGTCGGCGATGGTTCTGAATACCGGCGGCAGCACTACCCTGGTGACCCTGTTCTACGGGACCACTGACGGCGGCACCAATGCTCTCAACTGGACGAGTAGCCTCAGCCTTGGGGCGGTGAGCGGATATGCTGCGCAGGCAGTGTTCAATCTTTCCTCGAATACCACCTATTATTTTACCGCCCAGGCCAGCAACGCCGCCGGAGTGTCCTGGGCCGCGCCCTCAGGTTCATTCACCACCCGGGCCGCCAACCCGGCTCCGGAATATGCGCCGGCGGCCCCGCCCATTTGCCTGTCCAACGGATGGCAGATGCAGTCGGTCGCCGGTGTTTCAGACACGGGCGACGTCGTGTCGCAGACCAATTATCCATCCGGCGGCTGGTATCCAGCCACGGTTCCTGGCACGGTGCTGACTACATTGGTGGACAATGGAGTTTATCCAGAACCGCTTTACGGCACGAACAATGACACCATTCCAGACAGCCTGTGTCTCACCTCCTGCTGGTATCGAACGGTTTTCAATCTCCCGGCATGCTATGCGGGGAACCGGGTATGCCTGAACTTTGCCGGTATCAACTATACCGCCAACGTCTGGGTGAATGGGTCCAACGCCGGCGCCGTGCAGGGAGCGTTCATCCGGGGCATGTTTGATGTCACGCCCTTTGTGAATGCCGGCGGGAACAACGCGCTGGCGGTTTTGGTCAGTCCGGAGCCCAACCCTGGGGCGGCCCATGTTAACACCCCCACCTATATCTCGGACAACGGCGGCGTCAGCGCCTCAGACGGTCCGACATTCCTCTGCAGCATCGGATGGAATTGGCTTCCGACCGTACATGATCGCGACACTGGGATTTGGCAGGATGTCACCGTGTCGGGGAGCGGGCCGGTGATCATCCAGAACCCGTACGTCACCTCGCAGTTGCCCTTGCCCGCCACCAACACTGCCGCCTTGACTGTCCAAGCCACGCTCAGCAATGTCACAGCCACGGCGCAATCCGGCACTCTCGCCGGCGCTATTGAAGGAGTTGCGTTCCAGCAATATTTCCTGCTGCCGCCATACGCGTCACAGACACTCACGTTTAGTCCGTCGAACACCCCCTCCTTGCAAATCTCCAATCCCCGGCTTTGGTGGCCGAACGGATATGGAGCGCCCAATCTTTATGCTTTGCAATTGACTGCTTCGGCGGACGGCCGCGTGTCAGACACCAACAGCGTGACCTTCGGCATTCGGCAGATCAGTTATAATTTGCCCGGTTCAAGCAACCTGGGCCTGATGGTCAACGGCGTTCCCGTCATTGTCAAAGGCGGCGCCTGGGGCATGGATGAAGCGTTGAAGCGCAATCCCTTGGCGCGTCTGGACGCGGAAGTCCGCATGCATCAACAGGCCAACTTCAACATGATTCGCAACTGGGTGGGACAGAGCACCAGTGAGGCCCTCTTCACGTTGTGCGATCAATATGGCATCATGGTATGGGAGGAATTCTTCCAGCCTAACCCCAGCGACGGTCCCGATCCAAACAACATCCCCCTATACCTGGCCAACGTGCAGGATACCATCCTGCGCTTCCGCAACCACCCGTCCATCGCTCTCTGGTGTGGACGAAACGAGGGGACGCCCACCCCGGCAGCCGTTCTCCAGGGCGATGCCAACCTGGTCGCGACGCTCGATCCGCCGCGCTGGTTTCAGCCCAGTTCCGGCTCCGGCAGCGGCGTGTATTCCTACGGCCCGTACGGCTGGCAAACGCCGGAAGCCTATTATTCGGTGGATTACCCGTTCAAGGACGAGATCGGCTGCGGCGTTTCGATGCCCACCCTTGAAGCCGTCCAGGCCATGATGCCCTGCTGTGACTGGGAGAGCATCAATAACGACTGGGCTGACCATGATTTTCTCCCCGGCACGCAGAACAATGGCGTGCCGTATGGGTTTGCCATCAACATGGCAAGCCGCTACGGCCCGCTGGCCAATCTGGCCGATTTTGTGCGCAAGGGTCAATTGGGCAACTACGAAGCCCACCGTGCGGTTTTCGAGGGCCGCCTGGCGCAGATGTTCCAACCCGTGACCGGCATTATCAACTGGATGACCCACCCGTCGCATCCGAGCTTCATCTATCAACTGTACACCTGGGACCTGGAACCGAACGCCTCCCTGTTCGGCGCGCGCAAAGGCTGCGAGCCGATCCATGTGATGATGAACCAAAACAACTGGCATCTGATGGTCATCAATTCGACGCCGCA
>DATKNZ010000276.1:0-3090 GCA_035541055.1 Candidatus Acidiferrum sp. | reverse complement strand
GGAAGTCAATTGGAACATGAAATCCTGAGGGAACCGGCTCCAGTTGCGTTTTACGGCACGGTTCAGGGCTTTGGTTTCCACGCCGTAAAGCTGTGCGAGATCGGTGTCCAATAGTACCTTCTCCCCGCGCGCGAGGTGGATTAATCTCTCGACCCGCTCGACGGGAACCAGTTGCGTCATTAGCTCGGCCATAGTGAATCCTCGGGCGCATCATGTTCCGAACGGGTGGTGTTGTCACGCGAAATCCGGCGTGGAACCGGAAACGGGGAAATGTGATACGTGATAGGCGGAACCCGAATAGGTTCAATGCTCCGGCAGCCGGCTCATGCGCGGCGTCGGATCATCCATGATACTGAAATGCTGTTGAGCACTTTCCCCCTCCAGTTTGCATCATTAGCTCGAATCCCACCGGCCTCGGAATATGACAGTATCGTTGACCGTCTTTCCCGGTCCAATTTGCATCCTTGGCCTGAAACCCACCGCGGAGGGCAACCGTTGCAATCCCAGGCACTTTGAGCCAGAAGTGCCGGAAAAAGCGCTATTATTTGTGGTTCCCTAGCGGCCTTTGCCCCTATATGTAGTGTGCTGTGGCCGGTCCGGTTTCCGACTGCCAAAATCACCCGCCAAACCCGGCTCGGGCTACAAAGTGGGGCCTGCCGCGACAGAAGGCGCTCCGGCCGCAGGTGCAGCGGGCGTTAGCGAACTCCCTTGAAGCGCTGCTTTTGTGTGCGGTCTAAAGCCAAGGCACCGAGCGCCGAACAAAGATGCGAGGTAGGCAGTGCGCCCGGCTGAGCGACCAGGAATGGGGGATGACTCAACCGGGCGCGCTGCTTACCTCGCGTGTTGGGCGAGGCTGCTGCTGACTGCTGGAGACTATAGGAAAAGTAGTCTGAGGCCGACTACCGAAGCAGGGGTGAGGCTGGGTTGGGGTGAGCCGGGAATAAAGGTCGGATGCTCCGATTGATCTTGGGGGACAGACAGAGCAGGAAGAGAGTGGCCGGGCGACTGAGGATCCGGAGCCCGGGCGACGAGGGGGGAGCCCAGGGGTGCTTTTCTCATTGGCTGGATTCTGTATGCTGGTCTCACCATCGCGGCGTTTCGAGCCCGGCGCAGCCGTGTGTATTTCATCTTCTACGCCACGCTATGCGTTCTGCTGGTAATGCACACGGTTGGGTGCCGAGCAATGCTGGCACAAGCTGACGCTGGATTGCACTGAAATGCACTAAAACCTATGGCTGGTGCAATGGACGCGCTGGTTGGCGTCTGTTTGCGCTCAGGAGCCTGGGGCGGGCGCGCCACTGACCAGCGTTCGGCCCTGGCTTCCAATCCACGATCACTTCGTTCAGTGTGATGAGTGGAGATCCGCGGTTTGCCGCGTGGGGAAATGGGGCGGGGAGCATCTCCGGCAATCTGGATGTTCACCTTACCAATCGGACGGCTCTCACCGCTGGATGAGGCGGTTGGCTGCGCAGCGTTCGCCGTAATCGCGCTCGGGGTCGCAGGGGTCAGTTAAGATGCGCCTCAGCGTGCGTAAGGGACGGTGCCCTGGGCATCCACTTCGTACCCCCACTGCTTGATGTAAGCCGCGCCGGGCAGGAACTCGTCGTGACGCTCCTTGAGCTTGCGCGCCAGGAGCGTGTCCAGCCTGGCCTGCAGCCGGGCGTGCCGCGGTTGGTTGGCAAGGTTGTTGGTCTGGTACGGATCGGCCTGGTTGTCGTAGAGCAGCCAGGGACCGCTTAGATCGCGCACGTAGGTGTAACGGGTCGTGCGCACGCCGCGGTACTCCGTGCCGCCGCCGCGGCGCACCCACTCTCCGAAGGGGGAAGGGCACAGGACCACCGTCGCGCCGTCGCCCGGGTTGCGGCCGCCGCGCGCATAGCGGCTGTAGTCCAGGCCCTCGACCGTCTTCGGGATCGGCACGCCGCACAGGCCCAGCAGCGTCGGCAGCAAGTCCTCCGAGTTGATCGGCGCATCCAGTTGCCGGGCCCTGGCTCCCAGGCCTTTGGGCCAGCGCAGCAGCAGCGGCACACGGATCGCCTCATCCCACGGCCGCTGCTTCTTCTGCTCGCCCTGCGAGCCCAGCATGTCGCCGTGATCGGCGGTGAAGACCAGCACCGTGTTCTCCTCCAGCCCGGTCTCCTGCAACGCGCGCCGCAGCTCGCCGAAGCAATCGTCCAAGGCCGTGCAATGGGAGTAATAGCCGGCCAGGATCTTGCGGGCGTTGGGGCGCTCGCCCGCGGGCACATTGGGCCGCAGCGTCAATTGGGCGGCGTCGTAGAGCGCCCGGTATTTCTCCGGCGCGGTGAAGTAAGGGTCATGCGGCGGTCCCCACGCCAGGACGAGGACGAACGGGCGCGGCGAGGCGGCATGGTTGCGCAGGTATTGCTGCGCATCGTGGGTCTGGGCGGCCGCATCGTAGCCTTCCCAGTAAAGCTTCTCCGGCCCGTCAGCGTAGTAGGCGGAGTGGTTATAGTCGTGGGTGCACTCGAGCACTTTCCAATAATCGAAGCCTTGCCGCCGCTCGCGCGGGATGAAGGCCGAGCGGCCATCGCCGTTCAGGTGCCACTTGCCGATATAGGCGGTGTCGTAGCCGGCGGCGGCGAACACCTTGCCCAGCGTCACGGCGGCCGGGTTGAGCGGCACGTCGTTCAGGAACACCCCGTGCGTGAGAGGCCTTTGACCCGTGAGCAGCGACGCGCGCATGGGCGAGCAAACAGGCAACCCGGAGACCGCATTGACGAACTGGACGCCCTGACGCTGCAGCCGATCCAGGTTCGGCGTGCGCACGTCGGGGTTGCCCGCGCAGCTCAGGGCCTCCGCCCGCCACTGGTCGGCCAGCACCAGCAACACGTTGGGCCGGCGAGGCTCCTGATCGCGCGCGGCGGCGCCCAGGCCGGTGGCGCCGGCCAGCAGGGTGGTGAGCGCCAAGGTCAGTGTCGGTCGCATCAACGGAGCTTCGGAGAAACCTGCTGCGGAGACAACTCCCAACGCCTGCTCGTTTGCAGCCGGGCGCGCGACAGAATTCTTAGAGCGTGTTTGGAAACTCGTTTGGAGTCCCGCCTTCAGGCGGTCCGGTGCGCAAACCGCCTG
>DATKNZ010000275.1:0-2681 GCA_035541055.1 Candidatus Acidiferrum sp. | reverse complement strand
AAATACGCCGTGTAAATCACGTCCTTCGGCGTGTCGGCGTTGATGCTCAGCCAATCGCCGAACGCGTGATACTTCGGCGGCGGCAGCAGGTCGGCCGTGCTGCGGCTGCGGCAGAACTCAATGAAGCGCTTGATCGCCTCGTAATGCCGCTCCAGCTCGCGGCGGTCCCCGTACACCTCGTAGATGGTCCACGGGCAGATCACGCCCGCGTCCGCCCACGCCGGGCCGCCGTCCGGTTCCGTAATCACGCTAGGTGCGACACGCGGGAACTGGCCATCCGGCCGCTGCGCGTCGTCCAGGTCCACCAGCCACTTGGTGAAGAAGGCCTCGACATCGGTGTTCAGCGTGGCCGCGCGGACATACACCTGGGCGTCGCCCGTCCAGCCCAGCCTCTCGTCCCGCTGCGGACAGTCGGTCGGGATGGAGATGAAGTTGGCGCGCTGCGTCCAATAAATGTTGTTGTGCAGCTTGTTCAGCATGGCATTCGAGCAGTGGAACTCGCCCACGACCGGCGTATCGCTGCTCAGCGCCACGCCGACTACCGTGTCCTTGCTCGGCTTGCCGGTGAGGCCCGTGACCTCGATGTACTGGAAGCCGTGGAAGGTAAAGCGGGCCTGCCAGACTTCGGTCCCTTTGCCTTTGCAAATGTAGGTGTCTGTGGCCCGGGCGCTGCGTAGGTTCGCCGTATAGATCGTGCCGTCAGGCTTAAGGCGCTCGGCAAAGCGCAGCGTGATCTTCTGGCCGGGCTTGCCGGAGACCTTCAGGCGCGCGACCCCGGCGAAGTTCTGGCCGAGGTCGAACACCCACACCCCGGGCTTGGGCTGCGTGATGCTGCGCGCCCGGAATTCCGCGATCGCCCGCACGGGCGGCGCCGGATCAGCCTGGACGAGCGGCTGAACTTCCTCGCTGCCCACCGAGACCGCCTCCCAATGGCGCTCGTCGCCGCCTGGCTGCGCCCAATTCGGAGACTCCAGCCGTGCATCGTAGCTTTCCCCTTTCAGGAAGTCGGCCTCGCGCACCGGGCCGGTATTCGCCTTCCATCCCGGGCCGGTGCCCACGTCGGCGCTCGAGCCATCGGCAAACTCCAGGTGCAACTGTGCCCGCACACGTGTCCACTTGCCGTAAAGGTCACGGTTCCCGCGGTACCCCACATAGCCGCTGAACCAGCCGTCAGCCAGCACCGCCCCCAGCGCGTTGTCGCCGCGCCGGACCAAACGCGTGACATCATACGCGTGGTAATAGACCCGCTTCGTATAGTCGGTCCAGCCGGGCGTAAAGTAATCATCGCTCGCGCGCTGCCCGTTGACGTACATGTCCACAATCCCCAGCGCCGTGGCGTACAGGATGGCGCGGGACACGGATCTATCCGCCCGGAACCCCGTGCGCAGATAGACGGCGGGCGGCAGGAAGGTGCCGGTGAACTTGAGCTTGCCCCAGGGCTTCACGCCATAGTCCCCGATGACCCGCACCGGCGCTAAAAGCGTCGTGTCCAGCGGCGCCTTAACCCAATCATCACCGAACGTGTCCGTGGACTGCCACGCAGCATCTGTGACATTGGTGATCGTGCGCCCGTCCTCGGTCGTAATGAGCACTTTCGCGATAAGCCCCGCGTGGCCGGGCTTCACATTTTCCACCAGCGCGCGGATTTCGTTCCGGCCCGGCTTGACCTCCGCCGTGAGCTCCGCTCGCCTGGCCACGCGCCAGCTATCGTCCTTGGCCTCGGTCGTCACCCGCACATGTCCGTTCAAGGCGAACTGCATGCCGTCATCCGCCGAGGCGCAGACTTCGGCCTGCTTCACCTTGGCGCCCTCCGGCAGCGTGAACGTGGCGACGAACAGGCGCCGGCACTTCGGCACGTTTCCGATCTCATCTCCCGCATGCCAAATCCATTTGGCGCCTTCCAACGGGGCTTCCGTTGCGGGTCGCTGGCGGGCTTTGTCGTAGCCGATCCACTCCGCCTTCCAGTCCTGCGGCTGGAGCAAACCCATGGACCAGAGGGCCGGCCCGCTCCAGGCCGATTCCCGCCCCACGGTGTCCCAGACCTTTACCTTCCAGAAGCAGCGCTGGTGCGAGGACAGCGGAGCGCCCTGGTATGGCGTGCCGATTGTCTCGTCACCGGTGACCTTGCCGGTATCCCAAAGGTCGCCGCGGTCCTGCTTGAGGAGGGCCTCGTTGCTGGCGACCAGGATGCGGTAAGCCGTCTGCCGCTGCCCGCGCTCGCCCGACTCCACGACCCAGCTCAGGCGCGGGGCGGGCTCGCCGATGCCCAGCGAGTTGACCAAATACTCGCAGCGCAAATAGGCAGGCTGGAGCCCCTTGCCCGTGTAAGGCCTGGGCGGCACGGAGGGGGCAGCCGCGCCGGATGAGGTTTGGCTGAGGACGATCAGCAGAACGGTGGAGAGCAGGGAGCACAGCTTGGTGGCCATAGGTTGGCGAAGGTTTTAGCACTAATCCGCCGACTCGCCAAGCCTTGGCGGACGTTCCAATGAGGCGGGGAAACATCCAACATCCAACATCGAACATCCAACATCCAATGGCTGGCACCGCGGCGCCCACTGGATGTTGGATGTTGGATGTTGGATGTTCGATGTTTCCGCGCCGGCCGGGTCCATGATCCCCATGCACCTTGAGGACAACGTGGCGGCGCCCTATCTGGTCGCCTCAGCCGCGAGGTCCGCCGC
>DATKNZ010000274.1:0-2273 GCA_035541055.1 Candidatus Acidiferrum sp. | reverse complement strand
CAAGGGCGTGATAGGCGAAGCCGCCGGCACCATCGAAAGCGGCAGCTCCTTCGGCGAGGCGGTGGCCATGCACCCGCGCGTATTCAACCGGTTGTATGTGAACATGGTGAAGGCCGGCGAGATCAGCGGCGCGCTCGAAGTGACGCTCCGCCGCCTGGCGGAGTTCATGGAGAAAGCCCGCAAGATCAAGGGCAAGGTCAAGGCGGCCATGTTCTATCCTTGCGCCGTTCTGATAATGGCGACAGGCATTTTGATCCTGATGATGGCGTTCATCATACCGAGGTTCCAGGCGGTCTTCGACGGCCTCTTCGAAGGGCGCCCGCTGCCTCACTTTACGCAGCTCGTCATGGATGTCAGCCAGGCCGTTCAACACCATTTCCTGCTGGGTGTGGCGGTGGTCACGGCCCTCGGCGTGGCGTTTGCCCTCGCCCTGAAGACCCGCTGGGGCCGATGGACGTTTGACCGGCTCAAGCTGGCCTTGCCGGTGTTCGGCCCCGTGTTTCGCAAGCTCGCCATCTCGCGTTTCAGCCGCACGCTCGGCACGCTGGTCAGCAACGGCGTGCCGATCCTGCAAGCCCTGAACATCGTCAAGGAGACTGCCGGCAACGTCATTATCGGCCAGGTGGTGTCTGAAGTGCACAACCGCGTCAAGGAAGGCGAGCCGATCGCCCCCACGCTGAAGGTCTCCGGCGTCTTTCCCGCCATGGTGGCCGGCATGGTGGATGTGGGCGAGCAAACCGGCGCGCTGCCCGAGATGTTGATGAAGGTCGCCGATAACTACGACGACGAGGTGGATAACTCCGTCAGCGCGATGACGTCGCTGCTCGAGCCGATCATGATTGTGTTCCTGGCCGTGGTGGTGGGCAGCATCGTAGTGGCCGTTTTTCTGCCGCTCGTGCAGGCGCCGATGCTGATCGGCGAACCGACGGAGGCGTGACGGCAACTGGAAGCCGTGTTGCGTGCTGCGTGGTGCGTGTCCACACAACACGGAACACGCAACACGCAGCTTTCCCGCACCGGCTACTCGCGCAGCTTCGAGTCTATGATGATCGTCACCGGCCCATCGTTGACCAGGCTCACGCGCATCTCGGCGCCGAACTCGCCAGTCTGAATCGGACGACTCAGGTCCAGTTCCATCCGCTTAATGAATTTCTCGTAGAGGGGCACGGCGATCTCCGGGCGCGCTGAGCGGCTGTAGGACGGGCGATTGCCCTTTTTGGTGCTGGCAAATAGCGTGAACTGGCTGACCAGCAGGATGCCGCCCTGCGCTTCCTGCACCGAGCGATTCATGACGCCCGCCTCGTCGTCAAACACCCGCAGCCGCGCGATTTTTCCACTCAGCCATTCGATATCCTCTTCGGTATCGGGTTCTTCGACGGCCAGCAGGACGAGCAACCCGTGCTGGATGGCTCCTTTGACCTGGCCGGCGATGGTGACGTTGGCTTCGGCGACCCGCTGAATGACGGCCCGCATCAGTGCGACTTGCGGGGCAGGCAGCCGAGCTTGGCAAAGGCGATCACGTAGGCGAGGAAACCTGTAACGAGCAGCCAGGGGTTGCCTTTGGCGGTCAGCAGGATGCCCAGCCCGAGGATCGCCCCTATTACCAGGTAAGCGAGTATCGCCAGCGAGAATTTCATGCGCCTAGATTAACGCGCTTTAGGCATGGTGCAAGTCGCCCGCCGGACGCTGTTTTGGTAGGGACGCCTCGCCGAGGCGTCCGTCTGGGCCCCGCGCGGACGCCTCGGCGAGGCGTCCCTACCGGCCTGGCTCGACCCGGTGCCGCGCCTGCCGTTTGGGCAAGGTCCCTTGCGCACTGGGCCGCGAGCGAGGCGACACGGCGTCGGCGGGCAGGATGTCCCTCAGAAAGCTGGGCTTGTCCCGCCGGCCGCCGCGCTGGTAGTCCTCCCACAACGCCCGTGCCGTCGTGTCCGGCACCAGGCTGAGTTCGCCGGTGAGATACTCGAAGAGCAACTCCATGAGGCGCACCAGGGCAATGCTGTCGGTGCGCCGGACGCGCCCGTGCAGCCATTCGCTCCACCGCATGAACGCGTGGAAGGGGGAGGCGTCACAGCTCCAAATCAAGGGCGCGCTGCGGATGAAGTTCCCGCTGTTGCCCACCAGGTCCCAGTAACGCGCGAACCGGCGCAGCTTTTGCATGGCGCCGAACTCTATCAGCCTGTTCTGCAGGATCTCATACGGCGGGTGCGGGTTATAGACCATCTGCCACTCGACATCGTGGCGCACGATCGGCGTGCCCCGCAGGCGCTTGAGGA
>DATKNZ010000273.1:0-7577 GCA_035541055.1 Candidatus Acidiferrum sp. | reverse complement strand
GTGAAGGTGCCGAAGAGGCCCGTCTGCAAGAACAGCACCAGCGCGAAATAGCTGGGCACCCGCTCGGCGATATTCCCTGAGGCCAGCATGGCCATGGGCACGACGATCGCCGTCAGCAGCACCATCAGCAGGCCCAGGCCGTCAACGCCGACGTGGTAGGAGATTCCGAGGATGGGTATCCAGGCATAGCTCTCCTCGAATTGAAGACCGCCCGAGGCCGGGTTGAAGTGCACCCACATCGCCACGGCGAGTGCCAGCACCGCCAGGCTGAAGGTCAGCGCCAGCCCGCGGACAAGACTCAGCACTCCTGGGCCGCTCGCCTGGAATGCCGTGGGCCGGGCAACCCGCGTGAGCCCCCTCACCCCTTCCCTCTCCCCCTCAGAGGGGGAGAGGGTGCCCGTTAGGGCGGGTGAGGGGGGCTCGCCGGGCTCAGGCACCTTCCACGCCTCAGGGTGTCCGAGCCTCCGGCTCGCTAAGCCCACGACAAGCACAGCCAGCCCACCGACAAACGGCACCAGGGTCAGGACGCTGATGAGTGGAAAGCCGCTCATCCGGCGTGACACCCCCAGATCAACAGCAATACCAGCACGGCCAGCCCCACGCCGATCACACGCATATAGTTCTGCACCCGCCCGCTCTGTAGCCCGGAGAGCCGAGTGCCGCCCTCCGTCAGGCCACGGCAGCTCCCGTCAAAACCCAGGTTCACCACGTATTCATCCACCAGGCGGTTGAGCCAGCCCAGGCCAACGACAGCCCACGAGGCCAGGTTCACGGCGCCGCTCCAGACCCGGCGGTCAAGCCAGTCGCAGGCCGACGCCCACGCGGCGTTGAGCCTGATCACTGAGACCTCGTATGCCTCGTCCACGAAGTACTTGTTGCGCAACAGGGCGAAGACGTCGGGCCTGAGACGCTCCAGCGGGTCGGGCTCCGCCGCGTCCATGGCCGGCCTGCGCCCGTAGAACCACCATCCGAGACCGAGGCCGAGGAACACGATGCTGCTGGAGAGCGCCATCAGCCAAAGCACGTCCGGTTCGAAGAGCTTGCCGATTTCTGTGACCGCGCTCCTGCCGGTGAGAAACCCCTGGAACCACGGCCAGACCGGCGTGCCGATGAACCCCAGCACGACCGAGAACAGCGCCAGCACCATAAGGGGCAACGTCATCGTTCCCGGGCTCTCGTGCGCGATGTGGGACGGGCCTCCCGTCTGTCCTCCCGCTGCCCCCGGGGCAGGCGAGACGCCTGCCCTGCTTTGGCCGAAGAACACATAGCAAACCTGCCGGGCCATGTAGAAGGCGGTCAGCAGCGCGGCACAGACGCCCAGGTACAGCGGCCAGGGCGAAATCCAGCCGCGCGCATAGTGGAAGATTTCTTCCTTGCTCCAGAACCCTGAGAAGAAGAGCGGGAAGCCGCTCAAGGCCAACATGCCGATGGCGTAAGTGGCGAACGTGACCGGCATGAACCGGCGCAGTCCGCCCATCCGGCGGATGTCCTGCTCGCCCGCGCAGCCATGAATGACCGACCCGGCTCCCAGGAAAAGCAAGGACTTGAAGAACGCGTGGGTGAGGAGATGGAACATCCCGACCGCCACGCCGCCTGCCCCCAGCCCCAGCATCATGAAGCCAAGCTGAGATATGGTTGAATACGCCAGGATGCGTTTGATGTCCGTCTGGGCCACGGCGATGCTGGCCGCGAAGAACGCCGTAATCGCGCCGATCCACGTGATCACCTGCAGCGTGCCGGGCACGCCCTTCAGGCCCTCGGGGTACGCAGCCATCAACGGATACACCCGCGCGACCAGGAACCCTCCCGCCGCCACCATGGTCGCGGCGTGGATGAGAGCGCTGACCGGCGTGGGACCCTCCATGGCGTCAGGCAGCCACACGTGCAGCGGCACCTGCCCTGACTTGCCGATGGCGCCGCAGAAAATCAGCAGCCCGATGCCGGTGGAAACCGCGATCCCCAGGCTCGTGGTCTGCGCCGCCAGCCGGCTCAGCGCGGACGGCTCCAGGCAGCCCTGCCCGCCATCGTAAAAGAGCAGCGTGCCCGTCTGGGAATAAAGCCACACCATGCCAAGCAGGAGCGCCAGGTCCCCGATCCGCGTCGTGATGAAGGCCTTCTTCGCCGCCGCGGCGGCGCTTGGCCGCTGATACCAGAAGCCGATGAGCAGGTAGGAAGTTAGCCCGACCACCTCCCAGCAGATGAACAGCAGCAACAGGCTGTTCGCGATGACCAGCCCCAGCATCGCGGCGGCAAAGAGCGAAAGGAAGCAGAAGAAGCGCGCGAAGTTCTCGTCATGCGCCATGTAGCCGACGCTGTAGATGAAGATGAGCAGGCCCACGAAGGACACCATTACCAGCATGGCCGCGGCCAGCGGATCAAGCACCCAGCCCAGCCACAGGGATGTGCCGCTCGCGTGCGGATCGCCGAAGTGAAGCCAAAGGAAATTGACCCCCTGCCTGACAGGCGAGCCCTGCCCCGGATGCTCCACCGCGTGTGCCAGCGCCAGACAGGACAAAACGAGTGCAGTGGCCATAGCGGCAATCGCCAGGGTCGCCGCGAGCCGGCGCCGCCGGTGATTCAGCAGAGCGCTCACCCCTGCGGCCAGGAGCGGCGTTGCCGGGATCAGCCACAGCCTGTGCACAATCCAATCCATCTCAGCCCTTGAGTGAGTCCACCTGCTCGAGGTTGGTCGTTCGGTAATGCCGGTAAATCGAGAGGATCAGGGCCAGCCCAACCGCCGCTTCGGCGGCGGCGACGCCGATCGAGAAGAGCACGAACACCACTCCCGTCAGCGCCTCCGGGTTCGGGCCGAAACGCCAGAAGGCAATGAAGTTCAGGTTGGCGCCATTCAGCATCAGCTCGATGCCTATCAGAACGATGATGGCATTGCGCCGCGTGAGAGCCCCCGCCAGGCCGATCGCGAAGAGCAGAGCAGATAAGAGGAGATATGCAGCCAGTGGGGTCATCCGCCCTCCTCGTCGTGCATCGCAATCACCACCGCCCCAATCAGCGCGGCGGTCAGCAGCAGGCCGATAACCTCGAGCGGCAGGACATACTTCGTCATGAGCTGCGCCCCAAGCTGGTGAACAGGGAGTTGGGGCGTCGGCCCAGGCTCGCGAGTCAACGCCTTGCTCGAAAGAACCATCGCGCTGAGCACGCCGAAAACGACCACTGCTATGGCGATACCCGTTATCCATGCCTTCGAGAGAATGGGTTCGCGGGGCGGCTCGGTCCCGCGCGTGAGCAGGATGGCAAACACGATCAGGATCGCGACGGCGCCAAAGTAGATCAGGACCTGGGCGAAGCCGACGAACTGCGCGCCCAGCCCCAGGTAAAGCGCCGCGACGCCGGCCAGGGCCGCCATGAACATGAGCGCGCAGTGCACCAGGTTGCGCAGGCTCATCGCCGTCACGGCGGCGGCCAGGGTCAAAACAGCAATGATGGCGATAGGCGCGGTCATTCAGTCCGCGTAGCGGTAAACGCGTTTCGCAAACACCTTCCCGCCGCTGAGGAGCCCGCCGAGCAAGAGATAGGCGGCGCCCACACACAGCGCGCAGACGATCCAGCGCTCCCAGCCGCCCGGCATAAAGCGCCACAGCCCCGCCACGCCAATGTTCACCAGCGCCATCGGCAGCATGAATTTCCACGCCAGCCCCATCAACTGGTCTATGCGCAAGCGTGGCAGCGTCCCGCGAATCCAGATGAACCCCGCGATGAGCACGAGGAGCTTGGCGAAGAACCAGGCCCACGATGGAATCCACTCCAGTGCCGGCAGCGGCGCATGCCAGCCGCCCAGGAAGAGGGTGATGCCCAGCCCGCTCACGGCAAACAGGCCCAGGTATTCCCCCAGGAAGAACAGGGCGAACTTGAAGCCCGTGTACTCCGTGTAATAACCCGCCACGAGCTCCGATTCGCCTTCCGGCAGATCAAAGGGCGAGCGGTTGGATTCCGCAGTCGCAGCCACCATGAAGAGGATGAAGCCCGCGAAGCCCCACGGGGTCAGCACAAACCACCGCGGCACGCAGCCCCAGTAACCGGCCTGCGCCTCGACAATCTGAGTCGTGGACAGCGAGCCAGCCGCCATGATCGCCGCCACGGAAGCCAGGATCAGGGGAACCTCGTAGCTGATCATCTGCGCAATGGCCCGCATCGCCCCGAGCAGGGAATACTTGTTCCTGCTCGACCACCCTGCCATGAAGACGGACAGCTCGGTGGCCGCGCCGGCGGCGAAGAAGAACAGCACGCCGGCGTTCATGTCCAGGGCTGTCATATGGCGCCCCATAGGCACAACGGCGAGCGCCAGGAAGACCGGCACGACGAGCACCAGGGGAGCCAGAAAGTGCACGACCTTGTCCGCCGGGCGCGGGACGATGTCTTCCTTGGTCAGGGCCTTGAGGCCGTCGGCAATGGGCTGGAGCAGGCCGTAAGGGCCGACGCGGTTGGGTCCGTAGCGATTCTGGATGCGCCCCAGTCCCTTGCGCTCCAGCAGCGTCGTGAGCGCAAACAGGGCTGGGAAGACGACGGCAATCGCCCCAACCGAGAGCAGCGCGGAGAAGAATGGAGCATACTGGCTGGGCACAAGGCCAACCAGCCAGTGCTTCAAAGTCACTAAGAGCTGATCCATTCTTTCGGCCCCGGCAGGCTCCCCGACAACGCATTGTCACCCGGGCCTGCCCGGATGGGGCAAGGAATGAACTTGGCGCTGGTTTGGCCAGTCGGCAAGCGATTACCCGCAAGACAAGTAGTAGCGCACGCCTCCGGCTTGCGACTGTCCCGGCAAGCGTCCCGCTTGCCGCCTGCCAGCGCGCGCCACGCCAGCCTGGAAGGTTGGCGGGACTAGAGCGAGGCAGAGGCTCGCTCTACTACCGAAGGGTGGCCGTGCCAGGCCGCGCCCCACTCGCCTCAGGCCAGTTGCGGCTCCTCGATCTCCCGGGGCGCCTTGACCAACGGCGTGCCGTCTGGCGCCTCGGGGTACTCAAAGATCCGGCCCTCGTAATTGCGTATGACCACCCGGTCGGCGTTCCGGCTCAGCACATACTCCGGCGTGACCGGCACCTTCCCGCCGCCGCCCGGAGCATCAATGACGTATTCGGGCACGGCGTAGCCGCTGGTGTGGCCGCGCAGGCTCTCCATGATCTGCAAGCCCTTGCGCACGCTCGTTCGCAGGTGCGCCGACCCGGCGATCAGGTCGCACTGGTAGATGTAGTAAGGCTTGACCCGGCACATGAGGAGCTTCTGCACGTGCGCCTTCATGACCGCGGGGTCGTCATTGACGTTGCGCAGCAGCACGGACTGGTTGCCTAGCGGGATGCCGGCGTCGGCCAGCCGGCCCAGCGCGTCCCGCACTTCGGTAGTCAGTTCTCTCGGGTGATTCGAGTGGATACTGATGAACAGGGGATGATACCGCCGCAAGATGGCGCACAGCTCGGGGGTGATCCGCTGCGGCAGGAACACGGGTATCCGCGTACCGATGCGCAGGAACTCTACGTGCGGAATCGCCCGCAGCTTGCCCAGCAGGTGGGCCAGCTTCTCGTCAGTGAACAGCAGCGGGTCGCCTCCGCTCAGCAGCACGTCTCGCACCTCGGTGTGGCGCCGTACGTAATCAATCTGCCGCTCGAATTCCGGGTGAAAATCGTAGCCGCTGGCGTTGCTCACCAGCCGTGAGCGCGTGCAGTAGCGGCAATAGGACGCGCAGCGGTCGGTCACGAGGAACAGCACCCGATCCGGATACCGGTGCACCAGCCCCGGCACCGGCGAATGCGCGTCCTCGCCGCAAGGATCGCTCATCTCCCAGGGCGCCGTATGGGTCTCCTCGACTCGCGGGATGACCTGCCACCGGATAGGGCAGTTCTCGTCCGCCGCGTCTATCAGGTTGAAAAAGTAAGGCGTGATGGCCAGCGCGAGCTTGTGATTGGCCAGCGCCGTGCCGGCATACTCCTCCGGCGTCAGGGTGGGCATCAGCCGCTGCAACTGCTCAACCGTGGTAATGCGGTGCTTCAACTGCCAATGCCAGTCGTTCCAATCCGTTTCGGGCACATCGGCCCAAAACCCCCTGCCCGCTGGCCGAAACTCCTTGAGGCCTGCTGCCAGGCTACGTGATGGCGGCTCCTCGCCGCTCTCCGGTCCATTGTTGTTTTGCATTCTTCCCCCAAAGATAGGGTAAGCGCAGTATAGATTTGATCCCCAACCTGTCAACCCAGCCGCATGCAAGTGCCTGATAACACCGCACTTGCCAAATACATGCTGGCTCCACGCTGTCTCCGAGCAGGGGCTGGGCGGCTGAAATCCGAAGCCCGAAGGCCGAAGGCCCAATGAAGGCTGAAATCCGAAGACCGAACCCGTCGGCTAGCACCTCTTTTAACGCAGAGACGCAGAGAGCGCCGAGGTACGCAGAGAAGAAGAACGGTTTGCTTTCACCTTCTCTGCGTACCTCTGTGCTCTCTGCGTCTCTGCGTTAAAACAATCCATGCTTCTGCGCCCAACACCTTCGGGTTTCGGGCTTCGGCCTTCTTTCGGCCTTCGGACTTCGGCCTTCGGCTCTGCCTGCCGCGTTCCGCCCTTTCCCGCGTCGGGGAATCCCCCGACGTCACTTTGCCGTTTTCCCTGACTATGCTTTTGCTACCTGGTTGCGCATATTCTCCGTCATTCGCGAGATGAAGTGGGCAGGCAGGCGGTTCTCCGATAACCAAAGCTTGTCTGCACGACGCGACCGTCGCTAACACGGAGGCGTTTAGCTTTATCACGAGAGACGGAGAGTTGGGTTGGAAAAAGCCCCGGCGCTTCGGTTTAGGTTTCCTTTCAGGGGGTTTGAGGAGCCTATCCGAGGCGCCGGGTTCTGCATTTCGGGCCGGCCCTTTCCGCGGCATTTTGACCCCGCCGCACGCCGGGCTTGCCTGGGCCCAGCCACTCGTTCAGGCTGGCGGTGGTCGCACTCCGGAATGAAATTCGCCATCTGCAACGAGATATTCCAGGGCTGGGCATGGGAAGACACGCTGGCCCGAGCCGCCAGGCTCGGCTATGCGGCGGTCGAGATTGCCCCATTCACCCTGGCCGACTCGGTGGTGGATATTTCAGCCGGCGAGCGGCGGAGGCTTCGCGACGCGGCGGCGCGCTCGCACATCGAGATCGCCGGCATCCACTGGGTGCTGGTGAAGCCGGAAGGGCTTTACATCAACCATCCCGACGCGGCGATCCGCGCGCGCACGGCGCAGTATTTCTGCGACCTCGTGGATTTCTGCGCCGACCTCGGCGGCAAGGTGATGGTGGTCGGCTCGCCCAAGCAGCGCAACCTGCTGCCGGGCGTCTCGCGCGAGCAGGCGTGGGACTGGGCGGCCGGCACCTTCCGGGACGCCGTCAGGCAGGCCGAGCAGCGAGGGGTGGTCATCTGCTTTGAGCCGCTCGCCCCGGCCGAGACGAACTTCATTAACACCGCCGCGGAGGCCGTCCAATTCGTGCAGCAGCTTGCCTCGCCGCACTTCAAGCTCGTGCTCGACGTGAAGGCTATGTGCTCGGAGGCAAAGCCCATCCCGGCGATCATCCGCGACACCTGGCCGCACTTCGCCCATTTCCACGCCAAT
>DATKNZ010000272.1:0-21302 GCA_035541055.1 Candidatus Acidiferrum sp. | reverse complement strand
CCTGCGTATACGTAGGGATGACGGGCCTTGCGCCGGAGGTGCGCTTTGCCAACCACAAGGCGGGCGTCAAGGCGGCTTCGGTCGTCAGGCGCTACGGCCTGCGGCTGCTGCCTGAACTCTACGAGCACCTCAACCCCATGCCGTTCGAGGCGGCGGCCCGGATGGAGCTGGACCTGGCAGAGGACCTGCGTCGGGCCGGCTACACGGTGGCTGGAGGACATTAGCCCAAAGCATTCACGCGGCGCTTGGGCTGCAGGGTAGGGATGTCTCGCCGAGGCGTCCGCCTGGCCCCGAGCCGTACTGCGCTTGACCGGGCCGGAAAATGGCCTGAGGTTACCGGTAGAGAATTTAGTTATGAAAAACAGGAGAGTTTACCAAACAGCGGCAGTCCTCGCGTTCGCTTTGCTCGGCGTCGCCATCACCCCGGCGCTGCAGGCGCAGACCCAGGCCCCGGCGCCGGTCGTCACGGCCCCAGCTCCACAGTTATCGCCGGCGGCGCAGGAGGTGCTGAAGCTGAGCCAGGCTAACGTCGGCACCGATACGATCATCGCTTACGTCAACAGCTCCGGTGCGCAGTACAACCTAAGCTCGTCGGACATCCTCTACCTGAGGCAGCAAGGAGTGTCCGACCAGGTGATCAACGCCATGCTCACGGCCCAGCGCAATGCTCAGCCCGCGCCCCAGGTCGCCCAGGCGCCTCCGGCAGCCCCGGTGCCCGCTCCGCAATACGATACCAACCAGCCCCCTCCCGATATGATGCAGCCGGCGCCGGCTTATGGGGCTACGGCACCCATCTATTCCGTCCCGTCTTACACCTACGCCGTGCCCGGATACTACGACTCCGTGCCCTACTACTGGGGCTATCCCGGGCTGTCGCTGGGCATCGGGATCGGCGGTTATTGGGGCGGCTATGGCGGCTACCATTGGGGCGGTTACCACGGGCATTATGGGGGCGGCTTCCACGGCGGCGGCTTCCATGGCGGCTTTCACGGCGGCCACCATTAGGCAGCAGTCGGGCTGCGCAGCGGGCCTGAGAGACAGGTGCGCCCAGGCCCTTAGACCTTCCCCCGGAAGTATTCGATGGTCTTGACCAGGCCGTCGGCGAGGGCGACACGCGGCTCCCACTTGAGCAGCCGCCGCGCCTTCGTGATATCGGGTCGGCGCTGTCTGGGGTCGTCCTGCGGCAGGGGTTTGAAGGCGAGCCGGCTGCGGGAGCCTGTCGCGCGGATGATCTCCTTGGCGAACTGGAGCACCGTCATCTCCACCGGGTTGCCGATGTTCACTGGCAGATTGTAATCGCTCAGCATCAGCCGGAAGATGCCCTCGATCAGATCGGATACGTAGCAGAAGCTGCGCGTCTGGGCGCCCTTGCCGAAGATGGTTACCGGGCGGCCCTTGAGCGCCTGGCTGATGAACGCGGGCACCACACGGCCATCGTGCAAGCGCATCCGCGGGCCATACGTGTTGAAGATGCGGACGATGCGGGTGTCCACGCCATGCTCCTGGTGGTAGGCCATGGTCAGGGCTTCGGCGAATCGCTTAGCCTCGTCATAGCAGCCGCGCGGGCCGATGGGGTTCACGTTGCCCCAATACTCCTCGGTCTGCGGGTGCACCAGCGGGTCGCCATAGACCTCGGAAGTCGAAGCCAGCAGGAAACGCGCCCCTTTGTTCTTGGCGAGGCCCAGGGCCTTGTGCGTGCCGAGCGAGCCCACCTTGAGCGTCTGAATCGGCAGCTCCAGGTAGTCAATCGGGCTGGCGGGTGAGGCGAAATGCCAAACGTAGTCCACCGGCACGTCCAGGAAGATGAACTCAGTGACATCCTGCTGGATGAACTTGAACTGCGGGTTCCCGCCCAGGTGGGAGATGTTGTCCACCGAGCCCGTCACAAAGTTATCAATGCCGATGACCTTGTGCCCGCGGGCCAGCAGGAGGTCTGTCAAATGCGAGCCCAGGAACCCGGCGGCGCCGGTCACGACCGAGGTGGGGGGCTGTGAAGCGCGGTGCGGCTTTTTATCCATGACTTGCCCCGGGCCCTCAGGGCAACGCCGAAAGAGCTGTCCCTTTCGCCCGCGGCACCAGTTGGAAGTCGGGCACGGTTGCCGCGATGAACTTCTTCAGGCGCTCGAAGGTGGCCTCCTCCTGCCCGGGCGCGCAGACGCTGGTGTAGGTCACCAGGGCCCAGCGCTGCAACACTCCCGTCTCCACCAGGTCGCGCGCCAGCCACCACATCCGCTGCCAGTGGTTGCACGTCAGCTCATCGTTGTCGGCCGCGAACCAAGCCACGTATACCCCGCGCACGGGAGTCTTCTGTCCGTTGATATCCACTTCCCTGGACATGATGTACTTCATCGCCGGCAGGTCATAAGGGCAGGGCCGGTCAATGTGGATAGTGACCGGCGCGGATGCCGTCCGGTCAATCCGCCAGCCCGCTCCCTCCATGCAGAACTCGGTTCTATGGATGCTGGTGCGATCCCGTCCCATGAGCACCACGCCGACTGCGGTCCAAAACCCATCTGGCGCCGTGTAGCGGCGGTTGCCGAAGCTGGTGTCCTGCGGCAGCGTCTGCAGGGTCAGCTTGTCCGGCTCGACCAACTCGCTCGTGTAGCCGGGCACGTCGGCCGGCAAATCCACCAGCAGCCGCGGGCTGCCGGCGATGGGACGGGTCTTCACTGCCGGGCGGCCCAGCCGTTGCGTGGACTGCAGCCGCTTGAGCAGCCCCGCCGCGCTGCCGATCAGGGCCAGCGTCACGATCAGCATGATCCACTTCTGCTTGTTCATATCAATGCGTCAGGCCAGAGCGTCGGCCTTATGGCCTGCCCCGTTCCCAGATGACGAAGGCCGGCAGCCTGCCCGCCTCGCGGTAGCCGTGCACGCGCACATAGTCGCCCAGTTCCATCGCGTAGGGCTGCGCGGGCCAGCACCACACACGCGGCGATGACGCGGCGGCGATCGCCGGCCGGGAACCCGAGCACGAACGCCACGGCGCCCGCCACAAACCACGGCAGGCTCGCCAGGCGCAAGGCCCACTCGCCCGAGCCGCAAACCTTCGCGTGCGCCCAGATGTAAAGCATGTAACGCGGCATCTGCAGGTGGGCCGTCTTCTCCTGCACCAGCAACTGCCACCAGGCCTTGAGCGTCGGCTGCGTGGCCTGAACCGCCGTGGCCGCCTCATCAATCCATAAGCTCCGCGCGCTGATGGCCACGAGGCACACCAGCAGCGCCGCCCCAATAACCACCCACACGTGCAGCGCGGCAGCTTCCCGCGGAGCAGAGGTCTCGGGGGCTCCGGCCGGCGCCTGCCGGTTAGAAGGCTGTTCGCTGAGGCTGCTGGAGACGGCGGCGGACAAGCAAATCGTCCTCCGGCGTTACGTTGTGTGGGCGGCCGGCGCGTCAGCCGGCGCGGCAGGAGGGGCTTCAGCCGTCGCCCCACGCGACTCCGCCTTGTTCGTCTCGGAGGGCGCCGCCTTCCCGGGCCGCTTCTCTTCGATCCATCGTCCGAGCAGGAGCAGCCCTGCAAAAGCGGGAATGTAGGGCAGCAGCGCGAACACGCCGCCCGGCCCGCCGTCATCCACTGCCTTGCCCGCCTCCTGTCCCCAGATTTCCGCGGCGATGACGATGGCCAACATGCGCACCACGTTTCCCAAGACCGCGAGCGGCAAGGCCGACGCGATCAAAACGACGCGCCTCCACCAGCTTCGGAAGGATACCATCGCGTAAATGACCGCCACGGCCGCGGTGGCAATGAGGCTGCGCATCCCGCTGCACGCGGCGGCGACCTCGTAGCCGTATCGGCCCGAAGGGTCTATGAGCCTGGTGCCTTCTCTCATCACATCAATGGCCAGGATGTTGTTGCAGATGAACTCCACCGCTCGCATGACGATCATGCGCAACGGGAACGTCAGCGACACCCCGGCCCACCCCAGCGGAATGCAAAACACCAAGAGCGCGTAGGGCAAGAAGCTCTCGCGCAGCCACGCGCGCCCCCAGGCCAGCCCCATCAGCCCATAGACCCCGGCAAACATGGCAAAAATGGAAAGCTTCGGCTGCTGGGCCATGTAACCGAGCAGGTGGAGCACGAGCGCCCCGACCAGCAGCAGCAACCCGGGCCACCAGGTCCGCAAAGGCTGCGCGACCAACTGCTTTCGCTTCCACCAGAACAGCCCTAGCACGATGAAGGGTATCCAACGCCCGTAACTGTCGTCGTTGGCGCCTGGGTCGTGGTTGAACTGATAGGCCGCGTTCATCCACTCCAGCAGCGAGGGCGTGTTGATGTAGCCCAGGGTCGAATTGCCCAGAAACTGGAACAGCGTGAGCCACGCCGCCAACAGCACCAGGAAGAAACCCTTGTTGGGCATCCGCTGCCAGCAATCCAGGAATTCAATGCGAAAGTCCTCCAGGATGCCGTTGCCGGATTGGGTTTCCATGCGCGCGTTCGAGCTTATAAATTCGAGCCTATTCAATAACCTACCGGCCCGGGTTGCTCAACCTAATTCAGCCCCGTTCCAAACTATGCATCAAGGGAGGGCGAGCGTCCTCGCGAGCCCAAACTTCTCCTGAAACCCGGCTAATCAGGGCTCGCGAGGACGCTCGCCCTCCCAAAGACTACCGCAGCCGCACTACGTACCAAGGCTGTGGCCCCCGGGTGACGGTTTGGGTGACGGTGGCCTTGCCCAGCACCTCGGCGCCCGTGCGCTGGAGCCATTCCGCCAACTGCATGCCGCTTCCCGCGAGGTAACCGCCGCTCACCACGATGTATTCGATATGCCGCTGCCGGATCTGCTCCGGGGTGTCCTGCAGGAGGATGTGCTCGACCCGCCGCGAGAAGAAAGGCCGCCACAGGGAGATATCCACATCGTCTCCGTGCCCGAGAAAGCCCACCACCCTCAGCTCTTTGGGCAGCGTCGCCCGGAGCTGCGCCAATGAATCCCACCGATGGAAGCCCGGCTCGAAGTTCGCCTTCATCGGCTCAACCACGGCCCGGGGCAACACCGTTAGCGCCGACGCGTTCCACTTCCCGGCCAGTGGGAAGAAGGGCGGCACAAAGTTCTTCAGCAGCAGCAGCGCATTGCCCCAGACCCCCACCAGCGGGTTCTTCATGTCCATGCCCTGCTTTTCCAGCGAGAGACCCGACCAGTCCCCGCAGTAGCGCACATTGAGTGCCGCGCTCGGCAGGAACGAGACTGCGCCGGCCAGCAGCACGACCCCCGCGGTCGCCAGCGGCCTGCGCAGCAGCACCGGCAGCGACGGCGCCACCACAATCGCCCACGGCAACAGCAGCGTCAGGTTACTCGCCTTGGCCCCGGTCAGCAGCCCGGCGGCCAGAATCGAAAGCCACAGGTCCGATGCCCGCCGCGACGGTAGGGACGCCTCGCCGAGGCGTCCGTGTGATGCCGACGGCGGACGCCTCGGCGAGGCGTCCCTACCCCAGGCGCGCAGCCCAAAGTCCACCGCCGCCAGCGCATACACTGTGGGGAACGTGTCGTTGGCCGTGCTGCCCGCCTGGAGCAGGAAACTGTAGCCGGTCGGCAGCAGCCACATCCAATACCAGGCCGCCCGGGGCCGCACCCCGAGCCGCGTGAAGACGCTGAACGTCAGCCCGGGCAGGAGCAGGAAGGAGAGAAAATTAATGAGGAATAGCGCGCGGTCGGTCTTCGTGAAAAGTATCAGCGGCGCCGTCAGCCATTCGAAGCCGCACGCCCGGTCGTTCATACGGTAATCCGGCGTATGGATCCAATGCCAATGCCCGGCCATCAGCCAATGCAGCACGCGGGGTGTCCGGTACGTAAACCCGGCGTGGTTGGACGGCGGATACAGCGCTCCGCCCAGGAACACCAGCAAGCTCAACAGTGCAAAGCTTGCCGGCAGCCACCGCCGGAACCGCCGCTGCAGCCTCCGCCAGTTGAACCAGCCGACAGGCGCCTCCCACCCAAACGCCTTCCGGCCGGCCAAAAACACAGCGGCAGCCGCAAACCCAAATACCACGTAGCCCAGCCGGGTCAATGCTCCCAGGGCGGACAGCGACCACCCTGCCAGGCTGGCGAGCACGGAAACCCAAATCCAGAGCTTTACGGCCGGAAGCAGGGACATGGGCCTTCCCACTCTTAGAACATCAGACCGGGGGACATCCACCGTAACTGCCTGCGCCATAAACCCGGACACGCTAGCGACCCGCGCGGCCCACTACAACCAGGAACGCACAAACCAGCGCAGATTCCAGCCTTGCGTAATCCACACAACGTCCCATTTTACGCGATAAGCCTATGAGTAAAGCGACAGACAACCTCAGCACCCTGGCCTTGCACGCCGGCCAGGCGCCCGACCCCACCACCGGCGCCCGCGCCGTCCCCATCTACCAGACGACCTCCTTCGTCTTCAAAAGCACCGAGCACGCCGCCAACCTGTTTGCCCTGAAGGAGTTCGGCAACATCTACACCCGGATCATGAATCCGACCACGGACGTGTTCGAGCAGCGCCTGGCCGCCCTGGAGGGCGGCACCGGCGCGCTGGCCGTGTCCTCAGGGCAGGCGGCCACCACGCTGGCCATGCTGGCCATCACCCAGGTGGGGGACGAGATCGTTTCCGCCAACAACCTCTACGGCGGCACTTACCAGCTTTTCCACTACACGTTCCCGAAGCTGGGGCGCACGGTGAAGTTCGTGGATTCGCGAAGCCCCGATGCGTTCCACAAGGCGATCACCCCCAGGACCCGCGCCCTCTTCGCCGAGACCATCGGCAACCCCAAGCTCGACGTGCCCGACTTCGACGCGCTCTCCAAGATCGCCCACGATGCTGGCGTGCCGCTGGTGGTGGACAACACCATCGGCATCGGCCTCGTGCGGCCCATCGAGCACGGCACGGACATTGTTGTCGGCTCGGCGACCAAATACGTGGGCGGGCACGGCACGTCCATCGGCGGCTTCATCGTGGACTCAGGCAAGTTCAAGTGGGACAACGGCAAGTTCCCCGAGTTTACGGAGCCGGACCCCAGCTATCACGGGCTGAAGTTCTGGGACACCTTCGGCAACTTCCCCGGCCTGGGCAACGTAGCCTTCGTCATCAAAGTGCGCGTCCAACTGCTGCGGGACATCGGGGCCGCGCTCAGCCCGTTCAACGCGTTCCTGTTCCTGCAAGGGCTGGAAACGCTCCCGCTGCGCCAGCGCCAGCATTCCGAGAACGCCCTCGAAGTCGCCCGCTTCCTCAAGAAGCATCCGCTCGTCACCTGGGTCACCTACCCCGGCCTGCCGGATGATCCGAACCACAAGCTCGCAGCCAGGTATTTGAAGAAGGGCTTCGGGGGCATGGTCGGGTTCGGCATCAAGGGCGGCCTCGAAGCCGGCAGAAAATTCATCAACTCGGTCAAGCTGCTCTCGCACCTGGCGAACATCGGCGACGCCAAAAGCCTGGTGATTCATCCCGCCTCGACCACGCACCAGCAACTGAGCGCGGCCGAGCAGGCGGCGACGGGCGTAACGGCCGACTACGTGCGCCTCTCAATCGGCATTGAGGACGTCGCCGACATCAAAGCCGACATAGACCAGGCGCTGAAGGCGTCGCAGAAGTAGCCGAGCACGGCCCCCGATTGCCAAAGCCCCTGCGCTAGCGCAAGATACCCGGCGTGAGCCAGAGTCTTTTGGAAAGCAGCGACAGCATCCGGCACGCCCGGCCGCTGCGCTATGCCCAATCCGTCACGCTGGATAAGCCGCTTGACCTTGAGCTGGGCGGCCATCTCGCCGGCGTCACCGTGGCTTACGAAACCTACGGCCAGCTCAATGCCGCCCGCACCAATGCCATACTCGTCTGCCATGCCATCAGCGGCGATTCCCACGTCGCCCGGCACGACGAGCAGGACGACCCCGGCTGGTGGGACATCGTGGTCGGCGCGGGCAAGCCGGTGGACACGACCCGCTTCTTCGTCATCTGCCCCAACCTGCTCGGCGGCTGCCGCGGGACCACCGGCCCCGGCAGCATCAACCCCGCAACGGGCAAACCCTACGGCCGGGAGTTCCCCACCGTCACGGTGGGCGACATGGTCGAGGTGCAGCGCCGCCTGCTGGATCATCTCGGCATCCAGCAACTGCTGGCCGTCGTGGGCGGCTCGCTGGGCGGCCAACAAGCGCTGACCTGGGCTACGCGCTTTCCTGAGCGGGTGCAGGCCGTCGTTCCGGTAGCCACGTCCGCGCGGCTCACGAGCCAGGCGCTGGCCTTCGATGTAGTCGGCCGCAACGCCATCCGCCGCGACCCCTATTACCACAGCGGCCAGTATTACAGCGAGAAGCGCACGCCCGAGGTCGGCCTCGCCATCGCGCGGATGATCGGCCATATCACCTACCTCTCGCGGGAGGCGATGACCAAAAAGTTCGACGCCGACCGTCTGCGCCCGCGCAATGTGGCCACCGATTTCGAGAAGATCTTCTCCGTCGGCTCCTACCTGGGCCACCAGGGAGATCGGTTCGTCGAGCGCTTTGACGCCAACACCTATCTCACGCTTTCCATGGCGATGGACCTGTTCGATCTCGGCAGCACGGCCGCCGAGCTGGCGGCCACCTTCCGCCGCGTGCCCTGCCGCTGGCTGGTGATCAGCTTCAGCAGTGACTGGCTCTTTCCGCCCGAGCAATCCCGCCAGATCGTCAACGCTCTCATCGCCAGCCGCATCCCCGTCAGCTACTGCAACGTCCAAAGCGCCTGCGGCCACGATGCCTTTCTCCTGCCGGACGACTTCCCCGTCTATGGCGAGATGATCCGCGCCTTCCTCAACAACCTCATGGGCGACCCGGCTGTCCTGACCGCCGAGGAAGACGGGGCGGGCGACGGCCCGACCAGCATCTTTCACCAGCACCGGCTCGACTACGATCGCATCGTCGAGCTGCCGCCCCCGGACGCGAGCGTGCTCGATCTGGGCTGCGGTTCCGGCGCCTTGCTGGCCAGGCTCAAACAGCAAGACCATCGGCATCTCATGGGCGTGGAGCTGGACGAAAAGAAAATCCTCACCTGCGTCAGCCGGGGCCTGGACGTGGTGCAGGCCGACCTGAACAAAGGGTTGGGAGCGTTCGCCGACCAGGAGTTTGACTGCGTGGTGCTCTCGCAAACCTTGCAGGCGGTCTATGACGTCGAAGGCTTGCTCAATGAGATGCTGCGCGTGGGCAAGACGTGCATCGTCAGCATTCCGAACTTCGGCTACCATCGGCTGCGGCGGATGCTGGCAGAGGAAGGCCGCGCCCCCAAATCCGGCGGCGTCCTGCGCTACGAGTGGTTCAACACGCCGAACGTCCGCTTCTTCACGCTGGCCGACTTCGAGGACTTCTGCCGCCAGAAGCAGATCCGCGTGCATCGCCGCATCGCCCTCGACACCGAGGCCCGGACCGAGGTCTTTGACGACCCCAACCTCAATGCCGACCTGGCCATCTTCGTGATCAGCCGGAGCTGATCGGCGTTCGCGAAATAGTTCCCCCTGGTAGGGACGCCTCGGCGAGGCGTCCCTACCCTGCAGCGCGCCGCTCTGCTTGGCTGAATCGGCTATTGGCTATCGGCTATTCTCGACCCGCCAGGCCCGGTTGCGGGTGCGCCGTGCTGGAGAACCTCCAGGCCAAATGTAGGTGATGCCCCAGGGCCGCCTCCGATCCGCTTGCCGCTTCGGGTCCGCAATTCCCACGCGTTCCCACGCCATTCGATAGTGGTCGCTCCCTCCTCGCGCGTGTAGATGACCGGGAGCTTCCGCTGCGCCAGTCGCGTCTGTAGCTTGGGGCTGGCGCGCTCATACGCTGGGAATTCCGAGTCGGCCACAACGACCACGCGCGGGCGCACAGCGTCCAGGAAAGCATCGCAAACTGGCTCGCCGCGGCTGGGGAGGCCCGTCACAACGATATCGGCGCGCAGCCCGGGGTGCCGCTCCAGCAAGGCGTCCTGTCCTGGCCGGCCCAGGTCCGAGAGCAGCAGAACCGGCGTGCCGCGAATTCTTCCGGACAGCACCACGGCGTTGTCATCGGCCTGAGCGAAATGGTCCGTCGGCTCCGGGTGCAGGACCGTCCACGCACCCAGTGGATCGCCGCGGCTGACAGTTCGCAGCCGCGCGGGAGTAGCCCCGAGGTCGCTGAGAATGCGCCGGTACACAGGCGAGCGGGCGCGCACCGGGCTGGCGCAGACCTTCTCGGTGGCGAAGAGGTTCGTGAGCAGTTCGGCCCCGCCGACATGGTGCGCGTCCCCGTGGGTGAGCACCAGCGCCGGCAGGCGGTTGACCCCTTGCGCCCGAAGGAACGGCTTCATGAGCGCCTGCACGGAGTTGGTCGCGCCGCAATCCACCAGCAAATCGTTCCGGACCCCGGGCGCATCGAAGAGCACGGCCATGCCACCATTGGCGGGCAGGACCGTGAGCCGCGTGATCGAGCATTCCTGCAGGCAGTGCCAGCCCCAGAGCCCAACGGCGGCGGCCAGCGCCGCAGTCTTGCACGCGCGCAGCTTCGGCGCGAAGAGCCAGCCGCTCATCGCCGTGAGCAGCACCGCGTAATACAGCGCGGTCGTGAACAGGCCCGGCGCAGGCACGTAGAAAAACGCCCGGGGCCAGTTGGCGAACCAATGGCTCGACACCCGGATGCATTCCATCCAGAACCAGCCGGCGTGGTTGAAGAGCGCCGCCCCGCCCGGGAACCAGCCTGCCAGCAGCAGGCTGCTGAAGTCGCAGATCAGCACCAGCGCGCACAGGGGCACCGCCACGATGTTTGCCGGCGTGCTGATCAGCGTGACGATGTTGAAGTAGTACGCGACCAACGGCACAGACCCGAGCCAGGCCGCGAGCGAGGTCAGAAACAGGCCTCCAGCGAAGCCCGCCGGCAGACGCAGCACCGATCGCCAGCGCGGCTGCAAGTCGGCCGGCAGCAGCGGGTCCGGCTCGAACAGCCGCGCGCCAAACCCCCGCAGAACGGGCAGGATCAGGATCATGCAGAGCACGACACAGAAGGAGAGCTGAAAGCCCGCCTGGTAGAGCTGCCGCGGCTCCCAGAGCAGGATGATCAGCGCCGCGGCAAGCAGCGAGTTGAGCAAGTCGCTAGGCCGCTTCAATACCCAGCCAATGATGATCACTGTCAGCATCACCGAGGCGCGAATCGCCGAGGCTGGCCAGCCCGTCAGCATGGTGTAGCCCCAAATCGCCGGCAGGAGCAGCAAGCCGCAAATCGCCCGCGGCACCGACAAGACCCGGAGCAGGCCGAAGAAGATGCCGAACAGGATAGCCATACGCAGCCCATCCACGGCGAAGATATGATACGTAGCCGCCTGCACGAACGGCTCTGCAACCTCCTCCGTCAACGCGGTCTTCCACCCGAGCGTGAGCGCCCACTCCAGCCGCAGCGACTCGTCCTCCGCTGGCAGCCCGATGGCCAGGGCGCGCCGGGCCCAGGCGCGGAAGCGGTCAGAAACGGGCGGCCCGCGGGGCGAAGCGACGACCTGCCAGTCGGCTTCCGAGGCCGCCTCCAAATGATAGTAAGTGCCCTGCTCCCGCAGGTAAGCCCGATAGTCGAACAGACCCTCGGCCACGGCAATCTTCGGCAGGGCCGCGACGCCGGTAATCTCCACGGTCTGCCCGGCGAAGATATTGGTCGAGAGCAGACCCCGAGTGCTGACGGCCAGCCGCCCCGCGGCGCGCTGCCAGTCCTGCCGCTGGCGCCGCAGCGCGGTCACGTCCACGCGCGCAAGGGTGCGCCAGGATTCCTGCGCGTTGACCTCGAAGACGCGCTCGACCGGCGCCTCACGCAGGATGCCGCGCACCGTCACGATCTCCGGCTCCTCGCCCAGCACGCGCCGCAGGTCGTAAGGCGAGAGGATGGCCGTGTGGAGAGTGCAGTTTGTCCAGCCCGCCCCCACCGCCGCGGCATACAGAAGCGCCTCCCGCCCCCTGGCCGACACCAGCGCCAGCGCCGACAACCCCAGCGACGCTCCCAGCAACACCCACGGAGAAAGCGGCACCCAGTCCGAGACAAGGACCCCGCCCACGTACAACAACGCCACCGGCAGGAGTGGTCGTTTCATCGAATACGCCTATGTTACCGGGGCTGACCGGACCGGGCGACGACAAAAACCGCGGGCCCGCGGGGCAGTGCAAGGCCCTGCACAGGCGAACGACCTGTTTAACCCAAAAACGCAAAGATGCGGAGACGCAAAGCCAGGTCCTGCCCGGCCCTGCCGGAGCCGGGGTCCCGGCACAGCCCCTCCAGAGTCTATCCCTATGCACACCGGTACCTCACCGTAGAACCTCTGCAAAGTTTGCAGAGGTTCTACGGTGAGGTACCGGTGATGTACTGGAGGGGACGTGGCGAAGGTAGGGACGAATGGCGCTTTGCAGGGCCGGATATGACGGGGGGACTTACGAAATCTCGTAGCCTGTAACCGGTAGGGACGCCTCGCCGAGGCGTCCGCCGTCGCCACATCAGGGGTGCGTCACCGTGGGGGCGATTGCCGATACAACACGGACGCCTCGGCGAGGCGTCCCTACCTGTGGGGAGTACCGGTGCTAGAGCCGGGCCAGCAGGAGTTCGCGCTGGAAGATCAGTTCCTTGGGCAGGCGGGCATGGAGCTTCATGAATAGCTCATCCTGCATGAGGATTTCGCGGCGCCATTCGTCCTCGTGGATGGCCTGCGCCTGCTCGAGGTGCTCGGGGGAGAAGTTGGCCAAGCCGTCCAGTTCGAGGCTTTCCGGCCCCGGCACCCAGCCCAGGGCCGTTTCGTCCGCGTCGGTGCGGGCGTGGCAGCGGTCCACGATCCACTTGAGGATGCGCATGTTTTCGCCGAAGCCGGGCCAGAGGAAGTTTCCCTCGCCGTTCTTGCGGAACCAATTGACGTGGAAGATGCGCGGCGGGTGCTTGATCAGCTTGTGCATGTTGATCCAATGGCGGAAGTAGTCGCCCATGTGGTAGCCGCAGAAGGGCAGCATGGCCATCGGGTCACGTCGCACCTGCCCGGCGCCGCCTACGGCTGCCGCGGTCATCTCGGACCCCATGGTGGCGCCGATATAGACGCCGTGCACCCAGTTGAAGGCCTGGTAAATCAGGGGTGTGGTATCGCTGCGCCGCCCGCCGAAGATGATGGCGCGGATGGGGACGCCGCCGGGATCGTTCACCTCGGGGGCGAGCAGCGGGTTGTTGGTCATCGGGGCGGTGAAGCGGCTGTTGGGGTGCGCCGCCTTTTCCCCGGAGGCGGGCGTCCACGGGCTGCCTCGCCAGTCCAGGCATTCTTTGGGCGGCGGGCCGTCTTTGCCTTCCCACCAGACGTCCAGGTCGGGCGTGAGGGCGACGTTGGTGAAGATGGTATCGCGTGAAATGACCTCGACCGCGGCGGGGTTGGACTTTGAATTGGTGCCGGGGACGACGCCGAAATAGCCCGCCTCGGGGTTGATGGCGTAGAGGCGTCCGTCGGGTCCGGGGCGCATCCAGGAGATGTCATCGCCGATGGTCCAGATCTTCCAGCCCTTGAGCTGGGCCGGGGGCATCATCATGGCGAAGTTGGTCTTGCCGCAGGCGCTGGGGAAGGCGGCCACGACGTAGGTCTTTTCGCCGGTGGGCGACTCCACGCCCAGGATCAGCATGTGTTCGGCGAACCACCCTTCCTGCCGGCCCAGGTAGGAGCCGATGCGCAGGGCCAGGCATTTTTTGCCCAGCAGCACGTTGCCGCCGTAATTCGAGCCCACGGAGATGATGGCGTTGTCCTTGGGGAAATGCGCGATATAGCGGCGCTCGGGGTTGACGTCCAACATGCAGTGCAGCCCGCGGTTGAAGTCGTCGTCGTTGCCGAGTTGCTCGAAGGCCACGCCGCCCATGCGCGTCATGGTGCCCATGCTCAGGGCCACGTAGATCGAGTCGGTGATCTCGAGGCCGACCTTGGCCAGTGGCGAGCCGGGCGGGCCCATGAGGTAAGGCACGACGTACATGGTGCGCCCGCGCATGGAGCCGTTGACGTAGCCCCGGAGCTTGGGATACATCTCCCTGGGGGCCATCCAGTTGTTGGTGGGGCCGGCTTCTTCCTGGCTTTCGGTGCAGATGAAGGTGGACTGTTCGACCCGCGCGACGTCGTTGGGGCTCGAGCGGTGGTAGTAGCAGCCGGGCAGCTTCTTCTGGTTGAGCTTGAGGAGCACGCCCTTCTCGACCGCCTCGGCCGTGAGGGCCTTGCGCTCGGCCTTCGAGCCGTCACACCAATAGACCCGATCGGGCTTGCACAGCCGAGCCGTTTCCTCGACCCAGGCCAGAACGGCCTTGTTGCTCGTGGTGGGCTTGCCGCCCGGTTCTTTCGTCATAGTTGATCTTCAGCCCCGTACCCTGGCGCATCGAGACGCGCGGCGCGTGGGCTGCGGGCCGGAGAATATCCCAGGCCGCGCGCCCTGGTCAATGCTACGGGGCGAAGGGCTGCAGGCTTAATCACGCAGCCGGACTTCAACGCAATGGCGCAAAGGGGCAAAGACGCAAAGCGGCGAAGACCCCCTTCTCGGCCCCCGATGACGCCAACCAAACGGTTACGTCCGAGTTCATGGACTCAGACGTCCCAAACCTTTGCGCCTTCGCGTCTTTGCGTCTTTGCGTTAAAAGCCTTCTGCCTTGAAGCGGCTGACGGCGGCGCTCCGGAGAAGGCGGCGCTAAAGCCCTTACGACTTATTGGCGTATTTCTGGAACGTGGCCTCGTCGCCCTTGAACGCCTTGGCTTTGTCCCCTACGCGGATGATCTTGACGCTCTTGATGGTGTCGCCGACGGCGATCTTATCCACCACGTCCTGTCCCTCGACGACATGGCCGAAGACGGAGTATCCCCCGTCCAGCCAGGGCGTGTCCTTGTGGGTGATGTAGAACTGGCTGCCGTTGGTGTCCGGCCCCGCGTTCGCCATCGCCAGGACGCCGGCGTGGTCGTGCTTCAGAGAAGGATCAACTTCGTTGCGGAACTTGTAGCCCGGGCCGCCGGTGCCGTTTCCCAGCGGGTCGCCTCCCTGGATCATGAAGTTGGGGATGACCCGGTGGAACTTGAGCCCGTCATAGAAGGGCTTGCCCTGGGGCTTGGGCGGACTGCCGTCTTTGGAGTAGTTCTTGGTCCCCTCGGCCAGGCCGACGAAGTTCGCCACGGTCAGCGGCGCCTTCTCGAATTCCAAGGACAGCACGATCTTGCCTTTGGATGTATCCATCTCGGCGTATAGGCCGTCGGGCAGCTTGGGTTTCTGATCCGCCGGAGCCGCCAGGCAGGCCGCGCTGCCACAAATCAAGGCTGCCCCAACCAGAGTCTGCAAAAGTGTATTCTTCGACATCATGCGCCTATAGATAAACGGCCCGGAGCGGAAAGGAAGACTTTTCGCTCGATGGGTGATATGCTGGAGGCGCGCGGCAGATGAGCCACTCTGCGCGTGACAAATGGGTGCAGTCCTGCGAATGCTGTTTTATGGATAACGAGATTGCTGTCATCAAAACCACTGAAGGCGAAATGGCCGTGGAGTTCTGGCCGGATGTCGCCCCGAAGACGGTCGAGAACTTCAAGGCGCTGGCACGGAAGGGCTTTTACGACGGCACGTGCTTCCACCGGGTGATCAAGGACTTCATGATCCAGGGCGGTGACCCGCTCACGAAAGACCCGGCGCAGGAGCGCAACTGGGGCACGGGCGGCCCGGGCCACCGCGTCAAGGCTGAGTTCAACGACCGGCACCATGACCGGGGCGTGCTTTCGATGGCCCGCTCGCAGGACCCCGACTCAGCCGGGAGCCAGTTCTTTATCTGCCACGGCAATTCGCACTTCCTTGACAAGCAATACACGGCCTTCGGCAAATTGATCCGGGGCGATGACGTGCTCGAACGCATCGCGACCACCGCCACGCGTCCGCAGGACCGCCCGATCAAACGCATAGGCGTTGAAAGCATCCAGATCGTGGCTGCCGAGGCCGCTGGATGATGTCGAGCCGCGGGACGGCAGCAGCGAGCCCGCGAGCAGGTGCTATGGACCTCGAGGAATTGGCCGCGGTCCTGTCCGCCCTGGGCTGCCCGCCGAACAGGGTCACGGAAATGGCCGCCCAACTGGACAAGCGGGCGCGGCAGTTGGCTGAGCACAAGCACCGCAGCTACGAGGATGCTTTGACCCACCTGCTTAAGCTGATGCGGCAGGGCTGGGCGGCCCAGGAGAAAGGCACCTCCGGGTGAGCCGCGAACTTAAGCCCTGGAAGAAGCTCGGCTCCAAGCCGGCCGGCGACTTCCGCATTTTCAGCATCCGGGCGGACTCCGTGGTGTCGCCCCGGACCCAGCACACGCATGATGTCTACGTCATTGATTGCGTCAACTGGGTCAACGTCATCGCCCTCACACCCGAGCGGCACCTCGTCATGATCGAGCAATACCGCCACGGTTCGGGCACGGTGGAGCTGGAGATACCCGGCGGGATGATGGACCCGACGGATGCCACGCCCGTGGAGGCGGCGCTACGGGAGCTGCGCGAGGAGACGGGTTATGCCGGCGAGAACGCGCGGATCATTGGACAGGTCTATCCCAACCCCGCCATCATGAGCAACGTGTGTTTCACCGTCATGGTGGAGAACTGCCGGTGCCTTCATCCCGTGCAGTTCGATCACGGTGAGGATTTGGTCACCCGCCTGGTGCCGGCGGCCGACGTGCCGGGCCTCGTGGCGGGCGGGCGCGTGCGCCATTCGCTGGTGCTGGTCGCGCTGTATTACTTCGACCTATGCCAGCGCGGTCTTAAGTCAGCCTGACCACAATCCCTTTGCCGGCCAGAAACCGCTTCACGTCTCCCACCGTATATTCGCCAAAGTGGAAGATGCTGGCGGCCAGCACGGCGTCGGCTTTGCCTTCCAGGAGCACTTCGGCCATGTGTTCGAGCTTGCCCGCCCCGCCGCTCGCGACTACGGGCACACCCACCGCCTCACTGATGCGGCGCGTGATGACCAGGTCGAAGCCTGCCTTGGTGCCGTCCGCGTCTATGCTGTTAAGCACGATTTCGCCCGCGCCCAGGGACACGGCCCGCTTGGCCCACTCGACGGCGTCCAGCCCGGTGGGCCGGCGGCCCCCGTGCGAGAAGACCTCCCACCGGTCCGGCCCGGCTCGCTTGGCGTCAATGGAGACGACAATGCACTGACTGCCGAACTTCTCGGCCCCGGCCCGGATGAGGTCGGGGGTGGCCAGGGCCGAGGAATTGATGCTAATCTTGTCCGCGCCGGCGCGCAGCATGGTGTACATGTCCTCGACCGAGCGCAGGCCGCCGCCGACCGTCAGCGGCATGAAGCACTGGTCCGCCGCGCGCTCGACGACGTCCACCATCGTAGCCCGGCCGTGGGCGGTGGCGGTGATGTCGAAGAACACCATCTCATCGGCCCCTTGCTCGTTGTAGCGCAGCGCCAACTCGACGGGATCGCCTACGTTGCGCAGCCCGCCCTTCTCGGCCACGCCGAACTGGACGCCGCGCGTGACCTGGCCGGCATGGACATCCAGGCAAGGGATAACACGTTTCGCGATCATTGCGCTGCATTCAAAAGCTTTGTCACCCCCTGCGCAATATCTTCCGCCAGGTCATGAACCGCAGGCGCCCTCCCAACCAACTGCTCGGCTTATGCCATTGCAGGATGGCGAGGTGAGCAAGGATTGGCCTATGTTATACGCATGACACCCGATAGCTCTGCGCCGTGCGGTGCCCGCCCGCCACGGCAGCCGAGGGAAGCGTTTCGAGTCGTATTCGTCATCGCCGGGCTCTTGATCCTTCCAGCCTGGCTGGCGTTAAGGACCGTGCGGCACCCGGGCACGCTGCAGTTGGATTCCGCCAACCCAACGCCCTACGGTTATACCTGGAGCCTGCTGCTGTTCATCATCCCGCTGGCGGCCCTGTGCGGTTGGTTTGCCCGGCGGTCGGACCTGGAATTGGCGCGGAAGGCCTTCTGGCGCACGATTGCCGTACTGGCGCCGGCCGGTTTTGTGCTCGACCTCCTGTTCGGCAACGCCTTCTTCACGTTCCCCAATCGCTCGGCCACGCTGGGCGTCGGGGTCCCGGGGGTGGGCGGGCCGATTCCGATCGAGGAGTTCGTATTCTACCTCACAGGCTTCATGCTGGTGCTGATGAGCTATTTGTGGGCGGACGAGTACTGGCTGCGAGCCTACAACATTCCCGATTACCACAGCCGGGCCAAGGACCTGCGCCGCATCGCGGAGTTTCATCCGCAGTCCGTCATCCTCGGGGCCGTGCTGCTGGCCGGGGCGGCCATTTACAAGAAGGCGCTTTCTCCCACGCCGGAGGGTTTCCCCTGGTATTTCACCTATCTCACCGCGGCGGCCATCATTCCGGCGGCGGGGTTTTTCCGCACAGCCCAGTCCTTCATCAACTGGCGGGCGTTTGGCTTCACGTTCTTCCTGATCCTGCTCATCAGCCTGCTTTGGGAGGCGACCCTGGCCGTGCCATACGGTTGGTGGGGCTACCGGCCTGCCGCCATGATGGGGATTGCCATCGGCGCGTGGCACGGGCTGCCGCTCGAGGCGGTCTGCCTGTGGCTGGCGGTCAGCTTCACTACCGTAATCACCTACGAGGTCATCAAGATCTGGCAGGCGCTGGGGCGCCGCGCACGAGAAGCATTCTTTGGCGCTCAGCCGGGGGCGTGAGTCGGGCGACTCGCCCCCTCTCAGGCGCGCGACACGAAGCTCTGCGCCTGCCCGGCAGAAGGCAGAATCACAGGGGGAATCGGCCCCGGCCCCGGACTTTCCGGCAGCTTGCGCTCGTGCGGCAGGAAATCCAGGCCGGCCTGCCCGGCGACAGTCTCCAGGTAGTTGTAGGCGCGGCCGCAAAAACCGTTTGGATGAGGCGGCAGGCCAATGATGGCGACGAGGGCCCCCCCGGCGCTGATGCGATTGGGAGCCCAGCCGGCGATCCACTGGCACAAAGCCGGCGGCATCACTCTTGCGTCCCGCAGCGACAGAATGAGCACATGCGCCTGGCCTGCTTCGGTTACGGCTTGGGCCAGCACGTCGGGATGTGCCAGGTCGCGGATTCTCCAGGCACTGCGGCTGATGCCGGCGCTGCCGACCAGGCCGCCTACGCGGTCCCATAGCTCCATCGCCCAATGGTGCATCAGCGGGTCTTCGTACGCGATGACCACCTTCAAGGCGCCGCCGTTGTCCTGCCTTGGCCTGGCCGCCGGCGCCAGCCTCGCCCGCGGCGTGAGTATAGAGTGCCGATGCATTTGCGTTAATGCGCGATTGGAAAACTCGTTTCAAACACCTTACCTCAGTTTGCCAGCTGAAGCAAATTAGAGCCGTATCGGCTTCCCTGACGCGGTCGCGTGCGCCTCCGGGGCTGCTGGAAGAAAGTGCGGGGCGGGGCCGCCTACCTGGAAGGCCGCAGGACGGGATGGCTCTCGTTGAGCCAGCCCTGCCGCAGGGCGTATTGGACCATTTCCGTGCGGCTGCGCAGGCCCAGTTTCTCGCCCACGCGCAAGCGGTAGGTCTCCACAGTCTTCACGCTCAACTGGAGGTGGTTGGCGATCTCCTTGTTGCTGTAGCCCCAGGCCAGTAGTGTGAGGATTTCCCGCTCCCGCTCGCTCAGTTCGGCGGGGCGGAAGCCCTCCTTGCCCGGCCTGTCGGCGGGGCGCGCCGCGAGGGCGCGCGTGGCCAGGGTCGCATCGAAGTAGTTCTCTCCCTGGGCCACGCGGCGGATGGCCTTGATCAGGTCATCGCCTGCCGAACGCTTAAGCACGTAGCCCGCCGCGCCGGCCTTGCACAGTTGCAGCAAGTAGCTGGCGTCCTCGTGCACGGTCAGCGCCACCACCTTGAGGTCAGGATGCTCGGTCCGGAGCCGCTCGGTCGCCTGGAGCCCGTTCACCTTGGGCATGGAGAGGTCCATCACCACCACGTCGGGCCGCAGCTCGCGCGCCTTCTTGATCGCTTCCTGCCCATCGCCGGCTTCGCCCACCACCCGCATGTCCTTCTGCCCGTTGACGAGCAGCCGCAGCCCGTCCCGCACGACCGTATGGTCGTCGGCCAACAGCACACGCACCTTTTTCATGACGAGTCTTCGAGATGCCAGAGATCAGGCCGGCGATGGGTGTGGACCGGTGCCTGCGCCGGCTTTGTCCACATCCCGGGAAACCAGCCCGACACACAGTCCCGCCAGCACCATCGAGGCGCCGCCGAGCAGCACGGCGTTCATGGGGTGATCGCCCAGCACGAGCTTCATCAGCAGTCCGAGCCCCAGCGAGGCCAGTATTTGCGGTATGACGATGAAGAAGTTGAACACCCCCATGTAGAACCCCATTTTCTGGGCTGGGATGGCATTGGCCAGCATGGCGTAGGGCATGGACAGGATGCTGGCCCAAGCCACGCCCACGAGCACCATCGAGCCGATGAGCCAGTGTGGGTCGCGCCACACGACGGACAGCAGAAGCCCGAGGCCGCCCCACACGAGACACACCCGATGGATGGCCCTGGCGGAGAAGACCTTCACCAGCGCCAGCAGGATAAAGGCGAAGACAAAGGCCGTGCCGTTGTAGGCGGAAAAGCAGACGCCCCCCCAAGCCGCGCCTTCCTGGTAATTGCGCGCGGCGGAGATCGCTTCGCGGATGTCCGCGGCGGCGTCCTCCGCGTTGCGCGGGTTGGCCGCCGACACGTGATGCTTCAGGAACGCGGCGGCAAAGGTCTGCACCAGCGGGCTCTCCGCCTCCTCCCGGGCGACGGGGCCTCGCGCGGGCGGATGGTTGGCGATGAGCCCCTCCAGGATGCCCGGGGGCAGGCGTTCGCCGGCTTCCGGCGGGGCCGGCTTCAACCCGAGCATGTGCAGCAAGGCGTCCGAGAGCGAGCGCCGCTGGACCGGTTTTGATCCCGGTGCGGCCATCTGCTCTTTCATGCTTTGGTAGGCGCTGGCAACCAACGCGGCTTCGGCCACGGCGGTCTGGCCGGCTTCGGTCTTCAACTGTGCCTTGAGGGCATCCTCGTGCACGCCCAGCGGTTGGCCGTGGAAGACGCCGGTCGCTACCGCCGGCACGAAGTAGAGCCACATGCAGAACAGCGCGAACCACGTAAAGAACTGCACGACCGCAAGCTGCCGCATCGCGCGCGGCATCGAGGCAATTCCCCCAAAGATCTCGCGCAAGGCACGGCCCACGCCCGCCGATTCGGCTTTCAGCCTCTGGAACGCCTGCAGGTCTTCCGGCGCATACTCCCGGGTGGTGAGAATGGTGTAGAGCACCGAGGCGAAGAAGACCCCGGAACCGATATAGAAGGCCAACTTCACCGCCGGCGGGATGGGGCTGCGGAGCGTCGCTTCCCCGCTTACCCCGAAGCCGTTGGTGAGCAGGTAGGGCAAGGCGG
>DATKNZ010000271.1:0-2555 GCA_035541055.1 Candidatus Acidiferrum sp. | reverse complement strand
GGCAATCTGGTAATAGCGCTCGACGCCGCCCACCATGAGGATTTGCTTGAACTGCTGCGGCGACTGCGGCAGGGCGTAAAAGGTGCCCGGCTCACGGCGGTTGGGCACGAGGAACTCGCGCGCGCCTTCGGGCGTGCTCTTGAACAGGATGGGCGTCTCGACTTCCAGGAAGCCCTGCTCGTCCATGTACATGCGCGTGGCCGCGGCCACCTTGCTGCGCAGGCGCAGGTTGCGGGCCATCTCGGGCCGGCGCAAATCCAAGTAGCGGTATTTGAGCCGCAGCTCCTCGTTGACTTTGCTGGCGACCTCCGGGTCATCCACGGGGAACGGCAGCACGTCCGCAACGTTCAGCACTTCGAGAGCCCGGGCCATGACCTCGACCTCGCCCGTGGGTATCTTGGGGTTATTGGTGCCGGCAGGCCGGGCGCGCACCTTGCCGGTAACGCGCACCACGCATTCGCTGCGCAGCGCGGCCGCCTTCTCGAACAGGTCCTTCGGCAGGTCGGAAGGGTCGAAGACGGTCTGAGTGCGCCCCTCGCGGTCGCGCACGTCAATGAAGATGAGCCCGCCCAGGTCGCGCCGCGAATGGACCCATCCATCCAGCGTCACCGTCTGCCCGATATGGGCCGGGCGCAGTTCGTTGCAATGATGCGTTCGTTTCATGTTTAAGCGGGGCGCGGGCGGCAGTCCATGTCTTCAGGCAACCGCCCCCGCCCTCGCGATTGAGGGCGGATGTTGCCCGGACAAGGCACCTTTTGAAAGACAATTCATCCTGGCTGCCGGGCAACGCCCCCAGCCTGCGTTGACCCGGCCCGCGCCAACTGCTATTCATCCAGCCGCCCGATGGACGTTCTGCTGCTTTCCCGCATCCAGTTCGCGCTGACCAGCGCGTTCCATTACCTATATCCGCCGCTGAGCATCGGGCTGGGGGTCATGCTGGTCATTATCGAGGCCCTGTGGCTCAAAACCGGCAACAATCTCTACCACCAGATGGCACGGTTCTGGACGAAGGTCTTTGGGCTGACCTTCGCCATCGGCGTGGCCACGGGCATCGTGCTCGAGTTCGAGTTCGGCAGCAACTGGGCCACCTACTCCCGCTTCGTCGGGGACGTTTTCGGCAGCGCGCTGGCGGCCGAGGGCATCTTCGCCTTCTTCCTCGAATCGGGTTTCCTCGCCCTGCTGCTCTTTGGCTGGGACCGCGTCAACCGCGGCGTGCACTTCTTTGCCACGTGCATGGTGTGCTTCGGGGCGCACTTCAGCGCGATCTGGATTGTGGTGGCCAACTCGTGGATGCAGACCCCGGCGGGGTTCCACATCGTCGGCCAGGGCCTGCACGCCCGCGCCGAGATCACCAACTTCTGGCAGATGGTCTTCAACCCGTCCGCCATGGACCGGCTCCAGCATGTGCTGTGCGGGGCCTGGCAGGCCGGCGCCTTCATGGTCGTCAGCGTCAGCGCCTGGTACCTGCTGCGGAAACGAGAGGGCGCCTTTGCCCGCGCCTCGCTGCGGATCGGCCTCATCGTGGGCATGGCGGCTTCGCTGCTGCAACTGGTCAGCGGCCACCACAGCGCCATCCAGGTGGCCCACAACCAGCCCACCAAGCTGGCTGCCTTTGAAGGCCTTTTCCAGAACACGCCGCACGCGCCGCTGACCCTCTTCGGCTGGGTGGACGAGAAGACGGAGAAAGTCACGCACAGCGTCGGCATTCCCGGCCTGCTCAGCTACCTCGTTTACCGGGACGCCGGCAAGCCGGTCGCCGGGCTGCATGAATTTCCCCGGCAGGATTGGCCCCCGGTGCAAATGTCCTTCCAGTTCTACCACATCATGGTAGCGGTGGGCTTCGGGATGATCGCCGTGGCCGGGCTCGGCTTCCTCTACTTCTGGCGCGGGTCGCTGTTCGACAAGCGGTGGATGCTCTGGCTGCTGACCTTCTCAGTGCTCGGGCCGCAGATCGCGAACCAGTGCGGCTGGTTCGCCGCCGAAGTCGGCCGACAGCCGTGGATCGTCTATGGGCTGCTGCGCACCCCGGACGGGCTGTCGGCGGTGGTGAGGTCCGACACGGTGCTGGCAGCCATCATTCTCTTCAGCCTGGTTTACGTGCTCCTGTTCGCCGTGTTTCTCTACCTGCTCAACGACAAGATCCAGCACGGCCCCGATCTCGCAGACCTGCAGCCCCGCGGTAAGCTGGCCTTGCCCAAGCCCCTGGCATGAACGCCGCAACGGCACTATTCGCAGGTAGGGGCGCCTCGCCGAGGCGCCCGGACGGATGCCTGGGCGAGGCGTCCCTGCCCTGACCCCGCCTCGCTATGACCGCCAGCTCCTTCGACCTCAACAGCATCTGGTTCCTACTCATCGGCGTGCTGTTCACCGGCTACGCCATGCTGGACGGGTTCGACCTGGGAGTGGGCGCGCTACACCTGTTCACCCGGCAGGACGAGGAACGCCGCATCATGCTCAACGCTATCGGCCCCGTCTGGGACGGTAACGAGGTCTGGCTCGTCACCGGCGGCGGCGCGCTCTTCGCCGCCTTCCCGAACGTCTATGCCACAGTGTTC
>DATKNZ010000270.1:0-4675 GCA_035541055.1 Candidatus Acidiferrum sp. | reverse complement strand
TCGCCCAGTTCGCCGTTGGAGTTGTTTCCCCAGGCCCAGGCTGTCCCGTCGGACCGCCGCGCCAGGATATGAAACCAGCCTGCCGAAATGGCGGTGATGTTGGTCAAGCCGGGGACTTGCGTTGGCGTATAGCTGCTGCCGGTTGTGCCATTGCCCAACTCCCCGTGCGTGCCGGTGCCCCAGGTCCACACGGTGCCATTGATCGCGAGTGCGGCGCCGAATTGATAGCCGCAGGTGACTTGCAGCGGAGCGTTAATGGCGCCGCCGGGGCCAGAGCTGCTGACCTGCACCGGCACGGTCACTTGCGGGCCTCCTGAGGGGTTCACTGTGCCGTTGCCCATCTGGCCGTACTGGTTCATACCCCAGGCCCAGATGGTGCCGTCTGACTTGACGGCGAGCGTGAAATAGGGCCGGCCTCCCAGCTTGACGACGGAGGCTAGCGGCGGCGTGGCGCTGAGCCCGGTTTGCACGGGCCAATACGAGTCGTTGGTGGTACCGGTCCCGAGCTGGCCAAGTGCGTTCCAGCCCCAAGCCCAGACCGTGCCGTCGGACCTCAAGGCCACATTATGCATTTCTCCGCCCATGACGGCGGCTACCGAGTTCAGAAAGCCGGCGTTTCCCGGGCCATGAACCTCTACCGGCACGAGCGACCGGGGGGTGGTGACCGGATCAACCCCAATCCCCAGCTTGCCGTCGAAGTTCGCGCCCCAGGTCCAGACCGTGCCGTCCGACTTGAGCACGATAGTGCCGCGCGCCCCGCCCCAGATGGACACGACCGCGGGGCCTTGCGCGGCTGCCGCGAGCGTGGTCAGGCACAAGGCAACGGCAATTTGCGTGCTGATGTTCAAGGGCAGCGTACGGTTAAGCATATCACAAGTTGCCGTAAAGCCGCCGGTGTGGCCGGCCCCACCGGATTGCCGGTCCTGAGTTCTCAGAATTCATAATGCGCTACCCGAGAGCACTTTGTGCGCCAGTGCCGCGACCAGCCGCTGATGCCGTGGAGCTTGCGGAGCCGGCCGGCTTACTGATTCGGCGCGATGGCCCGGGCCTTCGTCCTCGTCCTCGTTCTCGTCCTCCTCCCTCGAAGACGGCGGACATGCCGAGGACGAGGAGGAGAACGAGAACGAGGACGCAGCGGCCGCGGTGTTTATGACACGGTCTCCAGACCTTTAGCGGATGTCATTCAATGTAACTGCTTGCGGCATAGTCTCTTACATGATGGACCTCGGGCCTGCCATCAGCTTGGGCGCCGCGCGTCTTCCGGATGGCGCGCCGGTGATATGCCGGTGTATCTCCCATGTGGATCGCTCCCCATGGGAGACACACCGGCATATCACCGGGACCTCGCCATTGCCGCGCCGAACCTCGCTCGTCCTCGGGCGCAGCAACCACCGACCACGCAGGTGGGGCCGATTATCGGTAAGCCGTTCGGACAGAGGACATTGCTGCGCCCGAGGACGGGCCCTCACCGAGGGTGCTGGCTAGATGCGGTGTGGCGTCAATTAGGATTCGCATTGCCGTCCAGCGTGGCTTAGGCTCTGGACCGCGGACACAATGAGCGTGCGCGATTTATCCCATGAACCCGTTTGGGAGGCGGAGGCCCTTGGCCGGCCCATACCACCTTCGCCGCACGCGGTGTCGGTGGCCCTGCCGCGCTGGCAGGACGTCGTGGGATATGAGGAGAAGAAGCCGGAGGTCATCGGGGCCCTGGCGAGCGGCTATCCGCGCTTCTTCATACACAAGGTGGTGCAGGAATTGGCCCGGCAACTCGGAGAGGGGCGGCCGTGCCTGCCTTTCCCGTCGCTGCGCGCCGCGCGGCAATGCGCGCAGTTCATCGAGCGCACGAGCGGCGAGCAGGCCAAAGTGGTCGAGGGCCGGGGCGTTCACGGGGTGGCCACGAGCGACGCCGGAACCGCGGCCCTGCGGGCTTTCTGGCAGCATACCGGGCTGATTGTTTCCACCCGGCAGGCGGAGGCGCACCTGGCGGGGCGCCCGGAGTCGCCTGACCATGACGCCGTTCGGCGGTTCCTGCGTCGCGAGCTGGCCCTGCTTTATGACTGCGCCGAGGACGACGTGTTCCTGGCGCCGACCGGCATGGCGTCCCAGTTCGACGCGCTCCAGGCCGTCATCCAGCGCACGCCGGGGCGGCCGACCGCCCAGTTGGGCTTTCCGTACGTGGACACCCTGAAGCTGCAACAGAAGCTCGGCCACGGCGGCATTCTGCTGCACCGCCTGGGCAGCATTGAGAGCGACCTCGAGGCGCTGCTCCGGAAGCAGCCTCTGGCGGCCTGCTTCTGTGAGATCCCGGGCAACCCCCTGTTGGGGTCAGCCGACGTCCGCCGGATAGGCCCGATCCTGCGCGAACATCGCGTGCCGCTGGTGGTGGACGACGTGGTCGCCACACCCGTCAACGTGGACCTGGGCGGTTGCGCCGACCTGGTGGGCACCAGCCTGACCAAGTTCATCCTCGGCACGGGTGACGCGATGGGCGGAGCGTTGATCTGCAACCCGCGGTCGCCCCTTTACGCGGAGCTTAAGCCGATCATCGCTCAGCAGCACGAGGAGTTGCTTTGGGGTGAAGACGCCGTCGTGCTGGAGCAGCAGGCGCGGGGATTCCCCGAGCGCATGATACGGCACAACCAGAGCGGGTTGCTGCTGGCCGAACGGCTCCGCCGCCACCCGGCTGTGGAACGAGTCTGGTATCCGAAATGGGAGTTCAGCGAAGCCTACGAATCGGTGCGCCGGCCAGGCGGCGGCTGGGGCGCGCTCGTCACGTTCCTTCCCAAGGATGGGGCCGCCCGGTCGGCGGACGTCTATGATCGGCTGGCCTTCTGCAAAGGCCCCAGCCTGGGCACGGTATTTACGCTCGCCTGCCCGTTCACGCTGCTGGCGCACTACACGGAGCTGGACTGGGCAGAATCCTGCGGCGTCTCGCGCTACCTGATTCGCATCTCGGTGGGGCTGGAAGACCCGGAGGAGTTGTGGCAGCGGCTAGAGCGGGCGCTGCGGTGAGACGTGGTGCGTGTCGCGTGGTGCGTGCTGAGTGATCGGACGTGTGTTCCCGTGCACGCGCGCGTCACGCAACACGCAGCACGCGCCACGCCCCGCGTCTCACGCCTTCCAGACCTGGCCGGGCCGGGTCGGCACGCCGGCCATGGCGTTGCGCGTATCCACAATGCAATCGGCCCACTGCGCCAGTTCGCGGTAGTTGACAGAGGCGTGGTTGGTTGCGATGAGCGCCAGGTCATACCCGGAAATCGTGGCGCGGTCCCAGGCCACTGACTTGGTGCCCGCCCAGTGGGCGTGTTCACGCGTTGGCCGGATGACCGGCACGAAGGGGTCGTAATACGCCACCTTCGCCCCGCGCTCGGTCAGCATTTCCATCAGCACATAGCTGGGCGACTCGCGTTCGTCGTCCACGTTGGGCTTATAGGCCAGGCCGACGACGAGGATGGAGCTGCCCTTGACGGCTTTCTGCTGCTCGTTGAGGGCGTCGGCCACGCGGTGCACGACGTAGGCAGGCATGGCGGTATTGATCTCGCCGGCCAGTTCGATGAACCGGGTGTGCTGCCCGTACTCGCGGGCTTTCCAGGTTAGGTAGAACGGATCTATCGGGATGCAGTGCCCCCCGAGGCCGGGGCCGGGATAGAAGGGCATGAACCCGAAGGGCTTGGTCTTCGCGGCTCCGATCACTTCCCAGATGTCAATGCCCATGGCGCCGTAAACGATCTTCAGCTCGTTGACCAGGGCGATGTTGATGCTGCGGAAGGTATTCTCGAGCAGCTTGGCCGCCTCGGCGACGCGGCAGGAGGAAACCGGCACCACGGTCTTGACCGCCTTCGAGTAAAGCGCCACGGCCCTCTCCAGGCAGGCGGGGGTCAGTCCGCCCACGATCTTGGGAATGACCGCGACCTTGCTGTCGGGGTTGCCCGGGTCTTCGCGCTCGGGCGAGAACGCGAGGTGGAAATCCTGCCCTGCCTTTAGCTTCGAGCCGCTCTCGAGCACCGCCCGCAAGTCCTCGTCGGTCGTGCCGGGGTAGGAGGTTGATTCCAGCGCCACGAGCATGCCCTTGCGCAGATGGGGCGCGACGCTCCGGCCCGTGTCGAGGATGTAAGAAATGTCGGGCTCCCGGTTCTTGTTGAGCGGGGTAGGCACGCAGATCACCACGGCTTCGGCCTCCCGCACGCGGCTGAAGTCGGTCGAGGCGGAGAAGGCGCCGCTGCGGACGACCTCGGCGACCATTTCATCCGGCAGGTGTTTGATGTAGCTCCGGCCGTGGCTGAGCGCCTTCACCTTCGCCGAGTCAATGTCCAGCCCGAGGACGGAGACGCCGCTGCGGGCGAATTGGAACGAGAGGGGCAGGCCGACGTAACCCAAGCCAACGATTGCAATCTTCATCAAAATCTCCGGTTAAAGCAATGCACGCATCCCGCGCTGCCCGATCCGCCGGGCGCGCTGTCTGTGTCAATCATGCATGCGACAGCCCCGGCGCGGCAATCCCATAATCTGCCCCCGGAGCGCCCATGCGAGACAGGGCCACTTCATGAAGGGTGGTAGGGACGCGTTCCACCGCGTCCCTGCTATCTCCGGACGATGGGGACGCGGTGGAACGCGTCCCTACCACCCTTCATGAAGTGGCCCGGTATGCGAGACCTGGGTCAATGCAGAGCCTGGG
>DATKNZ010000269.1:0-11823 GCA_035541055.1 Candidatus Acidiferrum sp. | reverse complement strand
ACAAACCTGGTTCGCCGGCAAGGACAAGCTCGGCTCGCCGGACGTCCGGGCCATCGCGGAAACCCCCGACGGCGCGCTCTGGTTCGGCATGTTGGGCGGCGGCCTGGGCTGCCTCAAGGACGGCGCGCTCCGGCAATTCCGTAAGCCAGACGGCCTGAGCAGCGACTTCGTGCTGGCCCTCTACGCCGAAGCCGACGGCACGCTGTGGATCGGAACATCGGACAACGGCTTGTGCCGGTTGCGCGACGGCAGGTTCGCCACCATCAGCTCCCCGCAAGGCATGCTCGCCAGCATCGTCAGCCAGATCGCCGACGACGGCCAGGGCAACCTGTGGCTCGGCTCCCATCACGGCATCCTCCGGGTGAGCAAGGCGGACCTGAACCGCTGCGCCAGCGGCCAGGCTGGGACCGTGCGCTGCCTCAGCTATGGCCGGGCCGAGGGCTTGACCTCTCAGAAGTGCTCGGGAGGCTTCCAGCCCGGCGTCTGCCAAAGCGCCGACGGGCGCCTGTGGTTTCCTACCGCCAAGGGCCTGGCCGTCATTGACCCGCGCGGCTTCACCACCAATACCGTCCCGCCGCCGGTGGTCATCGAGGAACTCCTCGTCGAGGGCAAGCCGGTCGCCTTGCCGCCGGACCAGTCGCCTGGCGCCGCCCCGCCCGTGCAAATCCCCGCCGGCAAACAACGCTTCGAGTTGCGCTACACCGGCCTGAGCTTCGCCGCGCCCGACAAGGTCCGCTTCAAATACAAGCTCGAAGGGCTGGAGCACGATTGGATGGACGCCGGCCCTAATCGCTTTGTGCAATACAGCTACCTGCCGCCGGGCGACTACACGTTCCGGGTCCAGGCCTGCAACAACGATGACGTCTGGAACGAGCTGGGCGCCTCGCTCGCCTTCACCGTCCTGCCCCGGCCCTGGCAGACCTGGTGGTTCAAGGGCGCATTGCTGGCCCTGGGCGGCGGGGCAGTAGCCGCCGTTGCCGTGTGGGCCGTCCGCCTGCGGGTGCGCCGCCGCCTCGAGCAACTCGAACGCCAGCGCGCCCTCGAACGCGAACGCGCCCGCATCGCCCGCGACATCCATGACGACCTCGGCGCCAGCCTCACGCGCATCAGCCTCCTGAGCCAGGGCGTCCGCGCCGAGCTGGAAGGCAAACCGGGCGCGGCGGCGGATGCCGACCAAATCTACAGCACCGCCCGCGAGCTCACGCGCGCCATGGATGAAATCGTCTGGGCCGTTAACCCCAGGCACGATTCGCTGGACAGCCTTTCGGCCTACCTGGGCCGCTTCGCCCAGAGCTTCCTCAGCACCGCCGGCGTGCGCTGCCGCCTGGATTTGCCGCTCAATCCCCCCCACTGGCCCCTGAGCGCCGACGTCCGGCACAACACCTTCCTCGCGTTCAAGGAAGCCCTGAACAACGTCGCCAAGCACGCCCACGCCTCCGAGGTCCGCATTTCGCTGGAACTGGAGCCGGACGCCTTCGTGCTGCTCATCGCCGATAATGGCCGCGGCTTCGACTGGGCCGCGCTCAAAGGCCAGCCCGCCCCCGCCGACGACGCCGCGCGGCCCGGCGCCGGCAACGGCCTCCTCAACATGCGCCGCCGCCTCGAAGAAATCGGCGGCACCTGCGAATGGGATGCCGCTCCCGGCGAAGGCACCCGCGTCAGATTGGTCATCTCCCTTTACCCTGTCATCAAAACATAGGACATTCCATTCGCCTCGCCGCAGTGTATAGCTAAGGCGTGGCTATATCGGTGTCCATAGTCGAGGACGACGCCCAGGCGCGGAAGATATTCGCGAGCTGGATTAACGGCGCGTCCGGTTTCCGCCTGGCCGGGGATTGGGGCGATGCCGAGAAGGCGCTGGGCGCCCTGCCGGCCAAGCGCCCCAACGTGGTGCTGATGGACATCAACCTGCCCGGCATGAGCGGCGTCGAAGCCGTCAAACGCCTCAAACCGCTGCTGCCGGACACCCAGTTCGTCATGCTCACGGTTTACGAGGACGCCGACCACATCTACAACGCCCTGGCGGCGGGAGCGACCGGTTACCTGCTCAAGCAAACGCCCCGCGCCGAGTTGCTGGGTGCCCTGCAAGACGTGCACCAGGGCGGCTCTCCCATGACCAGCAACATCGCCCGCAAAGTCGTTCAGTCCTTCAAGCAGACGCCGGCCCCGCCCGACCAGGGGCTCTCACCGCGCGAGCAGGAAGTGCTCGAATTGCTGGCCCGGGGTTATCTCTACAAGGAAATCGCCGAGCAACTCAACATCAGCGGCCCCACCGTCAACACCTACATCCGCCGCATGTACGAGAAGCTCCACGTCCGATCCCGCGCCCAGGCCGTCGCCAAGTTCGCCCATCTCAACTAGCGAACTCTCGCAAGCACCACACCGGAGCCCCTCCGGTACCTCGCCTGTACCCCTCCAGATGCACACCGGAGGTTCGATTTCAACCTACGGTGTGCATCTGGAGGGGTACCGGCGAGGTACCGGAGAGGCCCGGGAGGGAGGCGCCAGGAGCAGCGGCAGGCCGGCGCTCGCGTTTAATCTGTGCCGCCGCCGGAGGTGAACGATTCCCGCCAGGGGTGGTGCTGGCGATAGAGTTCGAGTCGCTGGCGGTAAGCGGCCACGTCCTTGGCTTTGAGCGCGGTGGCAAGCTGGACTGCATTGGACGCCGCTTGCTCGGCTTCGTCGTAGTTACCCCTCTCGGCGAACGCCATCCCGAGGATGTCGAGAGCCCGGGGGTCATTCGGGTCCAGTGCGCTGCCTCTGATCGCCAGTCGAACGGCGGCATCCCCGTCACGGAGTTCCGCGGTTTGCTCGGCCGCCAGTACGTGGGCGGTGAACAGCAGCACCTCAGGGTCACGCGGATTGATGTGCAGGGCTTCGCGGCACTGGCTAAGTGCCTCGGCATCCCGGCCTTGCCGGACCAAAACCCTGGCCATTTGATAATGCGGCCAAGCGTAAGCGGGGTCGAGTCGGGCCGCGTCGCGCATGTGATTCAAGGCTTCATCGTAGCGGCCAAGACCCGCCAGAACTTCGCCCAGGTTCTCCTGCATGACCGGCTGGCCCGGTTTGAGTTGCACGGCTTTGCTGAATTGAACCAGGGCGGCTTGCAGGTCGCCGCTCCGGCGCTCCAGATCGCCCAGGTTGTTGCGGGGATCAGCCCACGACGGGTTGAGGCGAATCGCCTCCTCGAATTGCGCCCGTGCTTCAGCCGCGCGCCCCTCCTGGGCGAGCGCTACGCCGAGATGGTTGTGGGCCGGTCCGTTATCCCGGGTAACCGCCACCGCATGGCTGAAGAGGGCTTCGTCGTCCCGCCAGAAGCTCAACTGGTGCTCCGAGGTCAGGAGGCAAGCGCCCAGGAGCAAGCTGGCCGCCGCGGCGCAAGGGAACGGGCCAACATGCAGCCGCGCAGCCAAGTCCTTCATCCCGAAGGCGAAGGCGATGAACAGGCCCATCATCGGGACGTAGGCATGGTGATCGTTCATGGCCTGTTGGCCGACCTGGACGATGCCGATGGCCGGCACGAGTGTGCCCAGAAACCAGAGCCAGCCCACGAGCAGATAGGGATAGCGCCGGTGAGCGCGCCAGACGATCCAGGTCACAGCCAGCAGGAGCACCGCCGCCGCGAGCGCCGCGGAGACCAACTGGTCGCGCGGCGGATAGGGATACAGGATGGTGAGCTTCGCGGGCCAAACCACGTTGGCGAGATACACGGCATACGATCGCAGGGCGTTACCCAGCCGCAGGGCCAAGGGAGAGCCTTGCAGGGAGGCGACCATCCCGCCGGCGCGCTGGGCCAGCACCGTGAGCCAGCACGCGGGCACGACGAGCAGGAGGAAGGGGAGCTTGTCGAGAAGGCTAGAGCGTAGTGCGTGTGGCGTATTGCGTGTGGCGTGTGGCGTGGGCTCAAGACTGGAGACTTTAGACTCCAGACTGCCTAACGGCCAATAATCCAGCAGCAGCATCACGAAGGGCAGCGTCACCAGCATCGGCTTAGACATCAGGCTGAGCGCGAAGCAAAGCAGCGCCAGCACGTAGGCCAGGCGCCGGGAGCATACCGCCGGCTTGCCCCCGCTGTCCGGGACGCCGGCGCGCTTTTGCGCGTAGGCGACGTAAGCCAGCAAGCTGAGCAGCCCGAAGAAGGTGCTGAGCACGTTCTTGCGTTCCGCAATCCACGCGGCTGATTCGACGGCCAGCGGATGCCAGGCGAACAGGGCGGCTGCCAGCGCGCTCGGCCACAGCTCGCGAGTCAGCCGCCATAACAGCGCCAGCAACAGCACCGCATTGGCCGTGTGGAGCAGCAGGCTCGTCGTATGGTGCGCCCGCGAGTTCAGGCCGAACAGCTCGCAATCCAGCATATGCGAGAGCCAGGTGACCGGGTGCCAGTTGCTGGCGTGAAAGGTGGTAAAGGCCCATTGAACGCCCCGCCAGGTGCAGCCGTTCTGCACGACCTGGTTGTACCGGACGTAGAGATCGTCATCCAGGGTCAGGAACCCGTAGCGCGCCGCCGGTAGATAAGCCACCAGCGTGATCAACGCGAGCACCAACGTGATGATCCTCAGCCGGGACATCCTCCCAAGTTGTAGGCGTTTTGCCGGAAGCTGCAAAGCTTATCCAGGTTCCCGCCCCCGAAGCAGGGCCAATTCATGGAGGGTGGCAGGGACGCGTTCCCCCGCGTCCCTGCGATCTCGGGAAGATGGGGACGCGGTGGAACGCGTCCCTACCACGCGATAACACAAGCGCGCCCGGCTGCTCTGGCGGTGCTGCGCCAGAGCAACGGGGCGCGCTCTTAAAATGGGACGTTGCTGCGCCCGGGGACGGGCGCGCTCCGACTGCTTACGGGTACGCCTGCAGGCCGGCCGCGTGCTGCGCGAGCCAGAAGATGTCCCTGTCTCCGGGAAGATTCACGTTCAGCGTTATGTCCGAGCCCGTCAGGTCAGGCATGGTGCGGGCATCCAGCCACTTGTGAATCTCTGAATGGCCGTCGGCGAACGAGAAACCACAGGCCCGGCCATGGTAGCTCGCCGGGTAGTCCACAATCTGGTACAGGATATCGGGAGACGTGGCAAAATAGCCGTCGTTGATGCCGGACTGGTGCTCATCGAGCGTGACAAACAGGTTGACGGGCGAGGTGATGTCAGCCATTTTCGTGAAAATCGGGTACTTCGAGGAACCATCGTAAGCCGTCTTCCTGCTCTGCCCCGTAGTGTCCCCCAGGATGAAACTGTTCATCGAGACGCTGCGCACGCGGGGACCATAGACCTTGTCCAGGGACAGATCCGCAGGGCACTTGAAGGCCTTGAAGCTCTTAATGTAAGGCCCCAGCAAAGCGCCGCAATTCTGGACTGATGCAGCGTCGGGGTGGATCAGGAAATCAATATTCGTGTTATCCGTAGTGGCGGTGTTCAAATCCAGCCACCCAGCCACCCACGAGCGATGAGTAGTCTGGCCCGCTTTGCCTGCCAGGGTGCCATCCTGGTTGGGGACCAGGAACCCGCTATTGTCGTCCGAATACATGTGCCAGCAAAGCATGAGCTGCTTTGTGTTGTTCATACAGTAAACGCCCTGCGACTTCTTCTTGGCGTTGGCCAGGGCCGGCAGCAGCAACGCCGCCAGGATGGCAATAATCGCGATGACAACCAGCAGCTCGATCAGGGTGAAGCCGGCCACGCAGGCGCCAGCCCACCGCGTGCTTCGGCCTGGAAGGAGGAGCCCCCGCGGCGCGTGGGAATGTGTATGTTTCATAAGCAAACTGTAATGCGTTTATGCCCTATTTAACAGCCGGAATCAACTGTGCGTTTCACTGCACACCCGCAGGGCCGAACCGCCTGCCTCCACCGCCCGCTGTGGCACGGCAGTCGGCTATGAATGCAAAGCTCATATCGGCTCGTGCTTCCAAGGTATCCGGCCGCTGCCCGGCGCTCATGTCGTCAAAAGGCACGACACCCAACCGGCCGGCCGGACTGCCCGGGTGAATGGCTTCGTTGCCCAATACTTAATTGCCCAAATACTAGGGTTTTCACCAGGTGCAAGTCATCCCTCTTTTGGGGGGTAAGCCGTCCCATGAATCGGGGACAGCGCCGCCGGACCAGAGAACCTGAGCTGTTCAGACCGCTCGCCCCGGCTCCGGCCCCTCTCGTCGTCCTCGGTCTCGTGGTCGGGCCTCCAGGCACGCTTTGAGCATGAGAACCAGAACAAGGACGAGGACGAGTGGTGGGGGGGCTTGTGCAACGGGGCAAACAGCTCCGGAATGTCATGCCGTTTCGTGCCGCCCGATGGCTGGTAATGCGCCCCGATGCCTGGCGCCATGCGTTCTAATGACCCGTGACGCAAACGCACCAGCATCCAACCGCAATCACCCGCGCAGCGCTCGTCCGAGCAGGATGTGTCATAAAAAGAGGGCGCCGAGTTTCGGCGCCCCGTTGATCGTTTGTCGAGGAAACCAGGCCGGCCCTACTGAACGGTGATGGCTGTGCTGGTACCGGCCGCGACCGCGTTGGTTGTGACATCCGTGGCGGTAACGGTCCAGGTGCCCGCCTGGCCGAAGAAGAAGTCGGCCGGACTTATGACGGCGGTTCCACTCACCAAGGTGGGATTGGACGGGAGGAATGCGGTGCTGTCACTGCTCGTAATCGCCACCGTGTCGTTGCAAGTCGCAGCAATATGCCAGGTGGAGTCACAGGCATTGACCGTCAGCACGAACGCATTGCCGACGGACTGCGGGTCGGGTGTGCCGATCTTGCCACTGGCTGTGTTGGGCGCGTTGGTCTCGCCCGGCAGCAAGACCTGTAGTTGACTGGCGGTTCGCTTGATCATGGCGAAAAAGGCCTGGTTGGGATTAGCCAGGTCGCTGGCCGGCACCGGGACGCGGTTCGTGTTATCCCAGGTGAAGATGGTTATGGGGGTCGGCAACAGCAGCGACGGCGTGGTCAAAGACACCCAGGAACGCGGGTTGGCGATCGAGGGCGTCGTGATCAGGTCGAAGTAGTTGGCCGGCAAGTTCCATTGCACCCAGAACTGGGCATCAGCGGGGAGTACGCCGATCGCGGGGCCATCGCTGGCCGCCTTGCCCCAGAGGGTCGTGTTCAGCGGCGGAACGGTGAAGTTGTCGCTGATCGCATAAGCGGCGGAGCCACCGGTCACGCTTGCCCGGCTCAAGCACGCCGCCTGCCCGGCATTGCCCGCGCTGTTGGGCTGCACGCCGAAATTCGCGTACATCGCGCCCGAGCCGGCGCTCGTGAAGCTGGCGACCCAGTCGGCAGGAATACTCAAGTTGGTCGAGAGGCCCGGGCCGGTCACGGTGACATCCGTATCGCTGGTGAACGTAACGCTCCAGTTGCCGATCATCCCGGTGGCACTCATGATGGCCAGCGTGCCGGCGGCGTAGCCGTTCGTGCCGGCGCTCCCGCCGAACTGCGTGTTCCAGAGCATGTAGTTGCCGCCAGACTCGTTGGTCTTCCACATGAAGCGCGCGGTGGCGGTGCCATCCGCATTGTCAGCAATCTGTAGGAAGCCCATATCGGAGAAGTTCCAGTCCGCCGCAGCCGTTCCGTTCGGCGCGCCGGCTACCAGGAAGATCTGAGCCTGGTAATTCGAATAGAGGGCAGGGTTGGGGACCGAGGATATGGTCATCGAGTATGTGACCGGGTTTCCCGGCGAGGCTTGGCTGATCCAGGGCACCTGGCTCATCGTATAGATGCCTTGCCGGGCACCCGCGCCATCGGCAACACCGGAGCCCAGGTACAGGCGCGACCCCGAGACGGGCGCCACGGTCATAACCGGCGGAGGCAGCGCCACCGGCCGGGCCACCAATTTGACGTTGTCGAACCAATACTCGGCATGGCAGGGAGGCGTGCTGGCGTCCGTATTGTACCACTCGTAGGGTCCATAGCCGACGCAGTCGGTCATCACCGAGGCCGGGGGAATTGGAAGTACGACGTGCTGCCAACCGGCGGTAAGCGTCACATCTCCCAAGTAAAGCTTGTCATACCCACCGCCCCAAAGGTACATCGAAATAGTTGTGAGGTTGGAGTTCAGGGTCGGGTCCGAGTACATATCGAACGTCAGGCTCTGGTAGCCGGCAACGTCGAACAGAAGGCCGCCTGCCCCCAGCCATCCTTGATCGCCCTCGGCGTTAAACCAATTGCCGAAGGCGCAGTTGGCCGATTTCAAGGGATTATTCGACTGGTTCGTCCCCGCGGCATCGAAGACGACATGGACGGAGCCCGCGATGCTGGGGGCGGAGTGCTTGCTCGTATCGAAGGACTCGGTCGGCGTGCCGGTATCCGACCACCACTGGCCGAAGTTGAGCGTGGTATCGCTGGAGTCACCGCCCGGCTGCATCGCGCCTGGCGGGGGGATGATATCCGAAGCGGCCAGGCCGGTTGAGCAGGCCAGCGCGAAGGCCAGCGAGGCAGCCGCAACGTGTTTTCGAATCTGGTGTTTGAATTTCATAGTTCGTCTTTCTCTCTGCTGGATTTTAGGCCGGTCCGCCTCGTCGAAGGATTCAGTCTGCCGCCGTTCTGAGCGTCACCCTGGGCCCCAAGGTCGTCCCACGCGACAAACCGCAACACGGCAGCGGCATCTCGTCAAAGCAAACGGTCAACTGTCGCTAGTTTAGCCCCCAGAAATCGGGGTGACATGTCATGAAAACGCATGACAAAGGCGTGGACAATGCCTAATGAGCCGTAGCTTTTTACGGCATTGCTAGTCTGCGGCTAACAAGATCCTTCGCGCTTTGGGCCGTTAAGCAGAAGGTTCAACGAGCGGAGGCTTGGCCACGGGAACGCGGTCCGCTGCCCCTGGCGCGCCGTGGCCTTACACCCCAATCCAGTCATTTTCGGCGCCGCTCTCTGGCGGTTACGAGCCTGAATGCGCGCTGTCATGTGTTTTAATGACATGTCCCCCTTGCCCCTACTGCTATTGTCAGGGGGTTGATCGTTGTCGGTATGAAACCCATGCCTTTTGGCGAAGGACAGATGACGCGACTCGGTTCGCTCCGTTCGACCAACGGTGGGGCCGGCTTCTTCTACGGAGCGCCCTTGCGGCACCTGTCATCCGCCAACGGCACACCTACCCCATAACCCATAATAGAATAAATATGAGACTAAATCCAACATTGCAGAAATGGATACCTTCCATCGTCGCTGCCTTGGCCCTGGGCAGCAGTCCAGCCTTCGCCCAGTATGTCATCTGCAGTTTCGACTCGGATGCTTCCTGCTACAGCGGCGTCAATGGCGCTCTCGGTGCCGCCAGTTTCGATGGCACGGTAGGCAAACCAGCCGGTTCGCTCTACATCAGCAACAACTGGGCGAACGCGACAGGCTGGCAGGAAACTCAATACAGCTTCGTCATGCCGGGTTGGCCGGGGCTCTCTATGGCACCCTACATTAACGTGGAGTTCGACCTCAAGGTGGATGTCGCCCACTCGACACTCAGCGATTCCGGCAATTACGGCGACATTCAAGCGGTCGGCCAGGGCTGGGATGGTGCGTGCGGCAACACGAACCTCGGTTGGATCAAGTTCGGTAACTTCGTCATCGCCAACACCAATGGTTGGCAGCACTACTCCATGCCGGTGGCCACCTTTAATGGTGGTTGCATGAACAATTTTGTGCTCGACATGGACATGAATACTTACGGTAGCGGCCCCGTCCACGCAGGTCCCGTCAGTATCTGGGTAGACAACATCGTGTTCACCACGCCGCCGGTGCCGCCGACGTCCTTCACCACGATCGGCAGTCAACCCATGGTCGGGCAGTTACCGTGCGGTGGTTTGGTTTTCGACCCCATAGCCGGTGGGCAGTATGAACGGTGCATGGTTTATCCCGGCGTGCCTGGCGCCAAGATGCAGTGGTACAACAACACCCCGGCGACATACTCCTTCAAGATTGCCGAGTTCCCGACAGGCAGCGGTTTCAGCGGATACCAGTGGAACGTGTTCTGGGTCCCCACCAACGCGATGATGTGGGGGCAGGCTGACGGTTCAATTGACTGGAACTGCACCAACGACCTCATCCTCAACTACAACAACACCGGCGGCGCGGGCGGCGTTGGCCGTGTCGGCCTGAGCGCGAAGACGAACCTGTCCGGCGCCAACCCGAACGTCACCATAGGGGGCTTCGACTACGCCGGCTCGCCAGTGGGCACCTGGAGCATCAAGTTCACGGACAATGCCGACCTCACCGTCACGGCGCCTGATGGCACAACGCACCCCTTCGCGATTGACCCGGCCGTTGTCGAACAGATCAGCGGCAACAGCCTGGGCAACACGGACATGCAGGTTTATTTCGGGATTTTCCCGGGGCAGAACTACAACATCGGCGTGCCCGCCGTTTATAACAACATCACGATCGCCACGGCGACGACTAACATTACTGACAGCTTCTGCCCGATCAATAATAGCAACGCTCCGAGCTACCTGGATCCGAATACCTGGGCGGAAATAGGATCGACGGCATACGTGGACTGCTGCCCGGCGCATATCCTGCCGCCGCTGACACCGGGGCACAGCAAACTGACGCTTTCCTGGTTGACCGGGTCTTACATATCCCCCAATGCGCTACTGGCGAGCGCCAACCCCTCCGGCGGCTGGAAGAGCTTTATTGACCCGTCGAACTGGATCAACGTCGCGACGGTGCCAACGGCGGTGAAACAAGCCCAGTTCCGGCCGGACGATCTGGATGGGTTGCTCCAGGGCGCCGAAGCGACAGGTGGGGCCTATTTCCGCCTGGCAAAGCGCGTTGCCTCGCAACTGCAGGTGCTGTTGCCGGGTGAGACTAACGCGCCGGGAACAACGACCGGCAAGATTGGGACACCGGTGCCGCAATCCACGGGCAACGCGTTCGACATTACGGTCAATGCTTGCGATAGCACGTGGACGATCTGCCCATCCAGCGATATTGTAGCCATCACCAGCAGCGACACCCAAGCGTGGCTGCCGCCCAACACCGCCCTGGTTAACGGCACGGTTACCATCCCTGGGAATTTCTTCTTCCTGCAGACGGGCACTTGGACTGTAACGGCGACGGATACATCGAACACGAATGTCACCGCCGGAGTCAGTTCACCGGTGCAGGTGCCGCAATAAGGGCATTGTGATTACAGACTGAGTTCAAAGGGCGCCGCCAAACCCGGCGCCCTTCTTGTTTCCGGCCTTCGGCCTTCGGATCTGGGTGAGGCTTTTTTGACCGATACGAGGCGCACATTGGCATATCGCTGTGCCGCCGGAAACCGCGACAGCACAGTTCTCCCTGGAGAGGTTACGTTCCCAGGCTCTCGCGGAAGGGGGTTCTCTGGCGAAGGCCGCGGCGCCTTAGAGGGCGCGTTCCAGCTTGTAGCTCAGCGTGTTGTGGTAGCGGCGCTTCAGCCCGTGCTTCTTGCGCTGGCGCTCCCGGGCCTTTACGAGATGCTTCAGGCAGCGCGAACCCTGCACGGTGGGTGCCCCGCATTCCGTGCAGCGGTGGTCGCGTTTCATGCGCATCTGGTATTTCCGTTGCCGGGAAATAGGCAGTTCCGTGAACTCGTCTTGAATCTGCTTTCTCATCGCTTCTCTTCTGGTTTGCCCGAGGCACCCTGCACCTGGCACGACCCAAAACTGCGTGCAGCCACTTCGGGCGGTTTGGGTGCAAATATGCGCTGACACGCGCAAGTTGTCAAGCAAAGGAACTTTACCGGTGCATCTCAGGGCGCATCTCACTTTCTGCGCACCGGCACGGCTGATCTCATTAACACCCCGCTTCAGCGGGGTGGAAGTGGGTGCAACGGCGCCACAGCCGCTTTAGCGGCTTACCCGCACGCGATAAACCGCTAAAGCGGTTGCCGGGC
>DATKNZ010000268.1:0-16659 GCA_035541055.1 Candidatus Acidiferrum sp. | reverse complement strand
CAGTCCCAGCAGTTGGCCGCGCCGGAAGCGCCGAGCTTGTGGCTGAGGCCGTGGATGCTGGTGGCGTATTGGGCGGCCGGATCGGCGTGGCAGTTGCCGCATGCGGGCGCCTTCACCGGCACATTGTCGTCCGGGTGCTTGGAGGTGATATCGGCGTGGCAACTGGTGCAGGTATTGGTTTTATGCACGCTGGCCAGGAGCTTCGACTGGTCCACAAAAAGGGAGATCTCTTTGCCGGCGGCGTTGGTCGTGGTGAGCGTCTTGTCCGAGTGGCAATCGAGGCAGGCGCTGTTGGGGTTTTTGTCGGCGGCGAAGGCGGGCAGGGCGCTTAGGCAAAGGAACAGGGGGAGAGCTAAACCCGAAATCCGAAGGCCGAAGGCCGAAAGAAGGCCGAGGCCCGAAGCCCGAAGGCGTTGGGTGGCGCCTGTCTTAACGCAAAGACGCAAAGACGCAAAGAACGCAAAGAGACGCGAAGAAGGTGAAAGCAAGGAGTTCTTCTTCTCTGCGCCTCTCCGCAATGCAATAGCCCAGACTGTTCGCAGGCTGCAACCAATTTGCCGGGCCATTGCCAACCGGGGTCTTCCATTCTCCATCTTCCATCCTCCATCCTCGTCGCGTCTCTGCATCTCTGCGTTAAAAGAGCAGTCAGTCGGCGCCTTCGGGCTTCGGGCTTCGGCCTTCCTTCGGACTTCGGGCTTCGGGCTTCGGATTTGCGCCGCCCGCGAGGGTTCAGGAAGACAGGGCAGTCTCATAGCGGGCTCACAGTCCTCCGGTGTGGCAATCGTTGCAGGCGCCTTCGATTTCCCCACCGGGATGGTTAAACTTCTGGGGCTGAGCGGTCAGGTGCTCCACCTGGGCGCCCGTACCCTGCGCGAGGATGGTGTGGCAGGCGTTGCACTCATTTTCTTTGATGGCCTGCTTGCCGTCGGCGGTCTTGTGCTCGCCGTCGTGGCAGCGGAAGCAGCCCGGCCAATCCTTGTGGCCGATATTGTCCGGGTAAACCTGCCAACTAGCCTTCATTTCAGGGAAGAAGTTATTGGTGTAGATCTGCTGCACGGCCCGAATCGTGGGCGCGATGCGGGGCCCTGCTCCGTAACGCTCTGCCAGGCTGGTCGCGATGCCCTCCAGCGCCTGCGTGGTATTGGTATAGGGCCGGGTCAGGACCGCCAGCGCGTTGGACTTGATGAAGGGCAGCGAGGTGTCAATACGGCCAAGATACATGGACAGGTTCACGGCGCTGTTGGGCGTCTGGTAGCGGTGGGCCGGGCGGTTGTGGCAATCCATGCAGTCCATCCGGCGCAGCGAAGCCTCGTCCACTGCATTGGTGAATTTGGGGGTGCGAAACTCGGTCACTACCCCCAGCGACAGGTCGGTCACGCGGACATAGGGGATCTTCTGGCGCGCTTCATCGGTGGCCAGGTATTCGATCTTGTTGCCGACGTTCATGTGCCAGTGGATGCCGCCGACGGGGCCGTGCGTGGGGTCGCCGCCGCCCACCTTGAGCAACAGGCGCAGGGTGACGGCGGTGTTGGTTTGGTCGGTGAGGAAGTAATGGTAAGAGTGTTCGAGGTCGCCGACAAACTTCCTGGGCCAGTGGCACTCCTCGCAGGTTTCCTCGGCCGGGCGCAGGTTCTTGACGGGGGTGGGGATGGGACGGGGATACTTGTCGGCCATGGTAGCATAGACCTGGTAGGTGCCGGAGAGCTTGGAGCGGACGTACCAGCTTGCGCCCTTGCCTATGTGGCATTCGGCGCAGGCCACCCGGGCGTGGGGGCCGTTGAGGTAGGTGACGAATTCGGGCTTCATCACGCCGTGGCAGGCCTGGCCACAGAACTGGACTGATTCGGTGAAGTGATACGTCTGGTAGGAGCCCAGGGCAGAGACCAGCAGGAACACGACGCTGCCCGCCAGGAACCATCCGAGGAGCCGCCGGTCGCGCGGGCGAGTGAGGTCTATCTTGATGGGCGGCAGCGGGCCGCTGGTCCTTACCACACGCCATCGGCGCAGCAGGGCGCCGAGCACGACAAGCACCAAACCCAGGATCAGGAACCCCGGCGCGACCAGGAACGTCAGAATGCCGATATACGGGTTGGAGACGTGCGCCGTGGCATCCAGCAGCAGGAGCAGCAGGAAAGAGAAGAAGCTGCCTATGACGACGACGAGGCCCGTCAAGCTAAGCCAGTTGCGGAACAGCGAGGTGCGGCGAGTGGGGGGCTGCGGAGACAGGGGGTCGGAGTTCATTCCGTTCAGGCAGGAGCTAGCTTAAAGAGGTAACCAAGCCAAGCCGGGCGGCCCTGAGAGGGGTCCCGAAGCCCTCGGGCATTTGCGCCTTGGCGTCGTGGCGGCGGAGGCCAGGCAGGCGAAGGGGAGAGGTGCGGACCCTGCAACGGGCGGGTTTAGGGCGCACAGTCGCAGGGTCACGCTGAGAGGCGGAGCTTCTACTTCTTGAACGACCGCATGTAGGCGACGAGGGCCTTCACGTCATCGTCGGAGAGCCCTTCGGCGGGCTTCATCACGACCTTGCCTTCTTTGTCCGTATAGCCGTCCTTGATGGCTTTGGCGGCTGCGTCGTCCTTCAACTCGTCTTGCACCTTGGCATCGGTGTAGTCTTTGCAGCCGTACTTCTTGCCCATCTTGGTTTCGCCCTTGCCGTCCGCGCCGTGGCACTTGGCGCAGTCTTTTTCGTAGAGGGCTTTGCCGTCGGCGGCTTTGGCGCTCAGCGCCGTGATTGCCAGGATAGCGATGGTTAATGTCAGTGCTTTCTTCATAGTTTGTATCAGCGTTACGTCAGTAGCTATGCCGTGCCCGCGGCTCTTCCTTGGCCGCCCGGCATTGGCACTCCGAATTGTGAGGATAAATTCTATGCAGGCCCGTCGTATCTTGTCAAAAGCCAAACATTCTTTGCTCAGGCCGGGCTGACCGATGCCGCCAGTTCGTCCGCCAGGCGGCAGACGGCCTGGTAATAGGTCTCCCGGTCCAGGCCTAGCGCGGCGGCCCCAAAGGCTTCGGCGTCCTCGGCGGCGGCGAACCGGCCATAATTGACCAGGACCAACTGATACAGGACCAGCAGCGGCACCTGTTCCAACTGAGGCTCGAAATACGGATGGACATAGATCGTGAACCCGTCCTGCGGGTGATCTCCTTTGGGCGCCGGGTAGGCGAACTCGCCGGGCTGGAGGTGAGCCGGGTCAAAGGCGATGTCACACGGGTAACGGACACATTCCCGGTCTAGCAGCAGGCGGAGGAGTTGCGCCCAGCCGATGCGCGGGCCATAGCGCTCGTAGATGCGGGCCCCGGCGTCGGCGGCGCTGGCGTTCAGCGATTGCCGAGCGTCATCGACGCTTGGCGGAGCGGAGGGGCGGCAGGCCTCGGGCATCATGGATGGCCGCGCTCCAGTGAAGGTCTCGCTCATGCCGGGCCGGCGGCAGGGGATGTGGCTGGGGCCAGCGCACCCGTTTCCGGCCGGACTTCGTTGGCCTTGGAAAGCCGGCCCTGGAGGATCGGGACGGCCATGCGCAGGAAGATGGTGTAGCAGAGCAGTCCAAAGGCCCAGATGCCGAAGCAGACCAGCGTTTCATTCAGCGAGGGCCGGTATTCGACCATCTCGCCCAGCGGCGAGGGAATGAAGCCGGGAATGACCAGGCCCATGCCTTTCTCGATCCAGATGCCGACGATGCACAGGACGCAGGTAATATTGAGCCATTTAAGGCTGCGGCTGACCGGCAGAACGAGCAGGACCATGGCCGCCAGGTTGAATGCGATGGCCGTCCAGATCCAAGGCACCAGGGCGTGATGGCCGTGCAGGCCCAGGAACAGGTACTTGGAGGAGGCCACGTGCAGGTTGCCGGAATAGAATTCCTTGAACACCTCGTTGGCCAGCAGGAACACGTTGATCAACATCGAGACCTGCACAATGCTGCGCAGCGTCATCAGGGCGCGGTCGGTGATCAGCAGCCGCTCGGACATTCTGGCATGGATGACCTTGTTCATCCTGGGCGCGGTCATGAGCTTGCGGAGGTTCTCGACGGGCAGCCGCAGGACCAGCGCCGGTTCCTCGGCGACGGCGGTGGCCGTTCGCGGCGTCCCGGCGAGGGCCGAGATTTCGCCAAACTGCTCTCCCGGCCCCAGGCTGCGGGTCACGCGCAAGCGTCCACTTTCCTCCCGCTGCACGACCACCCGGCCCTGCAGGACAAAGAACGCCACCTTCTCGATCTCGCCCTGGCGCAGGAACACGTCGCCGGCTTTGGCGTCCAGGACCGTCGCCCCGGCGAGCGCCGCCTTGCGCAGTTCCGGAGCGACCGAGGCCATTTGCGGCAGGTGACGCGCAAGCCGGTCCAGGTCGGCCGGCGTGGCCGGGCGGCTCTGAGCCGTGGGCCAGGCTGCCGGTCCACGTGACCGCCACGTATCCGAGGTCGGAACGGAGGCGGTGACGCGCCGGACGACCTGCATGGCGAGGATGATCAAGGCCGGCCCGGCCGTGAATGCCGAGGCCAGGAAGCGCGGGCCGACGATCGCCGAGTTCCAGAACGGGCGCCCCCCCAGGCCCACATACAGGAACGCGGTGACGGTGTGGATCGAGACCGCCCAGACGATGGCGATGAATACGAAGGGGATGTAGAACCACTTGGCAGGCGTCCGGCCGCGGTAGCGGCAATACAGCAGGTAGCCGCAAATGTGGACGTTGAGCAGCAAGTAGCCGTTGAGCACGAGGACGTCCCAGCTCAGCATGGAGGCCGGGAAATTGAGCTGCCCAATCCCCGGGATAAGATGCCAGAAGCGGTCAGGCCGCCCGAGGTCAACCGTCACGAACGCCAGGCACATGAGAATGGCGGCCACGGCCAGCAATTCGCCGAAGATGACCAGGTCGTGGAGTTCCTCGTTCTTGTAGATGTAAACGGGAATGACCATCATCACCGCCGCCGCGGCGACGCCGACGAGGAAGGTGAAATTGGCGATATACACGCCCCAGGAGACCTCGTCGCTCATGCCCGTGACGACCAGCCCATAGGCAAACTGCCGCAGGTAGGCGTTGAGCCCCAGCAGGCAGAACACCGTGAGCACGCCCATCCAGGTGTAGTAGCGCCAATCGCCCGCGAACGCGAGCCGACCGCAGCGCCATAGGAAGACCAGGTAATTGCGTACAGCCTGAGTCATACGTCGAAGTAGTAGTAGAACCGCGGGGAGGTGCCCAACTCCTCTTTGAGTTGGATGAAGACGCGCTTGGTGCGCAGGATGTAGGAGACTTCGCTCTCCGGGTCGAGGATGTTGCCGAACTTGCGCGCGCCAACGGGGCAGACTTCCACGCACGCCGGGTAGCGCCCCGCGCGCGTGCGCTGGATACAGAAGTGGCATTTCTCCATCACGCCCTGCTTCCGTGGCCGGTTGCCCAGGTACGCCATGTTCGGGTTCAGCCGCTCCTTCGGGATCGAGGGCTTGGTCCAGTTGAAATGCCGCGCCCAGAAGGGACAGGCGGCGGCGCAATAGCGGCAGCCGATGCACCAGTTATAGTCAATGACGGTAATGCCGTCCTTCTCCTGCCAGGTGGCATGCACCGGGCAGACCTTGACGCAGGGCGGGTTGCGGCACTGCTGGCATTGCACCGGCATGTAGAAATAGCCCGCCTCCGGCACCTGTTCCGGGTTGTAATTGTGCTCGGCCTTTTCCAGGTCCAGCGAGCCGTGGGGCAGGCGCACGACCCGGATGTACTGGACTTCCGGGTTGCGCGATTGGTTGTTCTCGCCGACGCAGGCATGCACACATTTGCGGCAGCCGATGCAGCGGGTGAGGTTCAGCGCATACACGTATTCGACCCCGTTCATGGGCTTGAGGTCGCGCACGTGGGGGCGCAGGCCGTAATCATGCTCGACTTCGTCCTCGATGCGCTTGAGGACCTTGGCCATCTCCTCGGGGGTCAGTTCCTTGTAGTACTTCTGCAGGAACTGGTCCACGGTGGGAAACTCGTTCAAGTGGCGCAGCGGCTCCAGGCTGGCGGCCAGCGCCGCCAAACCGGACGCAAACAGGGCCGAGTTGCGCAGGAAACTCCGGCGGCTGATGCCGGCGGGCGCCGGGGCGTTGGCTGGGCTGGGGTTTGGTTGGGGAGGCGGCATAGGTGCTTCAGCACGCAGGCGGGCGGAAGGTGAAACCCGAAATCCGAAATCTGAAATCCGAAGGAAGCCCGAAGGCCGAAAGCCGAAGCTCCGGAGCTGCAGGTCCGCTAAGCGACCACTTTGCCGCGCCGAGGGGCACCTGGTTTTCCTGGGCGTCGCCAGAGGGACGGCTTCGGGCTTCGGGCTTCGGGCTTCCTTCGGCCTTCAGCACTCGGGCTTCGGAATTTGCCGCCGGGTGGAGCAGATGCGGGCCGGGGGCCGGTGTGCGCGGCGGGATCTTGGGATGATGGGGGTCGTGGCAGTCCACGCAAATCTGGCGTTTGATGGGGCCGGCAGCGCGGTCCCAATAACCGCCCGTGCGGCCATGGGCGCCGGCTTCCCAGTCCCGGTAAGTGGGTCCGTGGCAACTGCCGCACAGCCGCGGGCTTTCGGCCAGTTTTACCTCGTGGCCGTCCCGGGTCTGCAGCAGCTCCAGGTTCAGCTCGTTGTGGCAGTTGAAGCAGTTGTTGTTCCGGCCATGGCTGCCATGATGCATCACGATGTCCTCGTGTTCCTTGGGGATGATGAGGTTCTGCTGCGCATCGAACCGCAGCGTGGGCGGCGTGCCCTTGGTGTGGCAGGTGTAGCAGTCAAAGTCCGACAGATCCGCTTTGGTGCGAATCAGCTCGGCGTAGGATTTGCGGAAGGTGGCGGTGTCGAGGAACTGCGTCTCGACCAGCGGAATGCGGACGAGCTTGGGCGCGGTGGCGCCGTAGCCGGTGGCGAACTTGAGGGCCAGCACCACGAACACCGCCGCGAGGACCAGCAGCACCGCATTGGTCTTTTCAGCATTGTTCATGCGCAACGTAATAGGTCCGTCCCGGCCGCAGCGGCTGAAGGTCGGGTCACATCATCCTGGGTTGGGGGGTGTGGGCAATGGGGGGCCGGCGGGGTTCAGATTTCTGCGGCCTGGAGCGCCGGGCGGTCGCTCTCACGGTGCGGCACATGGCCTTCGGTCGGCAGCTTTTCGGAGAGAAAGAGCTTCACCATGATGGTCAGGATCACGAAGGGCAGGATCATCAGGACCGCACCCATGAGCCAGCCTTCCAGCCCGGCAAACTCCATCTTGTAGCTCATGACCCCGCGCAGGGTTTTGGAGAAGAGTTGGCCGCCAATGACCACGTTCCAGCGCATGGCCAGCACGCCCAGCAGGATCAGCACCGCGCTGCTGAAATACATGCGCCGCCGCGCCAATTCCGGCACCCGGTGGCGGATCACCTGCAGCGTGCCCAGCAGGAGCAGTGGCACCAGCGTGCCAAACGTGACCTGGCCCAGGTTGAGCGTGTAGAAGAGCTTCTCCCGGATCATGTGCAGCATGACCTGGAAGCCCTCTTCCGCCGAGTAGATGCGGTGAATCCAGTCGAGGCCTTCAATGGCCGCGTCCATGACCAGGGCGTAGAAGAGATACATGCTCATCACATCCAGGCACTTCATGTCCACGGTCTTGCGGCGAATCCAGCTCAGCACCATGTAATTGAACACGCACAGGGCGATGCCCGAGACCATGGCTGACATGATAAAGATGATCGGCATGAGCACATTGCCCCACCAGGGGTTGGCCTTAACGGACCCAAAGATGAAGCCCACGTAGCCGTGCAGCAGGAAGGCCGAGGGGATGCCCACGATGGACAAAATGTGGCCGATCTTGTGGTCCAGCTCGGCGGACGCGTCCGAGGTGTCGTTTACCCCTACGGTGAAGAGCCGATACAGGATGCCGCGGAACCCCGGGGTGATCTCGGACCACGTCACAAAGTCCCGCCGGTAGTCGAACCACAGCTCCAGCAGCAGCACGGCCATCAGATACCAGGCGTAGATGAAGCCAAAGATGGCCATCGGGGAAGTCAGGTGCGGGGTCATCATCACTTCGTAGCAGCGCTCCGGATGGCCGAGGTGGAACAGCAGGGGCAGCGGCGCGCACAGCAGGAAGGCAAAGGCCGTCAGCATCGACAAGCGATAGACGGGCTCCAGGGCACGGACGTTGAAGACCCGGACGAGCGACGCCATGATGAACGCCCCCGCCACCAGGCCCGTGATGTACGGATAGAGCACGATCAGGATGCTCCAGAGCGGATGCTGGGTCGCCTCGTTTGGATAGACGTAGCCCTCGAAGCGAGGCATGACCTCGACCACGAAGTTGGTCATCAGGTTGGTCATGTTACCTCACCTCCTTGTCGATGCCGGCATAGTAAACGCGCGGCTCGGTGCCGAGGTGCGGCTTAAGGGCCTGGACACGGTTGTTGTCATAGAACTGCTGGAGCGGATCATTCGGAACCGGGTGCAGCAGGTCGCCAAAGATGCGCGCCTGGGTGGGGCACACCTCGACGCACGCCGGCTTGAGCCCGCGCGTAATGCGGTGATAGCACAGAGTGCACTTCTCGGCCGTCTTGGTGACCGGGCTTAGGAACCGGCAGCCGTACGGGCACGCCTGGACGCAAAAGCCGCAGCCGATGCAGTAGTTCGGGTCAATGAGCACCGCGCCATCCGGGGAATCAAAGGTGGCGCCGACCGGGCAGACCTGAGTGCAGGGAGAACGCTCGCAGAGGTTGCACAGCTTGGGCACGAAGAACGATTGCTGGATGTCCTCCTTCGGCACGGGCGGATCGCCGAAACCATGCATCCCGCCCTCCGGGCTATCCACCATGACTTCGCCGCGGGCCTCGGCCGCGCCCGGCTTGGGCTTGGTGATCACGTAGCGCTCGACCCAGGTGCGGTAATAGGGCCCCGCCGGGACGTGGTTCTCGGTCTTGCATGCCTGCGCACAAAGCCCGCACCCGATGCACTTGTTGGTGTCAATGGCCATCCGCCACTTGTGCTGCGTGGGGTCGTAGCCCTTGGGCGCGCCGGCGGTGACGAATACTTTTTGCACGGCGGTCTTGGCCGCCCTGGCGGCGGGGGCGGCGAGCACGCCGGCCAGGGCCGCGCCGATCTTGCCGAGAATGCTGCGTCGGGAAAGCTGCTTGCTCATGGGACCTCAGAAGGCATGTGGGGAACGTGGCATTCGGTGCATTTGGAACCGGTGTAGTGGGTCTTGAGGGAAATCTGTTTCTGGAACTTGGGCCGGGAAGGGTTGGCCTCGTGACAGCGGAGGCAGACCGCGAAGCTGCTCTTGTCAATGTTGTCCTTGCGCGGATCGTCCGCGTGCGCCTGGCCCGGGCCGTGGCAACCTTCGCACGAGAGGCTCTTGTGCTCGTGTTTGCTGAGCTGCTGCACGATGTCAGAGTGGCATTCCTCGCAGGCCGCTTTGCCGGCGTACATCGGCTGGCGTGCCGCCAGCTCGGCCAGCGCTTCGCCGCGATACCAGCCATACTCCCCGAAGGACCGCGGCGTCAGGAAATAGCGCGCGATGAGATACACGCTCACAATCCCAACTGCCAGCAGGAACAGGCGCAAAATCTGGGGCGGCATGTGGAAGAAGCGGCGCATAGCTAATTCTGTTTCAGCTCAGTCACAAGTATCAGAGTTTCTGGGGCCATCGTTGGCAAAAGCTTAACATTCAGGCGGATGCCGTCTTTCCCGGGGTTGCTGATTTATCATCATTTTTTGCCTTTGATAGAGCAATTGCGGAGCGTCCAGGGAAGGCTGCGGAGCGCGGGCGGCTTTCTTGAATCCGTCCGCAAGGGGCACGCGGATGCAAAAAAAGGGGAGCCGCTCAAGGCTCCCCGATAACGCTGTTTCCAAAGGCCGGCGTACAACGCCTTACTTCTTGAAGCTGCGGATGTACTTCACCAGTCCCTTGATTTCATCATCGCTGAGCGTGTCGCCAAAGGCCTTCATCTTGGTGCTGCCGTCCTTCTTGACGCCTTCCTTGATGGCCTTGGTCATCTCCTCGTCCGTCATGGCATCCTGAACCTTGGCGTCGGTGTAATCCTTGACGCCGAGCTTCTCGCCCATCTTGGTCTGGCCTTTGCCGTCGGCCCCGTGGCACTTGGCGCAGTCCTTTTCGTACGTTTCCTTTGCCTCCGCCGCGCGGAGCGATACAGCGCCCGCGATGAGCAGGGCCGCGCTGATTACGAGCAGTTTCTTGATCATAGTGTTTATTTTGTTCGGACTTTAATCTCTCGACTTGATTTGCCGCCCTCGGTTGGGGGCGGTCAAGGAGTATAATCCACTCCGGGCGGAATGGCTATTTCTTGAACGCGCGGACGTAGGCAACCAGCGCCTTGATCTCCTCGTCGCTCAGGCCCTCGGCGGGCTTCATCCGGACCTTGTCGCCGTCCTTCACGCCTTCCTTGATGGCCTTGAACATATCCTCGTCTTTCAGGGAAGCCTGGTACTTCGCATCGGTGAAGTCCTTGATCTCCAGCTTCTCGCCCATCTTGGTTTTGCCCGTGCCGTCCTCCCCGTGGCACTTCTTGCAACTCTTGTCCCAGTTCTCTTTGGCGTCGGCGGCGGAGGAGGTGACAACCGTGGCCGCCATGGCGGCGGCAGCGATAAGGATGATCTTCTTCATGGGTTATTAGCTACGTTGTTTTTGTCTATTTTGCCTATGCGGGCCAAAAAATGTTCCCGGGGCGGGTTTCCGGCTATCCGTTATTTGGCAATTAGTAGCTTTTTTTTGCCTGAGAACAGAATCGAATAGTGAGGGCGGCCCGGGCCGGCGCCGGAGCCGGGATCTCAAGGCTCGGCCGGGCGGCCGAAAGCCCGCGCCAACCGGCCCTACCGGGGATCCCGGAATTCGATGGCGCGGCAGGCTGCGGCGGCGGCCTCGCTGAGTTCTTTGCTGGGGCTCAGGGCCTGATCTTTAAGCGGCCCGAGGCTCCGCTTGGTGCCGATCTGCTTCAAGATGTTGCAGGCCTCGATCCGGGTTCCGATATTCTTGTCCTTCAGCAGGCTCAGGACGGCGGGTTCGGCGGCCGGGCCGAAGCGAGCCAGGGCTTCAGCGGCGGCGCTGTCGCGGCTGGGGCGGAAGTAGGGCTGATCGCCCTGCCCGCTGGCGACGAAGTTCACCAGCGGCTCGATGGCCCGCGGGTCCTTGATGCGGCCCAGGCCTTTGGCGGCCGCCGTGCGGACGCTGGAATCGGAATCATTCAAGGCTTTGATGAGCAGCGGCACCTGCTCGTTTGAGCCAACGTTGGCCAGCACCGTGAGCGCGGCGCGGCGCATCGAGTCATCGGGATCGTTGGCCAGGGATGTCATTTGCGCCACCAGTCCCGGGGTCGCGTTGGTGAGTTGGGCGGTGCTCAACCGCTGGGCCGCCATCATCCGCGTGCCCGGGTCGTTGGAGCTGAGGTCCTCCTGGAGCTTGGTGATCTCCTGCGCGCTCAGGCCTCGTTCGGATTGTGGAGGCGGAGGCGGCGCCAGCGCCTTTTGCAGCTCCTCGCCTTCCAGCAACCGCCAGTGCAGGCTGAGGACCGCGCGGCGGCTGACCTCCTCGGTCGCCGCCAGCATCTTGCAGTCCAGATCAACACGCCTGGGCAGGCCCAGCGCGCGGTCGAATTCGATGCGGCCTTCAGCCGTGGCACTGACGCGCGGCTCCGTTCCGCTTAGCATGAGGCTGTCGAGCGCGAGCGTCTTATGCACGACGACTGCGGCCGGCGTGACTTCGGTCACCTTAAGGCTGGTCTTTTGGCGGGCGGCCAGCACGCCCTGCTCCTTCCGGCCCGGCATGTAGAAGCCGTAGGACGGTCCGCGCTGTGAATTCAGGAACGCTGGCGCCGGCCCTTGCAGGAGTGGCTCATCCAGCATGAACACCTTCTCATCGGTGTCCCAGCCGGTCGTGGCCTGCTCGGGGAAGAGTTGGATCAGCGATGCGGCAAGCTGGCCCAGGGGTATCGGCAGCGGTTGGTCGCCTGCCGAGCGCACCAGGTTGCCGCGCTCGTCTATGATCAACTCACGCTCCTGGACCTGCAAACCGAGCGCGTACGAGGAGAGCGGCGGGGGGCCGCCTGGCCTGAACCCCATCATGGGGTATGCTCCCGACGCTTTGGGGTGCAGTTGGCCCCGCATGGTGATGCCGACCAGGTTCGTGCCTGCCACCCGTGTGCTAACGATCAGGGTGCCGGCAATGGCCTCGCGGCCCATTTCACCCTGCGATTCAATCTCCAGGCTGTAGGCGTTGGTTTGCTCTGGTGCCGCAGTGTAGCGCAACACGAGCGGCGTGACTTCGGCCGCCACCAGGCCCTGGACGGCAGAGAGAGCCGCGAAGGCGAAGACAACCGCGAAGGAGCGTTTGGAATCTCTCATAGCGCGAGTTTGCGCCGGGGCCTTGACACGTCAAGGGGATTAATCCTATGGGCGGAGCGGCAGGACGCCGTGCACAGGCTACGACTTTATGTCCCGAGCCTGGAAGGCCGCGGCCCCGACCAGGAAGGTCGTGAGGTTCATCGCCAGCAGGATACAGAGAGTCTGGGTTACGGCGTCCCAGGGCGTAGGCTGGGAGTAGATCCGGATCCAGGTATGGAAATGGTAGGTTGGGAACCACTCCTTGTAGGGCTCAAAGAAGGGGATGTTCTCCAGCACCATGCTGATGAAGAGCACGGAGAGGGCCAGGATCGTGGCCGCGGCGGGCTTCATGTTGAAGCAGGAGAACATGAAGGCGATACCGACGGCGACGCTGGCATTCAGGGCCATGAAGCTGATGGACCACAGGTAGAGCTTGAATCCAGTGGCAGCGCTCAGGACGTTGAAGCCGATGCCGGGCCAGGACACGAACATGCCTTTCCAGGGGAACCAGATGCGGGCGAGTGCGAGAGCGGTGCCGCCGAGCACGATCACCAGCAGGGCCGCGAAGATCACGCCCGCGAACCACTTCACGAGGAGCAGGCTGAAGCGGGAGATCGGTCGCGAGAGGATCATCCGCAACGTGCCGTCCTCGGCCTCTTTGGCGACCATGTCGCCTCCCACCAGGGCGGCGTAAAGCGGCATGAGCAGCGCCACCTGTGGGATCAGCATGATGAGCGCGACCGTGAGGGTGGAGATGTATTCGCGCGCCAGGTAACCGTTGCCGGCCAGCGTGCGCTCCATCTCCGCCCGCACGCGCCCGAACCGGAACATCAGCAGCATCCCGCTCTGCACCAGCACAAACGCGCCGAAGCCGATGTAGGTGCGCTTCTTGCCAAAGAGCTTCCAGAGTTCGTTGCGGAGGTGGCGGTAGAGCACAGGCGTTAGAGCGTTTCAACCATTTGCTTCTTTCACCTCTCGGGCGCCGTTCATCAGCTCCAGGTAGAAATCCTCCAGGCGCTGCTCTTCGCACGCGATTTCATACACGGGCATGCCGCGCTCGACGAGCAGCTTCACGACTTGGTCGGTGCCGACTTCCGGCTGCAGAGCGATGAATTTGCCATCGCGTTCGCCTTGAATGAGCTGCGCGGCCCGCAAGTGCCCGAGCGCCGCGCTAAAGTCGCCGACCTTTAGCCGCACCCATTGCTCGCCTTGCTTCGTGGCGGTGAGGGGCCCCTCGAAGACCATCCGTCCCTGGTTCAGCACGGCGATACGCGAGCAGAGCTGTTCCACTTCGTTCAGGAGGTGGGACGAAAGGAGGATGGTCAGGCCCAGCTCGCGGTGCAGCCGCAGGATCGTTTGGCGCATCTCGTGGATGCCTTCCGGGTCCAGCCCGTCGCTGGGCTCGTCCAGGATCAGCAGTTCCGGGTGCGGCAGAAGCGCCTGGGCCAGCGCCAGCCGCGCTCGCATCCCATGCGAGTAGGTGCGGACCTTCGTGTCCTCGCGCCCGCTCAGCCCCACCCAGTCCATGACTTCCTGTATCCGCTGGCGGGGAGTGGCGGCCGTGTAGGAGCTCAGGATTTCCAGGTTCCGCCTGCCGCTGAGATAGTCGTAGAAGGCCGGGCTCTCGAAGATGGCGCCGACCTTCTGTAAGGCGAGCCGCCGGTGAGCGGTGACATCGTGGCCGCAAATCCTGACCTCGCCGCTGGTGGGCCAAACCTGGCCGAGCATCATGCCGATTGCGGTGCTTTTGCCGGCGCCGTTGTGACCCAGCAGGCCGTAAATCTCACCGGGCGGGACCTGCAAGGTGAGGTCGTCCACCGCCATGCGCGCGCCGAACTGCTTGTACAGGTTCTTGAGCTGGATCACTGGCTGGGTTTGATGGTCCCTTCAATGACCAGCAGGTTTTTGATATGGCCGTCGGCGTACAGGAAGTTCTTGGCTTTGCTGTCGCCGCGCGCGGCGTGAAACTTCTCCTTGTCGTACATGAGCGGCATTTGGTGGGGGTCAAACTTCATTCCAAGGGCGCTCAAGTTGTCGGCGTCCTCATCGTTGAGCAAGTCGTTCCAGGAATAACTGCAGCCGGTCTGGGCGAAGTAAGTGGCGGGTTTGTCCGGGAACGGCACGGGTTTGTCGGGCGGCCACTTGTCTGAAGGGCAGTGCAGCACGTTGGTGTTGCCGAGATGCGTGGCAAGCACGAGGTCGGGTCCGGGGTAATTGGTGGTCCCGGGGTAAACGTCGAACATGGTCGGCAGCCGGTTGTGGTAGTCTCCGACGTAGAGTTGGAGCGCCAGGCCGATCTGGTGCAAATTGCTCAGGCAGCTTGTGGCACGGCCACTTTCCCGCGCGCTGCTCAGCCCCGGCAGCAACAGCGCGGCGAGCGTGGCGATGATCGCAATGACGACCAGCAGTTCAATCAGCGTGAAGGCGGCGGCGCGGCTCATTCGGGCCGGGCCAGGGGCGCCTGGGCTCCCACTGATTACACGCGGTGCGGTTTCCTTCACCGGTTCCGGAACGGTCTGCCGCTCTCCATGGCGCGTTGGAGCTCATCCAGCAGCGGCGCCAGTTCCGCTTTCGTTTGCGCCGAGCTTTGGCTGTAGAACGTCTTCAGCCCAATCGTGCGCACCTTGGCCTGCAAGTCGTCGCTGAGCGGCGGCGGGCCATTGGTGCCTTGGGAATTGCCTCCGCGTCGGCCTGAATTCGCCTGGTTAACATCTGCCCGGAGCCGCTTTAGCGCGTCGTCAATCGTCTGTTTGCGTTTATCGTCCGGCAACTGCTCGAAGGCGTTAATCATCTGTTTGAACCCGGTGGGCATGGTCGCGTCTATGAATGCCGCCTTCTCCGCTTCGGTCATCTGGTTGAACCAGATCCAGGTGAGGCGATCGAGGCGGGCCTTGCGGCGTTCTTCGAGCGAGAGCGCGTTGAGCATGTCCGCCAGCCGCTTGAGGGCCGCCGCCCGCTCTTCCCCCGAGAGCTTGCTTAGATCCACCGTAGCGGCGTAGGCCCGCACCTTCTCGGCGGTGACCTTGCGGTTTTTGGCGATGGTGTATCCGGCAATGGCAACCAGCCAGATGGCCACGACCGCCAGGACAGATAAGCACACCGGCCTCCATCGTTGACTCATCATGCCGGTACTCTATTCCCGGGCGGAGCTTTGGCGATGAAAATTCGTAAAGGCGTGATTGTGCCGGGCGAGCGTGGTCAAACCTGGAGTGAATCGGTGGATGGCTAGCGTTCGGCGCAAGCCGCTGGCGGTGCTGGGCGCGGGGATCGTCCTGCTGCTCGCGGCCTGCGTTCTTTGGGGCCTGGGTGCGCCGCGCCGCGACCGGTTCATCGAGGCCATCCATCGGCGGGGTTACCCGGCCAGCCCGGCGGAGCTGGAGGCATGGTATCTGCCCGTCCCGGCCGCGGAGAATGTGGCCCTGGCCTATACCAACGCCATCGCCAGGCTCACCGACTCCGGCCCGATCACCAACTTCACCAGCAAGTCCTGGCTCCCGCCCATCGGCCAGGGCCTTTCTGCCGACGAGATCAGCGACCTTAAAGCCGCTTTGGCCGAATATCACGAAACGCTGCGCCTGGTGTACGCCGTGCCCGCCTCCGGCCGCAGCCGCTACCCGATCCGTCTCGTGGACGGCCCGGCGACGCAGTTGCCGCACCTGTTCAAGATCAAGCAAGCCTCCTGCCTGCTAAGCGCGGAAGGCTTGCTGCACGCAACGGAAGGTGATCCGGAACGGGCCACCCAGGCGTTTTTGGCTGCCGGCCGCCTCACTGAATCCGTGAGCGAGGAGCCGACCATCATCTCGCAACTGGTGCGCTATGCCGACTGGGCCATCCTGCTGCCCCGGCTCGAACGCGCCCTCAGCCTAACGCGATTCACCGACGCCCAACTGGCCTCGCTGCAAGAACTCATCGCCGCCGCCGAGCGGCCAAAATCCGCCCTGCGTGGAATTGTCGGCGATCGGGCCATTGACATGTCCGTGTTCACCGACCACAAGACGGCGCTGGATGCGCTGACGGAAACGCGAGGTTCGGCCGGGAATCCGCAGCGCTTCCTGACGAGCGGCGGCCTTACACTCCTCCGCGTAACCGGGCTTTTGGAGAAAGACGAGGCCTACTTCTGCGATTACATGGGCAAACAGGTCGCCGCGTTGGAATTGCCCTACCCGGAGCGGTTTGCCGCGTGCCAACAGGCGTCGCGCATGACGAACACGCCCGGCCATATGTTGGTCTTCTCGAGCCTGCTGCTGCCGGCCCTGGGTAGATACTTCTCCCGGGAAGCCGACCACGTGGCCCTGGTGCGCGTGGCGGTCACGGCGCTGGGGGTAGAACGGTTCCGCCTGGCGCATACCAA
>DATKNZ010000267.1:0-16420 GCA_035541055.1 Candidatus Acidiferrum sp. | reverse complement strand
GGCCGGCCCTTCATCTGCTCGAACTTGTTCAGCCCATGAACGAACACGCGCACGACGTCGCGCACGTGGATGTAGTTGCGCTTGAAGTGCCCTTCGAAGATCACCACGGCCCGGTCGTTAAAGGCGCGATACACGAAGTCGTTGACGAGGAGGTCCGTGCGCATCCGGGGCGCGACGCCGAAGACCGTTGCCAGGCGGAAGCTGATGCTGTTCTCGCGCTCGAGGATAGCCTGCTCCGCCTCGACCTTGGTGACGCCGTAGAGCGAGATGGGCCGCAGCGGCGAGTCCTCCGTGCAGTGGATGCCTTTCTCACCGATGCCGTAGCCGCTGTTGGTCACGGGCATGAGGATGCGCTGGGAGGGCGAGGCCAGGCGGCAGAGCATGGCCACGGCCTCGAAGTTCGTGGTGCGGGCGGCGATAGGGTCGCGGTCGCATAAGGGCGCGCCGACCAGCGCCGCCAGCGGGATAATGGCATCGGCCCCGGCCACCAGCTTCTTCATCAGGCCCTCGTCGCGGCAATCGCCCCGCGCGACGTGGAAGCTCCCGTACTGGCAGCAGTCAGCCAGGCTGTTCTGCCGGAACATGAAGTTGTCCACCACGGTGACTTCGTGGCCCAACCCAAGCAAGGTGGGAGTGAGCACCGATCCGATGTAGCCGGCGCCGCCGGTGATGAGAATTTTCATTGCGTAAAGGGCTTATAGGTAACGGGAGTCACAATTCAGTGGCAACCGTTTTTACGATCTCCTCGCCGATAGCCAGCGAGGCGGTGGCGCCCGGGCTGGGGGCGTTCAGGACGTGCAGCGCCTGCCGGCGCTGCAGCAGGCAAAAGTCCTGCACGAGCGTGCCGTCCGGCGACATGGCCTGCGCGCGCACTCCCGCGCCGCCGGGCGAGAGGTCTTCCACGCGGATGTCGGGCACCAGGCGTTGCAGGGATTCGCAGAAGAGCCGCTTGCTGAAGGAGCGGCGCAGCTCCTCCCACCCCATGCGCTTGTGCTTGAGCAGAAAGCGCCACAGGCCGGGGAAGGCCAGGGCGTCCCAGAGGTCGGCGGGTTTGAAGTCGGTTTTGCGGTAGCCTTCACGGGCAAACGCCAGCACGGCGTTCGGGCCGGCTTCAATGCCGCCGTAGATGAGGCGCGTGAAATGGACGCCAAGGAACGGGAACTGCGGGTCGGGCACCGGGTATATGAGACCGCGGACCAGGTGCTGGCTCTCCGGGCGAATCTTGTAGTACTCGCCCCGGAACGGCACGATGCGCACCTCGCGCTTCTCGCCCGCCAGCATGCTGACGCGGTCGCAATGCAGCCCGGCGCAGTTAATCACGAAATCGGCAGCCTGCTCGCCCGCCGCGGTGTTGATGCGCCATTCCCCGTTCTTGAGCGCCAGTCCTCTCACCTCCGCGCGGAGCAGGACCGAGCCGCCCCTGGCCTCGATCTCTCCCCGCATCGCCTCGCAGACCTTGTCGTAGTCCACGATCCCCTCCTGGGGCACCCGCAGGCCGGCGACACCGCCCACGTGGGGTTCGACCTCTCGCATCTGGTCACCGTTAAGGTATTGCAGCCCTTCGAGACCGTTTTTTGTCCCTCGTTCATGCAGATCGCGCAGCCGCGGCACCTCGGACTCGTCGGCGGCCACGACGAGCTTGCCGCAGATTTCGTGGGGTATCTTGTGCTCGCGGCAGAAGGCTACCATCTCCTTCACGCCCGATACCGCGAGGCGCGCCTTCAGCGACCCGGGCTTGTAGTAGAGGCCGGCGTGCAGGACGCCGCTGTTGTGCCCGCTCTGGTGCGCGCAGACCTTGGCTTCTTTTTCCAGGACCGTGATGCGGCTGTCGGGCGAGCGCCGGGACAGCTTGCAGGCCGTCGCCAGGCCGACGATGCCGCCGCCGATGATCGTGACGCGTTTGGAGGACACGTTATGGGTGCTTGGCTATGGGCTATTGGCGATTGGCTATGTGCGCCGCCCTGCTTACCGCGCCGCGAACTTCTTCAGGAAATCCTGGTAGGCCAACTGGATGCCGGCTTCGAGGTCCACCTGCGGACGCCAGCCCAGGGCGAAGAGCCGCGAGCTGTCCAGGAGCTTGCGCGGGGTGCCGTCGGGTTTGGATGTGTCCCACACGATCTTACCCTGGAAGCCGGTGATCTGGCTCACCGTCTCGGTAAGCTGGCGCACCGTGATTTCCCTGCCCGACCCGATGTTGATGAACTGCTCTTCGCTGTATTTTTCCAGGACCAGCAGGCAGGCCCGGGCGAGGTCGTCCGCGTAAAGGAATTCACGAAAGGCGGAGCCAGTCCCCCAGCAGGTGACCGTGGGGGCGTTGGCCGTCTTGGCCTCGTGGAACTTGCGGATGAGGGCGGGCAGGACGTGCGAGTTCTGCAAATCGTAGTTGTCGTTGGGCCCGTAGAGGTTGGTGGGCATGACGCTGACGAAGTCCGAGCCGTACTGGCGGCGGCAGGCCTGGCAGAGCTTGATGCCGGCGATCTTGGCAACGGCGTACCATTCGTTGGTGGTTTCGAGCGGGCCGGTCAGCAGGTATTCCTCCTTCATGGGCTGCGGCGCCAGGCGCGGGAAGATGCAGGAGCTGCCGAGGAACAGGAGCTTGCGCACGCCGGCCAGCCGTGCGCCGTGGATGAGGTTGTTCTGGATTTGCAGGTTCTGGTACAGGAAGTCCGCCGGGTAGGTGCTGTTGGCCACGATGCCGCCCACCTTCGCGGCGGCGATGAGGACGTATTCGGGCTTCTCCTTGGCGTAGAACTGTTGCACGGCCGCGCCGTCCAGCAGGTCCAACTCAGCGTGGGAACGGCCAATCAGGCCGGTGAAGCCGCGCGCTTGCAGTTCCCGCCACAGCGCGCTGCCGGCCAGGCCCCGATGGCCCGCCACGTATATCCGAGCATCTCGGGCAATTTCCATGCACCAAGGGATAGCCGAATCCCTCGTGGCAAACAAGGCGGGGTTGGTGGTTCTCCCAACTCCCGCGCAAGAGGCCGGGATGGTGCCTTTGTTTGGCCTGCCCGCGGCATTTGACGGGTCAGTAGAACTGCGCTACCACACTGGCATGAAGATGATGCAGATGGCCAAGCGCATTTTCCTGCTGCTGGTCGTGAATTTCCTCGTGATGATCACCATCACGGTGGTGCTGGGCGTGCTCGGGGTGGGGCGCTATTTCCCGCAGGGCGGGCTGGCGGAGCTGGCCGTGTTCTCACTGGTATGGGGGTTTGCGGGCGCCTTCATTTCGCTGGCGCTGTCGAAGGTCATGGCCAAGTGGATGATGGGCGTGCAGGTGATTCCAGCCAACACCAGCGACCCCGATCTGCGGCGGTTGGTGGAGATGGTGCACGGATTGGCGCGGGGCGCCGGCCTGCCCAGCCTGCCCGAAGTGGGCATCTATCAGTCCGACGAAGTGAACGCCTTTGCCACCGGGCCGACCCGCTCGCGCGCGCTGGTGGCCGTGTCCAGCGGCTTGCTGCAGCGCATGGGCAGCCGCGAGGTCAGCGGCGTGCTCGGCCACGAGGTGACCCATATTGTCAACGGCGACATGGTGACCATGACGCTGATTCAGGGCGTGGTGAACGCCTTCGTGCTGTTCCTGTCGCGGGTGCTGGCCTTCGTGGTCGGGCAGGCGATGCGCTCGCGCGACGACCGTGAGCAGGGTGGGGGAATGCTCGATTTCCTGCTGGTCATCGTCTTCCAGATCGTCTTCTCGATCCTGGGGAGCATGGTCGTGTGCTGGTTCTCCCGGCAGCGCGAGTTCCGGGCCGATGCCGGCGGGGCGCGCCTGACCGGGCGCGAGACGATGATCGGCGCGTTGCAGGCGCTGGCGCGCGTTTACGATCCCCAATTGGCCGCGGCCGAGGGGCGCCGGGCACAGTCCTTTCAATCGCTCAAGATCTCAGGCGCGCCGGGCGGGTTCATGGCGCTGTTCGCCACGCATCCGCCGCTGGAGGAACGCATCGCCCGGCTCGAGCAGGGCGCGTACTGAGGCCGGCGCCGATGGGCTGCAGGGTAGGGACGCCTCGCCGAGGCGTCCGTGTCGTGGCGGCGGCGGACGCCTCGGCGAGGCGTCCCTACCCGTGTAAGATGTTCGGCTTAGTGCGTCAGCCCGGGGGCATTGGCGTCCCGGAACCCAATTTCGTCGCTGGGCGGGGGCTGCCAGCCTCGCTTCCGCTTCAGATCCAGTTGCCGGGTTTGCAGTTCCGTCATCATGCCGTCGGCGCTGGCGTAGCGGGTGAAATCGCCGGGCGGTTGGAACAGGTCCGCGGGCGGCATCTCCAGGTGGACCCGCGACAGAGTGAGCGTGAACGTCTTCCCGCCGAGGGCGCCGGTGATCCGCAGGGGCATTCCCTTCAGATCGCCCGCCCGCCAGGCCTGCAGCGTGGTCTCCGTGCCGTCACTGGTGCTCACCTTCACCTGCGAGGCCTGGCACGCATAACCCGCAACCCGTTCGGATCCGAAACTGCCCGTGGTCACCATGTTGGTGACGCGGACACCGGAGGAGATGGGGGCGTAGCCCTGCAAGGGACCATTGAGCAGGAACCCGCGGCCCTCGGCCACGGTCCACAGGTAGCTGAAGTCCTCCGCGCGCGTGTGCTTATTCGTCGGCACGCCCGGCTCGGCGGCAAAGAAGAGTTCGCCGCCGCGTTCCATCAGCTCGCCGGAAATGATGTCTCGCCGCGTCGCGGATGGAGGCCCTTCGAACACGACATGGGCGCGGAAGCCTTCCACATTGGTGAGCAACGGCGCCATCGGCCCGGAAATGAAGGCGGGCGGCGCGGGCGCTTCGATGCCTCCCACCGAAGCCGCTGGGGCATCTCCCTTGGGTTTCTCCGGGTGTCCGCACCCCGCCACGGCTGCCGTTACCAGCATCGCCGCGACGCCGAGTGCCAGCGTGCCACGCCGTTCCGGCCCAATCACCCGCTGTATCCCAGTTCTCTCGCTTGCCATAGTGCCGCCCAATTTAGCGCATCCCGAACGCCACAGCACGGAGAACCTGAAGGGGGAATGGCACTTACTTGAGCCCACCCTGCCTCTCGTCCTCGTCGTCGTCCTCGTGCTCGTACTCGAAATACGCCAGCAAACCGAGGACGAGCACGAGAACGAGGACGACGACGAGAGTGCCTCCGCCTTCGGCAAGCGCCATTCACCTTAAGCGGCTCAGGATTGCCCAGCTTCGCGCGGCGTTTCGCAAGTATGCCGCAAGGCGCGGCCCGCTTTGGCTCCGGTATGCTCCCCGTTGTTGATCACGACCACGCCGTTGACCAGGACGTAGGGAATGCCGACCGGGTAATGGTGCGGCGACTCGTAGGTCGCCGTATCCAGCACCCGGTCGGGGTCGAACACCACGATATCGGCCCAGTTGCCCTCGCGCAGCTCCCCGCGGTTTTTGAAATGGAAGGTCTCGGCCGGCAGGCTGGTCATCTTGCGGATGGCATCCTCCAACCGCAGGACGTGCAACTCCCGCACGTAGCGGCCCAGCACGCGGGCGTTGTTGCCGTAGCCGCGCGGGTGGGGCACGCCTTCACCGAACTGACGCACGCCGCTGTCGCAGGCAATCATCGTGTTCGGGTGGCGCATGAAGGTCCTCAGGTCCTCTTCGTTCATGCCGTGGAAGACGGCGCTGGCGCCGCCCTTGGCCTGTATGCCCAGCACCAGCTCGATCTGGTCGTCCAGCGAGTCCGAGCCGCGCTTCGCCTTGGCGGCCGCGGCCACGCTCAGCCCGTCCAGGGACGGGTCGGCCGTGCATGAGGCAATCACTGCGTAGGAGTAATCCCCCCGGCCTTTGGCGAGCACGTTCCGCTTCATCTCGGCGGCGATAGCGGCTTTCTGGTCCGGATCGGCCATGCGGCGCTGGAACTGCTCCTTGCCTCCTTCGAGGGCTTTCTCCGGGATCAACTGGCTGAGCCCGGTGCTCGAAGCCGTGTAGGCGTATTGGTCCTGCGTAATGTCCAGCCCTTCAGCCCGGGCCTTCTCGATATACGCCAGCACGCGATCGGCCTGGCCCCAGGCCTTCGGGCCGCTGAGCTTGATGTGCGACACCTCGGCCCGGATGTGAGCTCCCCGGGCCACCGCGAACACCTCATCGAGCGCCTGGTAAATCTGCGCGTCCTCGTAGCGCATGTGGCTGGTGTAGATGCCGTCGTAAGCGGCCGCCACTTTCGCCAGCTCGACAATCTCGTCTGTGTGCGAGAAGACGCCCGGCTGGTAGATCAAGCCGGTCGAGAGCCCCACCGCGCCCTCTTGCATTGCCCGGCGCACCAGGGCCCGCATCCGGTCCAACTCCTCGGCCGTGGGCACGCGGTCGAAGTCGCCGCCCATGGCTTTGCGTCGCACGCTGTTATGGCCCACTAAAGTGGCCACGTTCACCGCCACGTTGGTGTGCTCGATCTCGCGGAAGAACTGCGCCATGTCGAGGGTCGAACCACCGCAGTTGCCTGCCACCAGCGTGGTCACGCCCATGCGCACAAAGTTCTCCGCTCGCGGCATCCGGGCGACGTCATCGGCGTGCGTATGGACGTCAATGAAGCCGGGCGCGACGATCATACCCTGGGCATCAATCTGCCGGCGGGCCTTGCCGCTCACGGCGCCAATCTTCACGACCCGTCCGTTGCGGATGCCCACGTCGGCGAAGAACGCCGGATTACCGGTCCCGTCCACGACCCGCCCGTGCACGATCACGACATCGTAGGTTTCAGCCTGGATGGGGAGAACGATCAGGGCCGTCAGGCAACCCAACAGGAGAGCGAAAGAGCACTTCACGGGGCCACTAGATATGCCGGGGCGTCCAGCGCGGTCAAGCCGCGGCTGTCCCAGGAAAGCGCGCGCTCTGTCCCGGAATAGGACACAACGCCCCTCTAGTGCGACCGTTCCGTTCAAACCACAGATGGACACAGATAGACACAGATATGAAGGGCCGGAATCGCGGTTCCGCGGAGCGGCGCCACCGTCACCCGACATCAAGCCGGGCCTGAAGGCAGCCAAGCCAGGCTCTCGCAGAGTCCATCTGTGTTCATCTGTGTCCATCTGTGGTTGTTTTCCTCTTGGTCAGGGCCAGGGCGTCGCACCCCTGGCTCGGCACGGAAATCGCTAAACACGGCTTGGCACAACCGTCGGGAATGCTCAGGCTACTATGGAACAGCTAACCATTGGATTTCGGATCAAGGTGATTTGCGCGAGCCTCGCCTCGCTCATTTCGCTCAGCTACATTGATTACCTGACCGGCTACCAGTTTCTATTTTTCGTCTTCTACTTTGCGCCGGTTGCCTTGTGTGGCTGGTACATGGGGCGGCCCACCGTGGTCTGCATGGCCATTGTCAGCGGCGTCATGTGGTGCTTCGTGGACATTCTCTCGAGCCATCACTACCCGTTCGAGGTATTTCGCTATTTCAACAGCTTCATGTGCTTTGTCGCGTTTGCGACCATTGGCCTGCTCGTGCAGGGGCTGCGGCACAGCCTGAGCGAGCAACTCCGGGTGCGCCGCCAGCTCGAACAGGCCCTGGCCGACTTGACGCGCGCCAACGAGGAGACCCTCAAGCTCCAGCACCAGCTCCATGTCATCTGCGCCTGGACCAAACGTATCAATGTCGAAGGCAAATGGATCCCGCTGGACGAGTTCCTCACCGACAAACTGAACGCGCGCTTCAGCTACGGTGTGTCGCCCGAGGCCATGCAGGAAGTCCTTCACAGCGCCGAGACGGTCCCGGCCGAGATAACCCAGTAAGCCGGGCCGCGCACTGCGATTCAGGGCGCTCCGGCTTCCGACCGGCGCGCTGACGCCGATTTCCCCTCCAGGCGCGGCTTGATGCCCCGCCGCTCGCGAACTCGCGCTCTTCGGGTTATGGTGAGCGCATGAATTCCTCTCCCCATCGCCTCGCGCTGCTCGCGTGCGTCATGGTGGCAACCCTGGCAGCGACGGGTTGCCAGCACCCGCGCAACGCCGCCAACCCGACGGCGCCTGCCGCTGCGAGTACCCGTCCGCCCACCCGGGAGGCACAAGCCGCCATCACGCCGGAGCAGGCGCTCGAACTGTTGCGCGCCGGCAACGAGCGGTTCGTCTCCGGGCGCATGCTGCACCGCGACCTGACGGCGGAGGTCCGAGCCTCCAGCAGGGCGCAGTACCCCTATGCCGTGGTCTTGAGCTGCCTGGACTCCCGCCAGCCCATCGAACTCGTGCTCGACCAGGGCATTGGCGACATCTTCAGCGCGCGCGTGGCGGGCAATGTGCTCGACGACAACATCCTCGGCAGCATGGAGTTCGCCTGCAAGGCCTCGGGGGCCAAACTTATCGCGGTCATCGGGCATTCCAACTGCGGGGCGATCAAAGGCGCGGTGGACGACGTCCAGTTGGGGCATCTCACTCAACTGCTGGCCAGGATCAAGCCTGCCATTCACCAGGTTCCGGAGAGCGTCCAGCCGCGGAGCGCCAGCAACCCGGCCTTTGTGGACCAGGTCGCCGAGGCGAACGTGCGGTTGGTGATGCACCAGATTCGCGAGCGCAGCCCCATTCTGCGCGAGATGCTCGAACAGGGACAGATCGGGCTGGCCGGCGGGATGTATGACCTCTCGACCGGGACGGTCCGGTTCTTCGGCGATTAAGCCGGGGCGGTGCGGAAGGCAACCACAGATGGACACAGATGGACACAGATGCACTGCACTGAACCCTGGCTTGGCTGCTGTCGAGCCGAGCGTACTCTACGATGCAGCTAACACCGCTCCCCAACCGCGCGATTCCGGCCGTTCATATCTGTGTCTATCTGTGTCCATCTGTGGTTAGAAGTGAATGGCTAAAGTTGAGGTTGGCTTGAAGCAGCCCCGGTTGTCTCGGCCGCAGCCGAATTGAGCCGGTCGGCGGGGAACGGGGGCAGCTTCTCGATGAGCTTCATCGGCGCTTGCGGCGGCGGACAGATGACCAGCCCAACCCCGCCCTTGCGCTTCATCCAGATCCGTTCGAAGTCCTCCGTGAACCATTGCAGGCAATAGCCCCGGTTGTCCTTCCACAGTGCGGAATCGGTCACGACCACCCGCCCGTCGTCCGTGACGCCGTTCAAGGCCACGATGTGCCCGCCGATTTTCGGGTAGGGCGGCGCTTTGTATTTGCCGGGCGGCATGGTGATCGAGCAGAGGATGACCTTGTTTTCGGCCACGGTTCTGCGGACGGCATCCCAGTCCCGGAACCGGTCAATGTAGGCGGTGAATCCGTGCTGGATGGCGGCGCCAATGGTGCGGGGCCAGATGCCTGGGAAGTCATATTCGACGTCGTAAGTCAGGGGGACGATGTCCTCCAGCCCCACGGCTTTGCCGAAGTACTGCATGGCTGTGGCCAAGGCAGCCGACTGGCAGCGGTCCGGAATGGGCGTGCCTTTTGAGTCGGCCTGGCGTCGCAGCGGCAGGTCCAGGATGAGCACGCCGGCTGGCGCCGGGCAAGGCGGGGAAGCGTACCTCTCCGCCAAGTCGGCCGTTGGCCTGTTATCCGTCACCACTACGGTCAGGGACGGCGGCCGACCCAGGGGCGCGTGGCCTTCATCCACAACCTTGAACTGGAAGCTCAGGGCTTTGCGCTTGAGCAGCAGTTGGTCCATGGCCAGTCTCCCCCACTTGAAAACCGGTTGCTGGCGCTTCCCCGAGTGCTTTACTGTTCCCCAATATCCGGCATACAGCCAGGGCGAGAGGTCCCCCTTCTCCGCTTTGACCCGCAAGTAAATCCGAAATCCCTGGTCCGCCGCCACTTGCAGATCCCAGGAATAAATCAATTCGTCAAAGGAGAACGAGGGCGTGATTTCGCTGGTCGTCCAGGTGCGCTCATCGGTCCTGGCGAAGTCGGATGCATCCACATAGAGATGCGCGTCTATGGGTTTGGCCGGCGCTTGGGCTGAGCCGACCTTCGTTTGCGTGGTGCCGCAACCGCCCACGGCCAGGCCTAAGGCCAGGAGCAGGCCTGCAACTACGCCCGCGGTGCGCACTCGGCGTGCCTTGGAATGCCGGGAAGCAACCCTCCGGACGGCTATCTGATCATTGGGCGTGCTGGACACGCCGGAACGTTATTCAGGGGCCTCCCTGGAGGCAAGCCGGTGATTATCCGGCGGTATCCCGGTGTATCCCCCATGTGGGTCGACCCACATGGGAGATACAGGCGGCAAACACCGGGCACTCGCCGGCTAAACACGGGGGAGTCGTCCGCCGCGCATGGATGGGAGCGAAGGTGCTTTACGCTGCCGGGGCTTCGGGCTATAGGGGTTACGGCCATGCTGGGTCTGGAACAACTCGCCGAGTTGCTGGAAGCGAACCGCGCCGCCGCCCGGGCGCGGGTGAAAGAGTTCCCTATTGCCGGCAGGCACTTCGCCTTCAACTCGCGGCCTGCCATCATGGGCGTGATCAACCTCTCAGCCGACTCGTGGTATCGCGAGAGCGTGTGCCTCACGGCGGGGAGCGCGGTACAGCGCGGCCGCGTGCTCAGCGCCCAGGGGGCGGACATGGTTGACGTCGGGGCGGAGTCCACCCTCGCCCACGCGGCGCGGGTGGACCAGGCGGGTCAAAACAGCAAGCTGCTGCCGGTCGTGCGCGGCTTGCGGGAGGCGGGCATCCTGGTGTCCGTCGAGACCTACGAGCCCTCGGTCACGCGGGCCTGCCTGGAAGCCGGCGCCAACGTGCTCAACCTGACCGGCGCCGATGCCGGGGACGAGGTGTTCCGGATGGTGGCCGCGCACGACGCCGCCGTCATCCTCTGTTACGTGCAGGGCCGGAACGTCCGCGAGGTGGCGGACTTCAACTTCTCAGCGGACCCGGTGGCCTTGATGCACGACTACTTCGCGCGCCAGATCGAAAGCGCCACGCGCAACGGGGTGGAGAAGATCCTGCTCGATCCCGGCCTGGGTTTCTACTATCGGAACCTGCAGGACAGCGCGGTGCGCGTCCGCCACCAGATGACCGTCTTCCTCAACACCTTCCGCCTGCGGACGCTCGGGTTCCCGATTTGCCACGCGCTGCCGCACGCCTTCGAATACTTCGGCGAGGAGGTGCGCTGCGCCGAGCCTTTCTTCGCGGTGCTCGCCGCGCTGGGCAAAACGGACCTGTTCCGCACCCATGAGGTGCCGCGCATCCGTGCGGTGCTGGAGACGATGCGGGCGTATTAAACTGTACCACGAAAGAACCGCCGCGCGCCGACAGCCCAAATCCGAAACCCGAAGCCCGAAACTCGAAACAATTACAAAGACTCGAACGGGCAATGGCCGAAACCTGCAGCCAGCGCGGGTTCCGAGCATTCGCCTGCTATGGTGCCCGGCTCGCCAGGAACACGCCCTCCTCCTCCGAAGGCGCGACCCACTGATCGAGCACTTGCAAACCGTGCTGGCCAAGCAGTGAGCGCACCAACTCCGGCGTGTGGCGGTATGAGAAGAACAGGCGAACCTCGTCTCCGCTGCCGAAAGCAAAAGCTTTCTCGTCCACATGAATCTCGCGCGGGCGGACGAACTCGAAGTAAGCCGCCACGCGCCTGAGGCCAAGGCCGTCCGGATCGGGCTCGACCACGAAGCGCAGCGTGCCGTCGTCCCGCTCGATGCCCGTGTCGAGGAGAAAGGTCATGAGCCAGTCGCGGGTGAGGGTGTTGTCGTAGAGCGGCAGGATGCACCGGACACCGGCGGCGTAATCGCTGCCCGGGGCAAGGTTAGCGCTGAGCAGGAGGTAGTCGCCCGGCCCCACGAGCGCGGCGAGGCGCGGCAGGATGACCCCCGGCTCGAAGTTCGGCAGCATGCCGAAAAACGTGATGAGCCGAAGGGCATCTGCAGGCGCGCTCTCGCCGATGATTGCGGGCAGGTCCTCGGACGAAGCGAGGTCGCAAACGAAGGGCGTGCACTTCTCTGGCGGCAACACCCCCAAAGCACTCTGCCGGGCCACGAGCACCATTGCCGTGCTCACATCGGAAGGCGTGTAGAAGACCTCTTTGCCCAAGTCGTGCAGCCGCTGGATTAGCCGGGTGTCTTTTTGTCCTCCGCCGCAGCCGAGCCCGACGAGATGCACGCGCTTCGAGCGGAGGCGTGGGGCGGCCGCCGCGAAGCTTTGGTCATAGATGGCGGCGCAGTCCGGGTCCGTGCGCGAAGGTGAATAGGCCTGGTGCAGGGCCAGCCACTGCTGTGCCTGCTTAACGCTGTCGTAATGGAACTTGTGGTTGACCTGGCGCGTGCGCAGCGACTCCAGCAGGTCCCGGCGCACGCTTTGCGGGAATTGGCTGAAGTGAATCGTGACCTGGGCAACAGCCGGCATGACTCACTTTGCGCCGAAAGCCGGGCGCGGAACAAGCCTCAGAGTTCCTGATGGATGGAGAATAAGTGAGTTCCAGATATCCACCTCACCCGCCCTGAAGGGCACCCTCTCCCCCTCCGAGGGGGAGAGGGAAGGGGTGAGGGGGCTCACGTCCGTTTCTCGGCGACCCGGACTGCAACATGCCGGATCAGGAGTTCTGAGCCTTGGCTGGCGGCGGCTTGGCTTGCTGATACCCTGCCGGATATGAATCGAAATCTTCCCCGCGCCCGTGCATTATGCCTCGTGGCGCTGCTGGGCTGCGCGCCGGGTATCCTTATGGCCGAAACCAACCAGAACGATGCAATGCGGTGGCTGACGAATGCGCCGGTCGCCCCGCCCTTCCGCGTCGCCGAGAGCCGGGCCGCTTGGGAAACCCAGCGCGCGCAGGTGCGAGCGCAGCTTTGGGAACTGCTCGGCAAGCTGCCGCCCAGGCCGAAGGCGCCCGCCGTGAACGTGCTCTCGCGCGAAGACCGGGGCGATTATGTCGTGGAGAAGTTCCAATTCGACAACGGGGCCGGCGCCACCGTGCCGGGTTACCTGCTCCTGCCGAAAAAGCGCGCAGGCAAGGCGCCGGCAATCCTTTACTGCCACTGGCACGGGGGCGAGTACGAGATCGGCAAGGAAGAGCTGTTCCAGGCCAAACACACGCCCGAGCCGCCCGGGCCAGCGCTGGCGAGGCGCGGCTTTGTCGTGCTCGCCATTGACGCCTATTGCTTCGGCGAGCGGAACGGCAAGGGGCCGGGTGGGCCAGCCGAGATGGGACGGGACGGTGAAATGTCCGCCAGCAAGTTCAACCTCTGGGTCGGGCGCACGCTTTGGGGCATGATGCTGCGCGACGACCTGATGGCGCTTGATTACCTCGCCTCGCGCCCCGAGGTGGACGCCAGCCGCCTCGGCGTCACCGGCATGAGCATGGGGGCGACCCGGTCGTGGTGGCTGATGGCGCTGGACGAGCGCATCAAAACCGGGGTGCCGATTGCCTGCCTCACGCGCTATGAGAACCTGATCGAGCACGAGATGCTCAAGGCGCACGGGATTTATTACTTCGTGCCGGGCATGTTGAACCACTTCGACACCGAAGCGGTGGTGGCGTTGATTGCGCCCAGGCCGGTGTTATTCCAGAACGGTGGCGCAGACGATGGCTCGCCCGAGGACGGCATTCACGCCATCGAAGCGGCGGTGCGGCCCGCCTTCCAGCTCTACGGCAAGCCGGATGAGTTCCAAAGCATCGTCTATCCCGGGCAGGCGCACGTCTATACGGAGGAGATGTGGCAGAAGACGTTGCGCTGGATGGACGAGCGGCTTGGGGCGACGCAGCCGTAGGGGCACCGTCGTGCTCAGCGGCAGAAATCCGAAATCCGAAGGCCGAAATCCGAAACAAATCCCAATGCTCAAAGGACAAATGCTCAAAACCCGCGCGCGCCGGAAGTTTCGATCATTGCTCGTTTGAGCCTTTGGGTTTGTTTCGGATTTCGGGCTTCGGATTTCGGACTTACCCCGCCCGCCCACGCCGGCCCGGTCGAGACGCGCTCGGCCTTCCCGCCAATTCCACATTGCGACCGCGCGCCTGTCCGCCTAGTTTCCGGGCGTGAAGGCATCCGTCAAAAGCGACTACGCGGCGCGGGCGGTGTTTGGTTTGGCGCGGCATTATCCCTCGAAAACAGCACTGAAGGTCGAAGAGCTCGCGGCGGGCCTGAGCGCGCCGCCGAAATACCTCGTGCTGATTCTGAACGAACTCCAGGGGCCGGGCATCACGCGCAGCATTCGTGGCAAGGCAGGCGGCTACCTGCTCGGGAAGCCCCCGTCCGAGATCACCCTCGGCGATGTCCTGCGCGCGGTGGATGGCACCATCGTTGACATGCCCGCCCTCAACGACGCCGGCTGCCCGCCCGAGTTGCGGCGCGCCTGGCAGAAGCTGCAGCAGGCCATGGTCTCGGCAGCCGACTCGGTCACGTTCCAGGCATTGCTCGAAGAATCCGCCGAGAAGGAAAAGATGTACTACATCTAGGTAGGGACGCCTCGCCGAGGCGTCCGCTGCCGCCGCCACACGGACGCCTCGGCGAGGCGTCCCTGCCAGCGTGAAATATCCGCGTTAGGCCACCAGCTTCTGCGCCTCCGCCACATCCCCGGTCGGCGCCTGACACGACGTCCCCGTGCAAAGGTAAAGCAGCGCGCCTCCTTTGGCCGGCAGGGCCTTCGCAAATGGCTCAACCGCGCCCGCGTTGCCCAACACGACCTTGTTCGGCTGATACACCCCGTGGACGGCCCGCACCAGGGCCTGCACCGTCGGTTGCGCCGGGTCACCCGCGATCACGGCGCGCCGGGGTTCGTCGAGGGAGAAATCGAGTGCCTGGAGCATGAACGGCAGGGCCTGCGGCGCCCGCTGGAGGCGATTGGCAAACAGCCGCAGCGTCTTCTCCGCCGCGTGCGTGAACTCCCGCCGGTCGGTGATCTTGCCCAGCTTCAGCAACGCCAGGCAGGCCACGGAGTTCCCCGAAGGCTCGGCGCCGTCGTAGTCCTCCTTGATGCGCAGGATCAGGTCGGGCGTGCCCGGCGGGCTCTGCCAGAAACCGCCAGCCTCCGCGTCGTAGAAGCGGCCGAGCATGGCCTCGGCCAGCGCCAGCGCGAAATCCAGGTGCCTGGGCTGCAGCGTCGCCTCGTATAGCTCGACGACCCCCGACAGCAGGAAGGCGTATGCATCAAGCAGTTGCACCTGGTCGCGCTCCCCCTCTCGCCAGCGGTGGTACAGCGTGCTGGTCTGTGCGTCCCAGAGCTTGCTTTGCAGGAACGCCAGGTTCTTCTCGGCGGCCCGCAGGTAAGTTGCGTCCCCCAGCACGGCGTAGGCGCGGGCCATCGCGCCGAGCATGAGGCCGTTCCACGAGGCCAGCACCTTGTCGTCCAGGTGGGGGCGCACGCGGCGGGCGCGAACCGCCAGCATCCTGGCCTTGGCAGCCGCCAGGTGAGCCTTCTCCTGCTCAGACAACTGCGGGTCAACCACGCTCAGCACATTCTGGCCGGGCAGCGGCTGCGGATGGCTGTGATCCACGAAGTTGCCCTGCTCGGTAATGCCGAAATAGCGCGCGGCGACCTGGAACTCGGCGGGCGCGAGCAGCTCCGACAGCTCGCGGCGCGTCCAGCAGTAGAACTTCCCCTCGTGCCCCTCGCTGTCCGCGTCTTCGGCGGAGTAAAACCCGCCTTCGGGATGCGTCATGTCGCGCAACACATAGTCGAGGATGTCGCGCGCGATGCCGGCGTAGCGCGTCTCCCCGCTCACGAGGCAGGCATCCAAATACAACTGCGCCAACTGCGCGTTGTCATAGAGCATCTTTTCGAAATGCGGCACCAGCCATTCGGCATCCACGGAGTAGCGGGCGAACCCGCCGCCCAGTTGGTCGTGGATGCCGCCCGCGGCCATGCGGTCGCAAGTGTGCAGCACCATGCGGCGGGCCTCGTCGTCCTTGAAACGGCGGGCATAGCGCAGCAGGAATTGCGGCTGGCTGGGCTGCGGGAACTTGGGGGCGCTGCCGAACCCGCCCTGGCGCGGATCATAAGCTTCCTTGAGCAGCGTGGCGGCTTGCTGCAAGACGGCGGAGGTGAGAATCACGCCCGAGAGCGGTTCGCCGCCGACCCCGAATTGCTGCAGGCGGGCCTGGATTTCCGCCGCCGAGTCCGCCACCTCTGCCTGGCGCGTGGCCCAGACCTGCTGCACCTGCTGCAGGATTTGCAGGAAACTGGGCCGCCCGTGGCCGCTTTGCGGCGGGAAATAGGTGCCGCCGAAGAACGGCTTCCGCTCCGGCGTCACGAACACGTTCAGCGGCCAGCCGCCCTGCCCGCTCGTGGCCTGGACAAAGGTCATATAGATCTTGTCCACATCCGGCCGCTCCTCCCGATCCACCTTGATGCTGACAAAGTGCTCGTTAAGGAAGGCGGCGAGGCGCTCGTCCTCAAACGACTCGCGCTCCATGACGTGGCACCAATGGCAGGTGGAATAGCCGATGCTCAGGAAGACAGGCTTGCGCTCGCGCTGGGCCTTGGCGAAGGCCTCGTCGCCCCAGGCGAACCAATCCACCGGGTTATGCTGGTGCTGCAAGAGGTAGGGCGATTTCTCCTGCGCGAGGCGATTGCTTCGCGCCGG
>DATKNZ010000266.1:0-13827 GCA_035541055.1 Candidatus Acidiferrum sp. | reverse complement strand
AGAGGTGAGGGCGTAGAGCTGAGGTGGATTTGTGGAGCCCTTCTTCGTAAGTGCCTGTCCATTACTGTCTTACTCCGTGCCTATCCGGTTGGTGGTCCTTACCAAAGTTCGCAGAGTCCGATCGTAGGCAGGTTAAATGGGTTGCCATACGTAACATCACGTTAGGACAACCAACCGGATAGGCATGGCTTAAGCCCCTGCGGTGCAGGGCCCTGGCGCCAGTTGGTGAAGATGCCTTCCGGGGTAGTGGGGAAGGGCAGACCCGGTGACGGAACCTGGGTTGTATGACTTAAGCTTTACCACTTGTGCGCCCCAGCCATGCCTGCCGTCATAAATGCCTCATTTTTCAGACCGTGGCTGACTGAAGTTAGCTTATTGACAATGCTCTCCGGCTGTCTCATAATTCCCCCATGAGATCGAACCTTCAGGAGTTGCCCTTTCTGCCGGAGACTTCGGGCTAAATATACTGTTAGGCGGCTATGACTAAGAGAAGGAATAAGGGGATCGCTGGGGTCATTGGCGGTGTCCTCCTCATCGTGGCGGGCAGCTTCTTCATCGCGTTTCCGACGGCGGGGCTCATCCTCCACCACGATGCCGAGTCTGGGCGATACTTCCCGGAATGGATGAGCAAAGAGGGCAGTCGCGCTTACGGCATCGTTGGAGTGGTTCTTGGAGTTGGCGTGGTTTGGCTTGCACGTTGGCCGAGGTGGGGCGCGCGCCGTTCAGCTATCGATGACTACGTTTGGAACTTGTCGCAAGAGCTGTCACGGCACCTCGGGAATAAGAAGTACTACGGTATCGAGGAGGTGAGCCGAATAGCAGCCGAGTCCGGTTGCACGATGGCATACATTGCGTACGCACATGCCATGTTTTGCAGTCGCGCGGACTTCGACGCATATTATGGCCCGCTACGCGTGGCTTGCACGTATGACGGTCTTCGTGACGTTATCGCGCGTCGTTATTGTGATGGAGCTCGCAGTTTCGATGCGGCCGGAGTTGTGCGTTTCGCGACACCGCCCAGAGAGGAGGAGTATGATTTCATTCACGACGCCTAACGTGGGCACTTCAGCGGACGGCGGGTGGCGCGTCCTGTTTGCATTTCTGGCTCAGTCGCCCGCCGCCGCTGAGTTTTTGCGTTGGGCCACGTGTCGCACCTCTTGAGCAACCCTCCGAAAGTCATGAAGAAACTACTCTCTGCGCTTACCTGCATTGCTGGCTTAGGGCTACTGTCTCTCTGGGCGGCTGAAAGCGAGTCTCCCAAATTGACGGACTACCAGATGACCAAGCTCAAGGTGGTAAAGGTGTATCATGCCAAGGATGGCGACGCGATGTTTCGAGCTTACGCTGTAAAATGGAAGGGCCAAGAAGTGATAGCAAGCGACGATCTTGCGCTGACGCATTACAAAGTGGGTGATACCATCAACGTGTTGGTAATAACCTCGCCGACCCACAATGGAGAGGGCAAGTATGGGATCGTGCAATTCCGGACATCCCCGTACTATAAGGATCCGCAGCCCAACCCGCAGGGTGGAGCGAACGGGAGGCAGGCGGTGAGCTCGGAGACGAATCGGACGCCAGCGGCGCCTGCCTCCCGTCGCTCACCCTGATTGTTAGCCCGGGAACGACAAGCCGCCCATGAGGAGTTTGTTTCGGCACTTATTTCGCAAGCCCTCCGATGAGAACGTGGAGCGGTTTTACGCGGTGGTCGAAAAGTACGGTTATGGCGAGGTACCGGCGCGTGAGGTGTATGCATTCTTTGAAGAGCTGGCATCTTCGGGGCTGGATGGCTTTACCACCATCAAGCCGGGCATGTTTGTCCGCCAAGCAGACGCTGACGTCATGCATGTCCTGGGGCTTCAAGCGCGCAAGGGATGGGCTTACACGGTATGCTGGGGCGCAAGCCTCCCCTACCTGCCACAGCTGAGCGGGGGTCGCCTGAGATGGCACCGAACCGCCAAGTCGGCCCGCTTCGACCTGTGGGAAGATCCGTTCGAGTATTTCACGGCACCCGGCGACTACGTCGCCCAGAATGGCCACGGGACGCAGTACCTCCGCGAGACCATGGCCAAGATGTGGTCGGCAGTTAGGGATTCAATTCAATCGTGGTTTCGTGCTGCTGGAGACCTCAGCGGTATTCTAAGCAGGGCTGAGGAGCAGCAGAGGCGCGAGTGGAAGGGACCTCGTCATGTTCCTGAGCCTCAACTGGTCAGTGCGTTCACTCTTCGTCGCCTGGGGCGCACCGCGGAGGCCCGGTTGGCCTTCGATGGGTACGTCGCATGTCCGGGCGTATCCACAACCGATGCCGACCTGCTCAGGGCGGCCCTGGACAAATGACCGACTGCTGCCCGGCTAACTACAGCATGCATCAGATGCGAGCGAGCCGTTTACGTCAGTTCCAATTCGGGAGTCGTTGGCGGCTGGCTCGCACCGCTGGTGCTGACCGTTGGGCTAAACGCGCCGTTGCACACTCAAATGGATAATCCTTCAGACAAAGCTTACAGCGAGGGGAAGCGCACTGCACGGAAGGCCATCTCCCGAGGAGTGCCCCGGGTTGTGGTCACTCATGGGCTCGACGAGGAAATGATTGATTCTCGAACGGGCCTTCCGATGGATGTATTGAGTGCGCCTCCAGAGCTTGCAGCATGGCAGGCAGATTACGTTCGCGGCTTCAATGAGGAAATTCATCGTGCCGTGGGAGCAGGTCAGGTGAAAACTGACTTCAGGCCGCGGTTAATGACTCGCGAGCAGGTCCATGAGGCGTTCAGGGACCATACCCTCGGTACTCTATCCCCCGAATGCACCCGACTTGAAGACGCCGGAGGACGGTTTGTGCTTACGCTCGATGTTCCGAAGCCGAGGAAAGCTTCCAAGACCGGGCTGCCGAGGCCGGCGCGGCCTTGGAGTGTGCTCATCTCCCCTCAAGGGGCAGAACCAGACAAGCGACTCCTGTGTTGTGAGGAACCGGTCGAGGTTGCGCTGGGCCAAGACGGACGGGTGGTCCTGATTAAAACACGTTCCCATTATCTTGCATACGATGAGGAGACTGCCCAGATCCTCCGTCGCTACCCTGTCAGGTAGCTCGGCAACGACAAGTCATCGGGTGCCCAACCAGTCGCGTCAGCCAACGCCGGGAGTGCGTCTTGCGGCGCAGCGAGCGTCGTTGGCCCGGCGTGGCTGCGCTGATCGTTGAGGTATGGCACGCCTTTCACTCATCCTAATTGCCGCCTTCGGACTTATCTTCATCGGGTGCCGGACATCAAGGGCGGACGTTCGGGACATGTGGGCGCGTTACCACGAGGTGCACAAAGGCATTACCCGCTCCGAGGTCCATCGGGTTTTGCCCAGCCCCAATGAAAGCGGGGCGGACCGGGAGTTCTGGCTTTTTGGTGGAGTCGAAAGGGATGGCATTAGCTTGACGGTTTCCTATTCTCCAGATGACAAGGTTCGCGAAATCGAGCGGCGGCACTGGTAGCGCCGGTGCAGCCAGTGGGTTCCGGAGCGGTTCACGGGTCGGCGCGTTGTGCGGCTGGGGAACGATTCTTGGTTTGAGGAATTCCAACCAGCCGGGAGAGGTGGCGGCGGCACCGTGCTGCCGGGCGCGAACCGTGCCGCCCCTACGGGGCTTACGGGGCTCGTAGGGGGCGGGGCTCGCTACAGACCTGCCGCTCCCCTGGAGCTGGTCCAACAAGAGGGCCGCAGGCAAGCGCGGGATTCGCGCTTTGTTCCGTATCGGATGCGCTCGCCCCACGTTGCCTGAGCGCTATCGTTCGGCTTCAGGGCGCGTGATAGTTTCAGGGCGAGCCGGTCAAACCTGATAGATGAAAGCGCGGAACATGGCGATGCGAGTTGCTAGCATGGCGGACCGGCTAGCGGAGCCAATCAGTTGGCTGGGAGCCGTAATCGCGTTTCTCGTCCTGCTCTACCTGCTAGCGGCGCCACCGATTGTCTTGGCGCACATCAGGCAAACGGGTTCTTGCTCATTTCCGCTCGTTTACGGCCCGGTGCTCTGGCTTATCGAAAGCGATTTCGGCGGTCCCATCGTCTGGTATTTCAATGACGTTTGGGGTGCTGGTCTTATTTTGATTGGAGGCGACGAGGGACCACCATGGTACATCATAGCCACTTACGTTGCCGTTGGCGGCGTATTGTTTTGCACGCTAGCCCTCCCGTTTTTTAAGGCTTGGCGCGGGCGTATCGCCGATCGAGGCGAGTTCACTGGAGGGCGGGCATCCAGTTCTGTTTGCACTTCTGGCCCAATGGTTCGCCGCCAGTGAGCCGCAATGTTCGGTGTCGCCGGTCTCTTTGTCTAAAGCCAATATGCTCGCTCGGAGACGCAGGTGGCTGGTCGGGGTAGGCGCGGTCGCGGCGGCTTCGGTCGTGGCCTGGCTGGGGTTGACCCTGGCGCCGGCGCCGGCGCCCGCGCCGCTGCCAAGCCCCAACGGCTACGACGACCTCCTCAAAGCCGGTGCCGCCGCCTCGCCGAACGTGAGCGATTACGGGTTCATGAGCAACGCCGCCTTGCGCCAGCTCGTCTCCACCAACGCCGAGGCCCTGCGGCTGCTGCGCGTGGGCCTGGGCCGCAAATGCGCGGTGCCTCCCGCGACCCTGACCAACAGCGGCGCGATGCTCACCGAACTGGCCGGCATGAAACGCCTTGCCCAGCTCCTGGTGGCCGAGGCGCAGGTGCATACGGCGGACAACCAGCCTGCCGCGGCCGCGGATTCCGCCTTGGATTCCATGCGCCTGGGCAACCAGATCAGCCGGGGCGGCCCCCTGATCCACCATTTAGTCGGGATCGCCTGCGAGGCGATCGGCCGGGGTTCGCTGCTGAAGGTCCTGCCCGAGCTTACGCCGGCCGAGTCGCGGCGTGTGCTTTCCGCGCTGCAAGAGATAGACCGCACCCGCGTCTCATTTGAGGAGGTGGCGCGCAACGAACGCGCCTATTTCTACCGCGAGCTCCGCAACTATCCCAACCCCATCCTGTGGGTGCGAGCGCTGTGGAATTTCGGGGCCTCAAGGCAGCTCGCCCTGGAGAAGCACAAGCGCATTGTGGCTTTCAACCGCCTCCTCGCGACCGAACTGGCCCTGCGCTGCTATTGCGCCGAAAGGTCCAGCGGCCCGCCGCCCCGCCTGGAAGACCTCGTGCCGGAGTACCTGGCCGCGGTGCCCGAGGACCCCTTCTCCGGCAGGCCGTTGATCTACCGGCCGAACCGCACGAAGTGGCTGCTCTACAGCGTCGGACCGGATGGGGTGGACAATGGCGGCCGCCCGGGCCGTTATGCCTCGTCTCGCCCGGGCGACATTGTTTACAACCAGCCGTGAGCGCCGTCGCGCCCGGTGGTGGCGGGCCCGCTCAGGGGAATGGCACTTGCATAAGCCGCAGAACGCCTCGTTCTCGTCCTCGTTCTCGTGCTCCTCGTCGATCCTGGCCTGCTTTTCGGGGACGAGGACGAGAACGAGGAGGAGGACGAGGCCGCAACTGGGCTCAGGCAAGCGCCATTCCCCGCTCAGGGCCGCGTAATACCCATGCACTGCTCGAACTCGTTGGAGAACTGAATGAGGGCGGCGGAGATCTTGGGAGGCTGCTCGATCAGCATCGCCATCATGCGCTCGCCCGTCTCCGGCTTGTAATGGATCAGTTCGACCGCCGCCATGATCAGCGACAACTGGTTGTTGATGTCGTGCCGCATGGTCGCCAGCTTGCGGTTCAGCTCCGCAATCTGGTCGGCGGTCAAAGTAATCGGCTGGCTGGGCAGTGCCATGCTCTACCATGCGCGGAACCTGCGCTTGAAGGCAAGCCGCTTTAGCCGCAGGCGAGCGCCGGCCTCGGCGGAAGTCTTGAGTCTTGGGTCTAAAGTCTTGAGTCGTCTTCGCTCGTGCTGGTTCTCGTCCTCATAATCGGGTCCCTCAGGCAGGAGGGCGAGGACGACTCAAGACCTTAGACTTTAGACTCGGGACTCATCGCGCGCACCAGCCAGGCCGTCAGGAGGGTTACCGAGGCGCCAATCAGGGTGTACCAGGGCCAGAAAATCTCCGTCCCGACGATCTTCATCCAGAGCGGCCGCGTCAGGCTGAATGCCGGCAGAAGCTGAACCGCCGTCATCGTGCCCAGCGACACGAGCATGCCGGCAATGACAGGCGTGCTCCGGCCTTTCTTCCAGAACACCGCCAGCGCCAGCCCGCCCAGCAGCGCGCCGCCCGTCAGGCCGCGCAGGGCAAACGCGGCATTCAGGACGAAGGCGACCCGGCGGCTCAGGGAAGCCACCACGATCAGGGCGGCGGCCCAAGCCACGGTCGAGACCTTGCTGAAGCGCAGGAAGAAGTCTTCACTGCGCCCGGGCAGCGCGTGTTTCACGAAGTCCATCGTGGAGACCGAGGACAGCGCGGTGAGGGCCGAACTGACGGAGGACATGGCGGCCGAGAGGATGGCCACAATGAGGAACCCCTTCAGCAGGTGCGGCACCTCCGTGATCATAAAGATGGGGAAGACGAAGTCGTTGGCCGTGATGCCCGAGCCGGGCCGCGTCTCCGGCAGGGCAATGCGGATGGGATGGCCCTGGTAGAACGCCCAGAGCATCGCGCCGACCAGCAGGAAGATCAGGAATAGCGGCAGTATGACGACGGCGCTCAGGACGAGCGCCTTGCGCCCGTCGGCGATGGATTTGCAGGTCAGGACGCGTTGCACGATCAACTGCTCGGCGCCGTGCGTCGAAAGCACCAGCACCGTGCCGCCGATGACGCCCATCCAGAGGTTGAAGGGTTTATCGAGCAGGAACTTTGTCAGCGAGACCCCGGGCGGCGGCGTGACGTTCAGCCAGTGGAGCTTGCCCGCGGCGGAGGCTTTGGAGAACACGGCACCAATCCCGCCGTCCACGAGCGACGGGATGTAGCAGAGGGCAAAGACCCCTCCGAGCAGGAACAGGCCGAACTGCACGGCGTCCGTCCAAATCACCGCCTTCACTCCGCCCACGTAGGTATAAAGCAGGGACAGGAGCACGAAGAGCAGGATGGCCCCCAGGATGGGGTCGCCCGTGCCGAAGCCCAGCACCTGGTCCCCCAGCATGAGCTTGACCGGGATGCTGGCGACATACACCCGCACGCCCGCGGCCAGGGTTTCACTTATCAGGAAGAACCCGCCGGCGGTCTGGCGGGCCGAGGGGCCGAAGGTGTTGGCGAACAACTGATAGGGTGAATAGATCTCGCCCTTGAAGTAATGGGGCACGAGCACGATGGCCAGGATGATCCGCGCAATGACGTAGCCGATGATCATCTGGATAAAGGCTATGTTCCCGCCGTAGGCCATGGCCGGCACGCCAATGATCGTCAGGGCGCTGGTCTCCGCCGCGACGATGGAAAGGCCGATGCCCCACCAGGGCACGTTCCGGCTGCCCAGGAAGTAGTCGCGCGTGCTGCGCTGGTCTTTGCCGAACCACAACCCGAGCGCGATAATGCCCAGCAGGTAGAAGACGATGATCGCCCAGTCGCCCGGGTTGAAGTAGCCGTTCACAGGTTTTGCGCGCTGGGAATAGCAATGGCGCGCCTTGGGATCAATCCCAGACTGGCCCGTGTGGGCCCTATGTGGCCCTGGCGAGTGCCCGGTGTGTCTCCCATGTGATCCGGGCCCCATGGGAGACACACCGGGCAACCGCAAGGGCCAGGCAAGGCCCACAGGGGGCAGCCCAGGCGGTGTCGGTTCGCGGGGCGACGGAGGGCGCAGCGCGCTGGGGGGACGCCCTCGCAGGCGCGCACGCGCGGAGAGGCTTGTCCGGAGATGGGGCCTCCCCGAAAGCGGCAGGGTTGTCGGCAGCAGACCCATTGCTCCGCGCGAGTACGTCCGCGCTGCGCCCGTTCCGCCGTAGGTTCTGCGATCGGCTAGAGCGCCGAGGCGTAGAGCTTCTGGAAGTCAGCCTCCAGGACCTGGCGGGGGTTGAACTGCGCTGTCCATTGGGTCGCCGCCTCGCTCGCCAGGTGGGGGACTTGGTCCGGTTGCACGCCGCACTCTTTCAACGAGCGTGGCAGGCCGGCGGCTTCCAGCAGGGCCTGGATGCGGCCGGCCAGGCGCTCCGCGACGACGTCCGGCGGCTCCGATGGCGCGCCCAAGCCCGCCGCGCAGGCCAGTTCAGCATAGGTCCGGGCGGAGTATGGATCGAGGGCGTTGAACCTGACGACATGGGGCAGCATCAGGCCCACGGCCTGCCCGTGGGTGACGCCGAAATGGGCCGTGAGTGGGTTCGCGGCCGAATGCGCCGCCCCCAGCATGCTGTTCTCGATGGCCGTGCCACCCCAGGCCGCGCCCAGCAGCATCTGGCTGCGGGCCTCCAGGCTGTCCGGGCTCTCCAGCACCCGCGGCAAGCCGGTCAGCGTGAGTTGGAATGCCGCCCGCGAGAAGGCGAGCGACAGGGGCGTCCGGGCCCGGCTCACGGCGGTTTCCAGGGCGTGGGCGATGGCGTCAATGCCGCTGCAGGCGGTGACCCGGCGCGGCTGGGAGAGGGTCAGGTCGGGGTCCAGGATAGCGATGCGCGCAGCGGCTTTGGGGTCGCCGCAGGCCATCTTCTGGTGCGTCGTCTCGTCGGTGATCAGGGCAAAGGACTGGCATTCACTGCCGGTGCCGCCTGTGGTTGGAATCGCGATGAGGGGCAACATGGGGAGCTCGGCCTTGCCCAGGCCCCAGTAATCTTTCATCTGGCCGCCGTTGGTGAGGAGGAAGTTGCAGCCCTTCGCCGTATCCATGCTGCTGCCGCCGCCAAGGCCGACGATGGCCTCAACCGCTCCGCGGCGCGCCACGGCAAGGCACTTTTCCACGCAACGGGTGCCCGGGTTCTCCTCGACATCCTTGAAGCAGCTTACCGCGATCCCGTGCGCCTCGAGGCTGCGCTGCACCCGGGCCGCGTGGCCGGCAGCCGCAATGCCGCGGTCGGTCACGAGCAGCACCCGTTGGGCCGGTAGACCTTTCGCCAATTCCCCCACCCGCTCGACACACTTAATGCCGAAGACGATGCGCGTGCGGGGCTGGTAGTCGAACGACGCCAGCAAAGGCTGAAGCATGTCGGGGTCCGGCGGCCTCATGCGAGCTGGGCGGTGTCGGCGAACTCCAACGCGCGCCGCCGATAAAGGAAATCGAACAGGTTGCCCTCGTGCGGCTGGTCCCAGGAGACCTGCGTCGTCGGAACGGGCCCAAGGTTCAGTCGCTCGATCAGCGGCGAATCCAGCAGTGCGGCGCGGAAGTCGCGGTCGTCGGTAATGGCCGTGACCACCAGCGAGGGGCCGATTTGGGCCAGCATGGCCGCCTGCGGCAACTCCACCACGCTGGCGTAGGGGAACAGGAACTCCCGGTTGGCCAGGGGATGGGAGAATGAGTCGCAATGAACGATCATGGGCCGGAGGTACGTGGCGCCCTCGAAAGTCACCATGCGCGGGCCGCCGCGATGCTTACTTGTCACGTCCACGGCGCCCGGCGTTTGCAGCCCCGCCTCGATGGCCGCGTCAATGGCCGCAGCGATGGCCGGATTCGCGAACGCCGCGAGCCGCGCCCGTTCTTCGCGGGCGCTTAGCGGCGCGACCGGACCCAGTTGTTGTGCCAGCGCCTCGGCGATCTCGCGCGCGTACCGGGGCACTACGACGGCGGAGGCATTGATGCAACTGCGCCCGCCGTTGTCGGCAATCGAGGACACCATGACCTCCAGGAAATCTCGCCAGCGCTCGATGGCGTCCTCGCCAATAAGAATCTTGCTGAAGCCCGGGCCGTGAACCTGGATGGCCGGGTTATTGGCATACTGTGCAGTCGTCGCCTGGTCGCCAAAAACCAGCGCACGTCCGCACCCGCGCAGCATCTCCGCCCCACCCTCGTGGTCGCAGGGATAAAAACCGAATGCCTCGGCCGGGCAGCCCGCCGCGATGAGGGCCTGGATAATCCGGTAGGGCGTCCAGGGCTCGTCCCGGCCCGGCTTGAGCACCACCGGCATTTTCAGCGGAATGGCGGGCAGCCAGAGCGAGTTCACGCCCGGCGAGTTGCTGGGCATGACGAGCCCGAGGCACTGGGCCGCCGGATAGAAGCTGATCGGCCGGCCGCCATGCTTGCCCACGCCGCGATCCAGCACGTCCAGGTCGAGCCCGCGCGTCAGCCCCTCGAGCACCGATCGCATCCGGGACAGCGCCTGCGCGATCTTCTGCATGTTGCGGCGGACCATGACGAAAGGCAGGCCGCTGGTGGCGGACAAAGTCTCAATGTAGTGTTCCGGGGATTGCGTGTGGCCCTGGTCGCCCAGGGGCAAGCTCTCGTGCAGAAACAGCCCGGCGGCCCGGGCGCAGATCCCGATGAGCTTCTCACACGAGAACTGTTTCAGCGCTGCCCGCGATTCGGCCATGCGCGCCAGGTCCTTGCGAATCACGCCGGCGTTGACCTGGCTGATGCGCGCCAGCGCGGCGCCGGTGCGGCAGTCCCTGACCTCCGTCTGCTCGAGGCTGGCGTAGGCCTTGCCGCGGCGCAGGGCTGGAAGGTGAGGCAGACGAGGGCTCTCTGTCCGCAGCGTCATACGTCTCCGCGCGTGGACACGGATTGCACGGATTTGCACGAATCAGATTCGCGGCATTCGTGATAATCCGTGTAATCCGTGTCTTCCCTCATGTAGCACTGTTATCGGCGTCGTGCATCGTGAAGCGTCGCCGCTCAATAGACCCCTTCCACAATCGTCTTCTCCATCGCGCCGAACGGGCGCACCTCGCCCACGCCGTCCCAGGCATACGGTGCGCGTGGCGGGCGGCGGACGGCCTCGTCGCGCTCCAGGAAGCGCGGCAGGAAGAACTCCCGCGTCAGGGTGGTCAGTTCGACCCGCCCCCATTCGCCATATTCCACCAGGCTCTCCGTTTGCGTCGGGTTGACCACCCGGAGCACCGCGCGAGGCTGCGGCGCGTAATAGGTGACCGAGTAGTTGTCCTCGGGCCTCAACGGCACGCTGGCCGCCAGGCCCATCAGCGTATTGCCATACGTCGGATAGAAGCCCACCCTGCCCTCCAGCACTTCTTCCACGATGAACCGCACGTATTGCGGGGCCATCGTCGTGCCCCCGCAGAACACGCCGCGGATGCCGGCGTCGTAGAGATTGAGCTTCTCTCCCATGGCTTCCAGCAGCTTCGGCGTGGTGAACAGCCCCGCGATCCGGCGATGCTTGAGCAGCGTCACCGCCTGGTCCACCACGTGCGCCATGTAAGCGCGCGCCTGATCGGCCCGCTTCTCGGCGATGACTCTCTTCACCCACCGCGGGTCCAGATCAACGAAATAGCAGGGACTGCCGCGAAAGTTGGCGAGGTGCTCCACGGCCAGCCGCAGCCGCCGTGGGCCAGTGGGGCCGACCATCAGCCAGGCGGCGCCGGGAGGGAAATGCTCATCCGCCAGCTTCGCCGAGAACTCCTCGTAGTCGGTCTTGTAATCATCCCAGCCGATGCGCTGCTTGGGCATGCCGGTCGTGCCGCCCGTCTCGAAGATGTTATAGGGCCGGCCCTTGAACTTCGCCGGCACCCACACCTCCGGCTGCAGATCGCGCAGCCACTCGTCCTGGAAATGCGGGAAGCGCGCCGTGAGGTCGGCGAAGCACCGCACCTCCTTGCGCGGGTCCCAGCCCGCTTTGGCCGCCCACTCCAGCCAGAACGGGCAGCCCGTCTCCGGCGAGAAATGCCAGGCGATGACCTCGCGCAGGTGGGCGTCGAGCGCCGCCCGGGCAGTTTCAATTGCGGCGGGGAGCGGGGTCATAATCAGGCTTTGGGAGGGAGCGTCGGAGGTTTACGCCGGGCGCGCAGGAACTGCCGATAGCGGTCCCCCAGAGCGTCCAGGAACCTGGCCCGATCAGCTACAGGCACTCGCTGCATCGAGTCCTGGAGCAGGCGGTTCACGATGCGTTGCAAGCGCTCGCGTTGTTCCGGTTCACAAGTGTCCCGGTCGTAGAGCGCTGTGAGCAGCCGCTCCAAATCCGGGCTCATTCCGGGAATGCGGCCTTCAGGATGATCTCAGCTTGCTCCCGGTCTATAGTCCCGTGCCAAAGAGGAACCTTATCTTCCAGCGTTTGCAGGGTAGCAGCTACGTTGCCTTTGAGGGCGGTGTCAGGAAAATCAGGATGGGCGGTCGTTCGCGCCAGGAATCGGCCGAAGCGGAGCAAACGCTCCACGGCCTCACGATGAGCGACGAGGAGATCCCTGCGCGGGTTGTCGAGTAGATGTTCCTGCTCCCACTGCGACAGCGCGGTCACGCTCCGACCCCAAGCAGCGACGCCCTCGGCAAAATCCTGTAAGATGCGCGATTCGAGCTGCTCGAAGTAATCCGGCATCACTTCCGTCGCTAGCGTCAATTCCATGCGCGAACTCTAGCACGGCCGTTCACGATCAGCCAGAATAAAGCCGCGCCTGAACTGAGTTGAGGCCACGGCCCGGCTCTCACTCCCACTCAATCGTCCCCGGCGGCTTGCTGGTGATATCGAAGCAGACGCGGTTGACGCCCTTGACCTCGTTCACGATGCGGTTGGAGAGCTTCTCCAGCAGCTCGGGTGGCAGCTTTACCCAGTCCGCCGTCATGCCGTCTTGGGACTCGACGGCACGAATCGCTATGGTGAAATCGTACGTCCGCTCGTCTCCCATCACGCCCACGCTCCGCACCGGGAGCAGCACGGCGAAGCTCTGCCATATCTTGTAATACCAGCCGCTGGCCTTCATCTCCTCGACCACGATGGTGTCCGCATTGCGCAGGATCTCCAGACGCTGCAGCGTGATCGCGCCGAGGATGCGGACAGCCAGCCCCGGCCCGGGGAAGGGCTGGCGCAGCACGACCTCGCCGGGCAGCCCCAGCTCCAGCCCCAGCTTGCGCACTTCGTCCTTGAACAGGCATTTGAGCGGCTCGACCAGTTGGAACCGCATCTTCTTCGGCAGGCCGCCCACGTTATGATGGCTCTTGATCATCGCCGCCGGGTTGCCGCCGATCGGCACCGACTCGATCACATCGGGATAAAGCGTGCCCTGCGCCAGGAACTTCGCTTTGCCTGCGCGGCGGGTGGCGGCCTCAAACACCTCGATGAACGTGCGGCCAATGATCTTGCGCTTGCGCTCGGGGTCCGTGACTCCGCGCAGGCGCCGCAGGAACAGCTTCGACGCGTCCTCGTACTGCAGTTTGATCTTGAAGTGGCGCCCGAACACCTCCTGCACGACCTCCGGCTCGCGCCCGCGCAGCAGGCCGTTGTTGACGAAGATACAGGTGAGCTGATCCCCGATGGCCTTGTGCAACAGCGCGGCGGCGACGCTCGAATCCACGCCGCCGCTCAGCCCGAGAATGACGCGTTCACCCCCGACCTGCGCACGAATGGCGTCCACGGCCTGGGCGACATAATTCTGCATCGTCCACTCCCTGCCGCAGCCGCAAATGCCGTGCACGAAATTGGCAACGATATCCTTCCCCCGCGGCGTGTGGACGACTTCCGGGTGGAACTGCAGCCCAAACATCTTGCGCGCGCGCTGCTCGATGGCGGCGTAGTCGGAATTCTCGGTAACCGCCACCGGCTTGAACCCCGCAGGCAGCTTCGTCAGTCGGTCGCCGTGCGAGTTCCACACTTGCAGCGATCTCGGCAGCCCAGCGAAGAGCGGGCAGAAGGAGTCCCTGACCGAGAGCGTGCCCTTGCCGTATTCACGCTTCTGGCCCGGCTCAACCTTGCCGCCGAGATACTGCGCCAGCAGTTGCAGCCCGTAACAGATGCCCAGCACCGGAAGGCCGAGCTCGAACAGCGCCGGGTCGGGAAGCGGCGCTGTCTTCGCATACACGCTCGACGGCCCGCCCGAGAGAATAATGCCCTT
>DATKNZ010000265.1:0-24146 GCA_035541055.1 Candidatus Acidiferrum sp. | reverse complement strand
GACTTACAAAGCCATCGAGTCGCGGCTGGGCCGGCTCCGCCACAAGCTAAAGCAACAACTGCTCAATGATCTGCGCCATGAGAATGAATGCTGAACCTGAACGAGACGACGCCCTGTTGGACGCCGCATTGCGTGACGACTCCTGGGAAGCCGCCAGCGCCGCCTTCAAGGCGGACGCCTTGCGGACCTTTGGTGTCCGGCAGCGGGCGCGGGCGCTGACGCGATGGGCGGGCCTGGTGGCCGCTTCGGCAGCGGTGGTCGCGGGCACAATGCTCTGGCTTGGCCCCCGCGCGACGGTTCGTCCGCCGGCCATGGTGGCACACGTCCAGCCCCTGAAGGCGCATGACCAGCCTGGGCGCCTGACGGATGCCGAGCTGATCGCCGCTTTCCCCAGGGGAACTTGCTTTATCGCCGAGGTGGACGGGAAGAAGCAGCTTATCTTCCTCGACCCGGCAGTCGAACGCACCTACGTTGGCCAGCCTGGCCTGCGGGGCAACTAATCGCCGCAAGTCAACGCATAGGCCGGAGCGGGCGGCTTTCTCGCAGGCAGGCATCCGATGAACAGACGAGAGTTTTTGGCCCTCAGCTCGACGGCGGGGTTGGGGATGCTCGCCACCAGCCAAACGCTTGGGCCGCGTAGCGCCTGGGCTGCCGATGGCGCAAAGGCGGACCAGCCGAGGCTGCTGCCCTATCCCCAGGAATTCGCGTCCCTCGCGGGGGCGCTGCACCTGGGCACGCCGGAATTTCTGACCGCCGGGGCGTCGTCCCGGACCAAAGAGATTGCCATGGCTTGCCTGCGGCGGTTTCTGCCGCGCGCAAAGGGCAAGCTGATCGTGCGGCTGGGGTCGCTGGAGGAGGGTTACGACCGGGCATGGCTGAATGAAGAGGAGGCGGAGTTTCTCGCCTCCGAGCGAACCAGCCCCGACGCGAGCGTGCTGCGGGTCACCCGGCGGGGTATCGTCGCCGTGGGCAAAGGCAAATGGGGCATGCTCTGGGCGGCGCAAACCCTCTGCCAGATGCTCCTGCAAGCGCAGCGGCAGGGGCAGAGCGCCATTCCCTGTGTGCGGATCAAGGACTGGCCGGATATGCGCTGGCGCTGTCTGGCGCCCACGCTGACCTGGTATTCGGGCTGGAACCGGCTGGAGGGATACGACCTGTGCAACTGGTCGGAGGGGGAATGGAAATGGCTGGCGGACTGGTCCATGCTGCACAAGTGCAACGGCTGGGCGGTGTGCATGTATGGGTATTGGCCGTTCCGCCTGCCCGGTTACGAGAAGGAAACGCTGGACCTGGACTCCTATTGGTTCAATCCCCGGACTCGCCAGAAGGAGCTGCGGCGCTTCACGCACCGGAACATTGTCCGTGAGTTCTACCCCGAGGTGATTCGCTATGCCAACGAGCGCGGCGTGAAGGTCTATGCCTATATCGGCAAGAATTCCTTCAACGGCTGCGATCTCCACAAGAACCCAAAGCTCTATGCGGGCGGCGCGGCCGAGCTGTTGCCCTTCGCGCCGGGTGTGGAGCAATACTGGAACGCTCTCATTGGCCGGATCCTGGAACTGGGGTTCAATGGCTTTGTCTTCGAGGACCCGGAGGCGAACCATGTTCCCAACCAAAACGAGCCGTGCTATCAGACGTTCTGGCAGCCTTGGGCCAGCACCTACGGCTTTACCTCGATCAAGGATACCGACCAGAACAATCCGCCCCTGGGGGTGCAGGTCGAGTATTACACGTGGCTGTTCCGCGAGTTCGACCGGCTGATTCAGAAGCATTGTCGGCGCCTCCAGCGCGAGAGCGAAACCTACCTCATCTCCCATGTGCTGCTGGCCCGCATCATGGCCGAGAGCAAGAACGCCGAGGAACGGCAGAAGTGGTTCAACCTGGTGGACCAGAAGCAGGGGAAAGCGGTTCCGTTCATTATCACCGAATCCAATGAGCGGCAGTACGTGGAGATCTTCGGCAAGGAGCGCATCGCCAGCCTGGGCGGGCGCGGCGGCTCCTGCACCAATGCCATGCGCCGCATCGCCAGCGTGAACAACAATTGGCTGCACGGGGGCATGGGCGGCGATCTGGCCTACGAGCGCGACTGCCAGCAACATATTTTCCAGGCGGGCGGCTTCGGAGCGATGGGCTACATCTTCGAGTGGACCAACACGGAGGTCTTCGGCTACCTGGCCGCGCAGCATCTCTGGCGCAACCGCGGCATCCCCGGCGTCAGCAACGAGAACCAGACCGACATCCTCGATTACGCCTACCGCATGTATTACGGGGACGAAGTGGGCCGGCTGGTCGCGCGGGCCATGGATGAGGGCTCGGATGTCAATGACGCGATGGTCTTGGAGGGAGTCTATGGCTCCCAATGGCCTTCGACCGGCCGGGCGCTGCACCGGGACTACCAGTTCCTAACCGTGCTGGCCGATCACGGTGAACGCCTGGCGCGGGAGGCCTGCCGGAAGTTCACCGGCCACGAGCCGGACCTGGAGCAACCGGCCTACGACCAGGACGCTTTCTCCTGGGATGGCTACGACGCTGCCCGCGACCGGCTTTTCAAGACCGAACGGTTGCGGCGGCTTTGGCTCTCCTGCCGGCGCTCGCAGGAGATGTGCCGCACGGCGCTGGCCCATCGGCGGGCGCAGCAGTTGATCAAGCAAGGCGCGGCTATCGGCGAGGTGCTGGCCCAATACGATCGCGCCCTCGAGCACGCCAGGCGGAACCAGTTCATCTACCAAATCAACTACGACGACGATTATGATTGGACTGACGGGCTGTGCGCCAAGGTGACGGAGCGACTGGAGCAACAGCGCGCTGATTTTCTGGCCGCCTGCTCCGGCGGGAGCGACTTGCGCCGGCGTGTTCCCGATGCCGCCCGAAGCCGCGCCGAGAACCCCGTGGTGTTTCTGCCGTGGGAACCCCAGGAGGACATTCTGCCAGAACGGGGGAAAGGGCGCGGGCTGTTTCTGAGCACCCGAATCGGCTTTGTGGACCAGGAGGATTACTTCCGGCTGGGGGTTGTCTTCACGGTGGAGGCGCCCGATGCCGCTGGAGCGTGGAAACCGATCTTCCGCCGCGGCTTAATGCGCCGGACCCGCGGCTGGGAGCAGTGGGACATCCCGCTCGACGCGGTCGCCGGGCCGAGGGCAGGCCCGTTGCGGCTGAGGCTGGTGACCGATTCCTATACGCGCGCGCAGGACCGCAACGCGCCGACCTGGAAATGGGCGTTGTGGGGCCAGCCGCAGCTTATCCGCAAAGGCGGGATGGGAAAGCGCGAGGTCATTTATGACTTCGCGCAGCGTCTCGACGAGGCGCGGGCCTTGAAGCGGCTTGATGAAGATGGGCTCGAGCGGCCCTTCGATGCCCCGGGCGAGGATGCGACTGGAGCCACCTTCAAGCTGCTCGGACCCGATGCGACCGGGCGGAGGCTGCTGCAGGTTCAGCAGGAGAACACGGACTTGCAGTGGGTAGGCGGTTTCCGTCAATGGGCCCCGGGTGCGCCGCACCAGGCGCCATACACCAGCTACCTCGGGGAGGTGGATTCGGGCTGGAGTTACGCCGCCGAAGCGCCGGTCACCTGGGAAACCGACCCGGCGCCGAGCGGGCGGCCCACCGCCATCCTGTTCGTCGGCAGCACGGATTTCAACCCGGCCAAAGCGGAGTTGAGATGCAACCAGGAGCCGGTCATCACGTTTGAAACGGGCATTGCGGAAGACCGAACCTGGCGGCGCGAGCAGTACGAGCTGCGATACCTCCACGTGGCCAACATCCCCAACCGGGGCCTGAGCGGGATCTATATCCTGCGGCTCCCGGCTTCAAGCATTACACCCCGTCAGCCGCTGCGGCTGGCGATGAGCATCCCCGCCAAGGGCGGAGGCTGGGTCATGTGCCACGGCTACCCAAACACGCTGCAGGCCGTCCAGGGCCAGTTGCGAACGCCGGAGCCCAGTGTGCCCGCGATCGCCGCCTTCACTCCGCACAAAGATGGCCGCCACGGCGTCACCATCGGGGAGTTCACCATCCGGGTGGATTGACTATCAGGGCACGCGCCCGCTTCAGCTTGTGGGCTTCCGGGCCTTCGGGCGGAGCGCCGGCGGCTTGTCCTTGTATTGCTTGCCTACCCAATACTGCTGCCCGGTCTGCCGACCTGACTGGCCCAGCCGCGGCCGGGTCCGCCGTTTGGCCCCGGCGGCGCTGCACGCATCCTGCTGCGCCTCGGTCAGCGTCTCGTTGTAGGCCTTCGACCCGGCCGCCAGGCGCGCCCGCCAGTACACCTGCTTGGGGGTCTTGGGGTCATAAGGTTTGAACCAGCGCCGGCGCCACTGCTGCCCGTTCCACACGTAGAACACCCAATCACCACAACGGCCGCTCTTGAGCGGAGTATCATCGAGGCATTCGCCCGCCGGACCGCACAAAGCACAGCGGCTGCACCAGCCCCCAGGCACGATGCCCGGCGCCACCGCCCTCTTTCTTCGTTTGGCCCTTCCAGCGGTTGGTGTGCTCATGCCCCGGCATGATACCGGGCCCTTCAATCTGCACAAGTCCATGGTGGGTTGCGCATTGGCCACGCAACGCAGCCCCGGCTTCCGCACGGGGCGCTTAGGGTGTTATACCGCCGTGCCCCCGGTGTATCTCCCATGTGGGTCGACCCACATGGGAGATACACGGGGCCCCCTCGTTACCCACACCGGCCCCTCCCGCAGGCCCACCCGGGCCCGTTTGTCCATAAGAGCCTGATGACGAACAGCTTCCGCGAGGGAACCCAAGCTCCGGCCTCGGCGACCCAACCACAGCCCCACTTTAGCCTTTAGCCCTATTCACGCAGAAGACTTTTAGCGCAAAGACGCAAAGGCTTTTCAGCTTCTGGTGCGCTGCGGGCGCGCGACCCGCGCTCACCAGTCACCTCAAGAGCCGCGCACGATAGAAGCGGGCGCCCTCGTCAGCGGGCAGGCTGACAGTCGTTCGAGCCGATGCAGAAAGCGCGAGGTTCTGTTTGAAGCTCCAGATGGGGGTTGGCCCCATGGCTGCGGACTCCTCAAGCACGTAATGATGGAAGGGTTCCCCCGCTACGTTGACTTGCGGAACGCCATTGCGCCGACTCAGGCTCAGCACCGGGGGCGCATTCGTGCCCCGAACCAGGAAAATGCTGTAGTCGTACCCATCACTGCCGCCGGCCGCCACCGCCGTCACGTTCGTGAGGTCGGGCGGAAGCGTGGTGGAGCCGTGGCAGTCGCAGCCCCACGCGATCACGGTGCCGTCGCTGCGAACGGCGAGCTGGTGGTCGCCGCCGCCCGCAATGGCGACGATGTTGGTCAACGGTTCAGGCGCGTCGGCCGGCCAGGTCGTCACCGTGCCGTCGAAATGCAGCACCGCCCCGCGGTAGGGGTTAGCCGAGGCGACGGCGACGACGTTGCTCAAGTCCGGGTGGGTGTTGGTGACGCTCGCGTCCCATTCCCACACCGTGCCATCGGCGCGCAAGGCCAGGGCGTCTTCGCCGAAGCCACCCACCGAAAGCGCCACCACGTCGCTCAGCCCCTCGGGCACGTTCAGCAACCCGTAGGAATTGTCGCCCCAGCCAATCACCGTGCCGTCAGCCCGGATGGCCAGGGCGTTGTAAGCCCCGACCGCCACCCACAGGGCATTCGTCAAATCCGCCGGCGCGCCGCTGATCCCCCCGCCGTAATCGTCGCCCCAACCCACCAGCGTGCCATCGGCCCGAAAACCAAAGCCATGCGACCAGCCCGTCGTGATGGCGACGACATTGCTTACGCCCGGATCGCCCGCCAGGTTGCCCCACTCGGCCACCGACCCGTCCGCGCGCAGCGCGGCCAGAGAATACCCGATGACCCCAACGGCGACCGCGTTGGTCAGCGGAGGCGGGTCCCCCATGTTGTAGCCCAAAGCCACGACCTGCGTCGTCTCCGCGCGCAGCCGGGCAACGGCCAGGCCGACGCCGGCGACCAGCAGCAGAATTGACTGGGACCTCCCGGCCGTGTGCCCGCCGATCCGGAACCCGGCGCGGGTGAGGGAAAACTGGATTTTCATACGCGCGTTGATTACCCACCGATGCGGTGCCATGGTAGCGGGCAGGCTTGCGAGAAGTCAACTTCAATCGAGCTTTAATAGCGGCGCCCCTGGTGCGCCGGCCTGGTCCGAGGCCCCCGCTGCACCGCTGTCGCCCCGGCCTCATGCCGGTGTGTCTCCCATGGGGAGCGATCCACATGGGAGATACACAGGGCCCCCTCGTTACCCACACCGGCCTCTCCCGCAGGCCCACCCGGGCCGTTTCTCCCTAAAAGCCTGATGACGAACAGCTTCCGCGATGCAACCCCAGCTCAATTTTGGCCTGTAGCCGTCCACCTGCAGAAGTCAGAGACAACCGCAAAGAGAGCACAGCACGGCGAAGCCGCAACCGAATCGGGCGGCCACGAGGATGGAGGTAAACATTCGACGAACCCGCGCTTGGGTAGGGACGCGTTCCTCCGCGTCCCCATCTTCCCGAGATAACGGGGACGCGATGGAACGCGTCCCTACCTGAACAAGGACAGTGTTCAGATGCGCCATTGCCTCCCGACACCTCGGAATTGGCGGACTAAGCCAAGCGAAGGCGGGTCAGCACTTCAACTTCTCCCCGCGAGTTGACGCCGTTCCTGGCACCAGTAAGTTCTCCAATCCATGAACACCATCGTCGCGTTTCAAAGGCTCTCCGTTTGGCTGTCCCTGCTTGCCTTGCTGGCAGCGGGAATCGCCGCGAGCGCGCTGGCCACGCAATCAACCCTGCCAGGCGATTGGCCCACCTATGGCAACGGCCCGGCGCACACCGGCTATTTTCCCGGCAGGTTGAACGGGCTGCCGTTCGCGCTCAAATGGAAAGCCCCCATGCAGTACAGCCAGAATTCGTACGGCAATGTCCTTTCGCAGGCGGCGACGGGCGGGGGCCGGGTATATGTTTCGGTAGGGTATTATTCGTCGGGGATTTCGCTGCGGGCGCTCGATGGCAACACCGGGCAGCCCTTGTGGACCAACTGGCCGGGCACCGTTTGGATTCAACCGCCCACTTACGATTCCGGCGCCGTGTTCGTGCAGCAGCAGAACGCGGCGAACACGTCCTCGTTCCTCAGCAGTTTCGACGCGGCGACCGGCCACACGAACTGGGCGGCGCCCTATACCTCGCAAGCCTATCAACCTATGGCGCCGGTGGCCGCCGGCGGAAGGATCTTTGCCGATACCGGCTATTATCACGGCGTGACCGGCTTCGATGAAGCCGGCGGCTCGCAGCTTTGGTTTGTGCAGGTGGGCGGTTCCGATCAATGGACGCCCGCGTACTATAACGGCGAAGTCTACACGTGGCTGGGCAGTTTCATCGAGTGGGACCCGGCCTCGGGCACGGCCAACTGGACATTGACCAACAATCTCTCCGGCTCTTCCTCTTCGCGCACGGTCGCCCTCGCCAACGGCCGCGCTTATTTCATCGGCTCGAGCCTCTACTGCGTGGACCTCGCCACGCACACCAACGCCTGGTCGGTCAGCGGCGGGTTCAGTGGCACGCCCGCGGTGGCCAACGGGATCGTCTATGCCATTTCCAACAAATGCGTCGGCGCCTTTACCACCAACGGCGCCTTGGTACGGCAGTTCGACCCGAACCCCGGCGGCTACGAAAACATTGCCGGCCCGCTAATCGTCACGGATGACGTGCTCCTGGCGACCGGCGCCTACGGCGTTTACGTCTTCCGGCTGGCCGACGGCTCGATTCAGCAGCAAATCAGCAGCTACAGCGGCCCGCCTTATTACCTGTACTACGGCGATACCCTCAGCCTGGCCAACAACACGCTCTACGTCTCCTGCACCGACGGCAATGTTTATGCCTACGCGGCCACGCCCACGACGGGTATCACGCTGCGCAACCCGGCGTATGTGAGGACCGGCAGCTTTCAATTCAGCTTTACCAACACGCCGGGCGCGACCTTCAGCGTATGGACGGCCACCAATCCGGCAACGTCCGGGAGCAATTGGACCTGGCTTGGCTACCTGACCAACAGTTCGCCGGGACAGTATCAATTCACCGATTCGCAAGCGGCCGGCAATGCGCGCCGCTATTACCGGGTTTCGTCCCCGTAAGCCGTAACGATGCAGTTGGTGAAGGGGAGCGCACGCGCCCCCGCGTGCGGTTTTCCGCGCCCCCGCGGAAAACAGGCAGGGCTTACGCGGCTGACGGTTTAGTGGCCGATGCCAGCCCGGCTCCGGCCGGCGAGGGCGCCGGCCGGCACACGCGAGGGCGCGTGTGCTCCCCGAAACCAACTGCATGGATACGGCTAAGTCGCAGGCTCTTCAATAGGCGCGCCCCGCCCGACTTAACGGTACCGGGGGCCCGGCGCGGCAAGCAAGAGTTACGTTTGAGGCGCGGCGCCGTACCGTTCGGCCTCGATCTGGTGAAGGGTCTTGCCCCGTGTCTCGGGCGCCCAGATGGCGCCGATAATCGCCGCGAGGGTCAGAAAACCGATCAGAATCGTGCCGACGAAGCCGATTCCGCTCCGGGTGAGCAGGATGGGGAAGGCCGAGCTGAGCAACCCTACGGCGATGCGGGCGGCGAAGAAAAGCACCCCCTGGGCGCTGGCGCGATACGGCGTCGCGAACAGTTCCGCGGTCCAGAGGCCGTAAAACGCCTGCGCGCCGATTCCGGCCGAGGTTCCCCAGGCCATGGCAAACGCCAACAGCGAAGTCCAGCCGGGCGGCGCAAAAACCAGGGCGATCCATCCGGCAATTCCGAGCACAGCTCCGCCGCCATAGAGCACGCGCCGCGACATACGGTCCGCAAGGAGCATAAAACCAAAATACGTGCCCGCCACCGTGCAGGCCCACAAGAGGACCTGCAGCAAATACTGGTTCACCGGTTCGCGCACGCCGGTGGCCGCATAGACGCGCGGCATAAAAATGCCGGCCTGGCCGGCCACCAGGTTCCAAAACCCGTAAACGCCGAAAAGGAAGAGCAGCGCGGTGACGTTGGCCTTTTTGGAGAACAGCGCGAGCATGCCGCGGCCTGCGGCGGTCGGCGCCGGGTCGCTCCGGCACTGTTTCCAAATCGCCGACTCGGGCAGTCCCTGGCGGATCCACCAGACGATGAAGGCCACGACGAACAGATGCGCAAAGATGATCCGGCTGCCGAGCAAGCCCAGCGGCGCGAGCAGGGCTGCCAGCGCAAACCCGATCAGCGGACCGATGGACCATGCCAGTTGCGCGGTGCCCACGTGCTTGGCCCGTGAATCGGTGGGCGCCTGTTCGGCGATATAGGTCCACGAGGCGGGAACGCCGGCGCCGACCGCGATGCCAGTGAGCAAAAAGGCGATGAATAGCATCACGACGTTGCCGGAGAACACCGCCAGCAGCACCCCCATCATGTAGAGCACAAGGTCATAGGTGTAGATGAACTTCCGGCCGAACCGGTCGGTGAGCGGTCCACCCAGGACGGCGCCGATCGCCGCGCCAAAAGCGTTGGCGCTGAACGCGGCCAGGAGCCCGATGGCGGCGTCCGTGAGGCCGAACGCCGCCTGCCAGAACCCAAGGCTGGTGGCAATGGCGATGATAGAGCCGGCATCAATGTAGTTGGACATGGCCACGGAGATGGTGGCTCTCCATCCGGTGGTAAGGGTGCTTCCGATTTTCATGGGGGCGCGGGCAGATACTTCTCCACCGAATGCGGTTTGATAGGCACGCCGGGAAGGGGGGCCGCCATTGGGGTGAGCCTTGGCAGGTGGACAGCCTGCGATTCCGGCCTCACCGGGGAAGATGCTGAAAAGCGGAAACGGTGAAATGCTGAAAGCAGGCCCTTCACTTCGTCTTCAGCTCCGGTTCGTTGTTGGCAATGACAGCCTGGTCGCCGATTTCATCGAGGATCCGGGTGCCGCGCACGCCGTTGTTCTCAGTGACGATGGCGTGCTGGAGGCCCTGGCGCAAGGCGATGCTCGGCTGTCGTGGACGCCTGACTTCGTGTCCGCGGCGGAGGTGGCGATTCCGCTGCCGGCCGCGTCGGAGCCAAGCGAAGGCGGGTCAGCTTATCCCCTCCCATTCCCTCCGCAGTATCGAACTGATCACCGCGTCTTCGAACCCGTCCGGCTTCTGCGCGAACTCACGCAGCACCCCCTCCCGCTTCATCCCGATGTGGGCCAGCACCCGGGCCGAAGCGGCGTTGCCAGCCAGGTGCCGCGCATAAATGCGGTTCAACTTGAGCTTCTCGAACCCGAACCACAGGACCACGGCCGCCGCCTCGGATGCGTAACCGTTCCCCCAATGCCGCTCGTTCACCACAAATCCCAGTTCCGCCGAGTCATGCCTCAGATCGAGGCCATGCAGCCCGGCCAAACCGACCACCCGTCCACTGCGCCTGAGCTCGATGGCGAACTCCGCTCCCCTTCCTGTGGCCCACGCTTGCCGGCAATCCTCGATGAACCGCCGGGCCGACTGCTCCCCGCGTTCATACAGCAGCCACAGGCACAGGTCGGCGATCCTCTTGCTGCCCGCCAAAGCCCGCACGGCGGCCTCGTCCCGCAGCCGCACAGGCCGCAGAACCATCCGTCTGGTTGTGATCGCCGGCTGCCGTTTCATAGCGCTGTTGTATCCGGCGAGAACCATGCCCGTCCACCCCTTTCCCCGGCTTCGACGGTTAAACCCGACACCTCGAGGGACGGAACACCACCACCCAAGCGTCTGTGTTCCAGCAGGTTACACGTAAGCCAGCGCGGTGCTGCCACGGCCAGATCACCGGCGAGACCGCACCCGCGGGCAGTGGAACAGTGAATCTCCAAATCCAACTAGTTAGCGGGCAGGCCGGCGGGTTCTAGCTTCTGACGGCGACCAGCCTCGTTGCCGCGGCCTGGAGCCCTGTGGCCGGCGTGAGCTGGACACAGACGGGTTCAGACACCTTCCAAACCCAGCAGCCCCTCGGCGCAGGCCAGCACTTCTTCCGCGTTCACCCGGCACCCTGAGGCCCGAGGGCTGGCTCAGAACCTTTCAGTAGTCCGTTGTCCCGTGGTCCGATGGCTTCCGATTGCCGCATTTGGTAGGGACGCCTCGCCGAGGCGTCCGTCTTGGCCGCACTCGGACGCCTCGGCGAGGCGTCCCTACCTGAAGAAGGACAGTCCAAGTACCGGTTCCCACCATTTACACCACTGCGCCGCAGCGCTGCGCGGGTGAACCGAAGCGTGTAAATTGTTCGGGCGATCCAAGGAGCCAGGCGGTGTCATAACCCATGATTTTGCCCCGGATGGAAACCCGGACAATCTGTTCGGGTATTCCGCTGCGGGTCACTGCCTCATTGCGCGATAAAAGCGGACGGGGTTGGTAGCTTGCACGTCCACAAAGTCGAACGTGCCCGTTAGGGATTTGTTGGTAATCAGGTTAATCCAGGAGGCACCGGGAGATGCCAAATTCGTCGCCACCTGGACGATGTAGTTTGTGCCGGGCGCCCCCGTGACACGGAGAGGAAACTGGTTGCTGGCGAACGGCGGGATGAAATCTATTCGCAGCGGCGTGCAGAGCGAACGGCGGCAGTAATCAATCGTATTCAGGAATAGCGGCAAATTTGCGGAGTAGTAGGTGAGATCAAACATGTTGATGTCCGAACCGAAAACCACGCGCCCGGAGCCTGCACTGATCGTATTGGCTTCAATGACTGCCAACGCGACTCCGAGATTATTGGTGGCCAGCGCGGTGCCAAACGGTCCGAGGTTGGTGATGGCGCCCGGATAGCCTTGCGCAAACGATGAAACCAAACCGAAGGCGCCATCCGTAACGGGGTGGTTGGTGGGATTGAGAACCGTCGCTGAAACAATTCCGTAATCCGTGCCATCAGCATCCATGCCAAACGGGTCAAGGTAACTTTCATTGGCCGCGGGCGCGGATGGGGAAAACGTGGAATTGTCGGTGAGAATCACCGCGGAACCGCCCCGCTCGATGAAGTTCAACAAATTGGTTTGCTCCGCCAGGGCCAGGGGCGCAGCCGCAGCCGTGTTGTCGCTGGGCGAACCAATGATGAGGACATCTATGTTGGAGAGAACATCGAGGGTGAGCATTTCAATGCTGGCAAAGCTGGTCTGCGGAAAGTTGGTCAAAATGGCCGTCCGCGCTTCCGAAAAATACGCCCCGCCGGGAAATGAGTAGTTCCCACTGCGCGCCGGGTCAAAACCGCCGATCACCAGCGGAACCTTCGGCGGACAGTCAACGGCGCTTTGTCCTGCCACTGACGAGAGGCCGGATATAGCGATTGCCACCTGGAAAAGTAGAAGTCGAGCCATGTTTCACTTCGGCCGCGCTATATAGTGTCGTGACGAAGGCTGCCTGGTCTTACAGCCACAAAGTTGCCTGGCATTCCTCTGCTGGAGACTATAATACAGATTTATGGAGGACGCAAATCCGGGCCAAGCCAACTGCCAGTCAGCCATGGCGTTGGCGCGCCGACCAAACAGCTCAACCGTGCAAAGTTCCCGCCCGACTTCGCCTTTCAGCTTACGGGAACGAGGAGGACCTGGTTCTCATTGCCAAACAAGCGCCATTCTGTTCTGGCCCCTTCTCCGCGCGTGCTACTGGCACGGATTGATGGCGGCGCTGCGGCAGAACTGCTGAGCTGCGGTGTTGGTCACGGTGAACCGCCACCAACCGCTGGTCTTGGTCACGGTGTTGGTGCTGCCGGCAATCGCCGGCCAGTCGGGCATGGGCAGCGTCAAATCCGGGCTGGCCACCACACAATACCGCGCCTGCGGCGTCCCTAGAAAGGCCAGCGTGAACGTTCCATCCCAATTATTCACGCGCTCAGGCAGGCATTGGTCTGGCTGCACGCGGGCAAAGCCAGCACTTGCTGCGACAGATTGCCGGTGCTGCCCAGGAAGTTCTTGTCGCCCGAATACTGCGCCGATACGGTGTTCACACCCGCCGCCAAAGACGAGGTGCCGGCAGCGGCGCTTCAAATGGTTCCGGCCGGACTTTCCATTAACGAACTAATGGCGCAGGTAAATGTGACCATAGGACGCATCGACAAGGCGCTGCAACTGATGTCGCTGGAATCACCGGCGCCCCTCGTGAAGCAGGGAACCAAGTGGATGCTCACGGCAGCCAATCTAACGGAAGCCTTCTGGCAGCGGGCCGAGCGGTTGACCGCATTGCGTCGCGTCGAACCGCGCCGGCCGGGAGCCGCAGTCCACTGCGGTGCCCGGCTCTGTCCACTCCTGCCCCCTTCAGTCGGGTGCCGCCAAACCAATCTCCGGTTTGACCCGAATGGCACTTAGATAAGGCGCAAATCATTGGGCCATAGGCAATTGCCAACGCAATTGGTCTGTTCGTTCTTGCCTTCATTCGCAACCAGACTGCGTGCGGAAACCGCTCTTTCTCTAAGGATTTGGGCTGATGTCGGGCAGCCGCCGCCGGCGATTTCCGGCCATTCGCTGAGGAAAACCCATTTTATTGGGCCTTATCTAAGGGCCATTCCGGTCTGACCCTTTCTCTTCTTTCTCTTTCTCCAGCCTTTGTTTGGAACACCACGTGCGCCGAGCGCAGAGAATGTCCCGCGACCAGGCGTTCACAGCCTCCTCAACTCCCATCCCAGCCGTTGCGCCTGGAGGCGATTCTCCAAACCGAGCTTGGCGAAGATGTGCTGGGTATGCTTGTGGATCGTGCGCGGACTGGTGCCGAGAATCGCCGCCATCTCGGGAGTGGTCTTTGCCTCCGAAATCCAGAAGAGGATTTCCCCTTCGCGCTCGGTCAGCCCCGACCACTTCAGAGTCTCCGGGTTGAATCCATTTCGCTCCCGCACTAACGCAATGACGAAACCGCTGTCCCCCGTTCGGCCGCAATAGATGAGCAGCCGGGCCGCTGTGACCGCCGGGGTGTGGTATTCAGCAAAGCAGGGTCGGCCCGGCACTGCAGCCTGTTCAGTCGTCCTGAGCCACTCCTTCAGCCTCGGCGGCAGCGCGCCCGAACTTTCAACATGATCCGGGAAAAACTCCTTTAACCATTCCAGCGCCAGGTCGCATCCCCATCGGATCGTTCCGTCCCTCTCCGCGAGGAGCACGGCTCGCCGCATCGCCCCCAGACCAACACCCACTTGCGTGAGGCAATCCGTCACGCCGCTCGCCGCCAGCGCATTCCGGTATGCGCGGGCAATGTGAGGAGCCAGGAATCCGACGACACTGCGGTCGCGCTCCGAAAAATCCGGACTGCTGCGACTGAGGGCGAGCCCAACCTGACGCGTTGCCTCAGCGCGCAGAGACAAGATCATCTGATGCTCTGTCCCCAAGTGCAAATGACGCAGCGATACATGGTCCGAAACCGGCATCCACGGGGGTGTAGCCTGCTGGAAGGGCTCGGATAACGGGTCGGCGGGAAAGTGCCTGTCGAACAGCAGCGCCAGCGATTCGGGCCCGGGCCGCGCCGGGTAACTATGGAAGAGAGACCGGTGCCGCCGCGTATCGAAATCGTTGTAGCTGACATGCTCGGCCGGCACCAGTTGGCTCAGCAACGGCAGCAGCCGACCCGGGAACTCCTGTACCGTACCGGGTTCATAAAGCCGGTGCAGCGCCTCGGAGCAAGCAACAAAATCATTTTGGCATAGTGTCATAAGCGCCGGGTTCCTGCCGATGGGATTTCCTTAGTTACCACGCATCGCGAGGGTACGCAAGTACGCGTACAGACGGCATCTGGTTTTCGGGCTTAGGCTACCGCTGTCCCATGAGGAATCGCTCATTTAATCGGCCTGCACCTTGCCGCCTTGAACGAGGGAACGCCCCCTCAGGATAAAGTCGCAATGACGCCCACAGAAAGAAACCTCATGCGATTAGCCAAAGGGTGCCCGCCCCCCCTCGTATGAGGCATGTCAGGAAGTCAGGCAAACCTGGCGCGAAGTCCGCGCGGCCAAAGCTCCGTGGAAACCTCTGGCTTTGCGATGACGCTGGCAGAGCGCGCGAGGCGTTTTCACTGGGCGAAACGGTCTTTGTGGAAGGCCGAGGCCTTGCACCCTCGACGATTCACGAGTTCGCGGTTTCGCAGAAGGACAAACGAAGCGATTACCAGTTACTCGCTCGATACTCGACGGACCGTCACGGCGCGCTCCTTGCCGTTCCGGTTCTGCCCTATGTCGGGCTGTTCCGGCCTAATGGGCGCGCGCTCACATTCGACGAGGCTGCCAAAGCAAACGAAGGAACGGCCGTTCAATTGCGCATCAGGTCTCCGCGAAAAGCAACGCAGGTCCTCAAGTTTTTCATCGCACGCAATCGCCATGAACCAGCGGTGTTCTCCTGCGCTCCCGACGGCCGTCTGGAGACCGGCCTGGAACATGGTGCTGGAACCGTGGCGATACTATTACGAGATTTCCCTGCCGGGTGCATTCGGGCGTTCATGGTCCCGAGGCAATTTGGCTGGCGCATCGGCGATGCAATTGAACCCGCGCGCTGGCGCGATGGGAATGCTGTCGTGAGCGATTTTACCCACGATGGCTCGGCTTCTCGCGTTCTCCGCCTCGGGGACAGCGAGTCCTTTGCTCCGGGGAGCTATCAATTTATTGTGCGCGTTTGGCGCCCGGGGTGGTACCTCCGGGACGAAATGACGCTGCTGCCGGGGGACGTCGTTTCCGATCGGCGCTTCGCTTCGCTGGTCATTCGGCAGCGTTTCAAGCAGCGGTTGGGTTATAGCAACGGCATTGTCCTTACTCCACAGATTGCGGGAAGGCCATTGGCTCACCGCCCTTACTTCCGCTTCGTCAACAATTTTCCCAAGGGAACGGACGTTTTTGCGGCGCTCGATCCCGATGCCTTGCCCAAGGGATTGGTGAGCCAAAGGGCGGCAATCTATGTGATCAGGCACAAAACCGCGGCGGATTGGTCCGGCAGCAACGCCCTGGCGGATATTTCAGGCGCGGGGATGACCGCAGCTCCCAAGCTCGTTCCCATCGTTCCGGGCTGCGTAAACTGGAACACAACGTTGGTTTGGCCAAATCCGCAGGTGCCGGGGAAATACGACATTGCAATAGATTTTGGGAATAATGCACAGAACCCTCAGGATTTCGCCGCTGATGGGACATTAGACCCGCCGCTGGACATGATTGACGGATATGTGCGGGTGGGTTTCTACGTGACTGAGGATCCGGGATTGCCCGGCCCCTATGGGGGAAGCATCGGGCAACACGATTACGCATTGGGCACCGTTCAAGTGCCGTCCACCGACGCCGGCCCGGTTCCCACTGATTCCCTTCCCCTTACCGCAACCGTCCGCTACCCGGCGCAAACCGCCGGGGTTGACGCCCAATGCGCTGGCGGGACCTTTCCGCTAATCGTGGTGATGCATGGCAACTCGGGCTACGATAACTCCTATGAAGGATACAACTACTTGCTCGATCACCTCGCGAGCCAGGGTTTCATTGCCATGAGCATCTACGCCCCCGTGGGGGTGATGATCGAGACCCGCGCGCGGGCAATCCTGGCGCACCTGGGAATCATGGCCCAGAATAACATGAGTCCCGGTCTCTTCCAGGGGCATATTGATTTGAATAACCTCGGCATCTGCGGACATTCGCGCGGCGGCGAGGCCGTGGTCCGGGCTGCCCGCATCAACGCTGCCGAAGGCCTGGGATGGCACATTCAAGCCGGGGTCTCGATTGCCCCGACGGATTATCATCACTACGGAGACGCTGGCATACCCTTGCTGGTCATTTACGGCTCAAATGACGGCGACGTGGCAGGCACCTGGCCGGATCGAACGTGCTTCAATATTTACGACGAAACCGGCCGGCCGCGTTCCTTCGTCTTCGTGTACGGAGCGACCCATGACTACTTCAACACGGTCTGGGCGCCGACCGCGCTTTCGGTCGAGTCGGATATCGCGCCGAGCGATGTGCCGCACCTCATCAGTCAAACCGACCATGAGAATGTCGCCAAAGGCTATCTCACCGCCTTCATGCAGGCACACCTGCTGGGCCGCCCTGAGCAGATGGAATATTTTGCCGCGAACCTGAAACCCAGCGCCTTAAGCGCTATTCAAATTCACACTTCCCATCAGGAGCCGGGCGTGAGGCTGCTGGATAATTTTGAACAGCACGATCCTGGCTCAAACACGCTCGGTGGCGCCGTAACCGGCAGCTCGCTTTCGAATTTGGGGGAGGACGCGCTTCATGCTCTCGACAATCACTCCCCCCATGTCACTGGCGGCGGAGACATCGCCTGGCAAAGTGCGGCAGGCATTTATTTAAGTCGAGTGCCCAACGCCTCAAAAGATGTGTCGGGTTTCGAGGTCCTGGCATTTCGGGTGACACAAAAGTATGGCAGTCCGCAGAATCCCCCCAACCAGGCGCAAGACCTCTTCGTGCGGCTGACGGACGGAAATGGTCATTCGCGGGCCCTTCGCGCCAGCACCTTTACCGACCTGCCGTATCCTTATGTGCGCGGCTATACCGACTTGATCAAGTCGGCTCTGAAATCGGTTCGCATCCCCCTCACTTCCTTTGCCATAGCTAACCTGGGCCAACAGGACGTTGACCTGACGAATATTCAATCTGTCTCTTTCGAGTTTGATGCCAACTCGACCGGTGAAATTGAGGTGGATGACATCGAGTTCAGTTTATAAGAACTGTTTGCCTATGGCCCGCAACACACTGGTTCTGACCCATTACGAGGCTGAGATGGTCCTGGTGCCGGAGGGGCCGAATGACGCCAAACTGGTGCAAGCCCTGCGGGTCATTGTGTTTGGTCCGCACTTCCCTCAGCGCGCCATTGAACCGGAGTTATTGGTGGGTGACTTGAAGGCGCATGGAGTCTCAATAACACGCGAGCAAAGTGCCATTCGGGGGTATTTCGCGCACCCTCCGCCGGACGGCGGTCGCGTTCGCGTGCGTTACGGGGATAGCCTGGAAGGGGAAGTGTCCGAGATGTTTTCCCAGGCGAGGATTCGACGCCTGCCGCGTGGATGCGGAAAAGGATGAGCACGGCGAATCCCGCCAATGTTGCCTCGCTGGTAAAGCAGCAGCTTACAGCCGAGGAGCTGGACTCGGGCGTGGCCTATGCTACCGAGGCGCGCATCCCCGCAGGGACACGGTTTAATTTCGCCGGACGGGTTATCCAGATGGCCGCGGAGGCCTACCTTGTATTCGTAGATCGCCAGCCGATGGCGAATTGGGGTCATTCCTGTCGCTACCTCGCCGTTGGCTCCCAAAAAGGCGAAACGCAGTCCTGGGAAGCCCGGTTCCCGCCCTTTGGAGCCGGGGGTAACAAGGACAGTCCACGTTGGCGCATCGTCTATCGGGCACCCTCCGTGCCGGACGCTGCGATTAAGCAACCGCTAGAAACCGCCGCCGGGCCTGACGATGGCACGACGGCATCTAAGGAGACATAAACTATGCCAGCCAGAGATAATGAAGACATATTCACATCTGTTCAGGAGCACGCTTTTCGGAGCCTTGACTTCGAGAGACGGAGCACAACCAATTTGTATCTTGATCACCGGCTTTATGAGAAGGGGGAAACGATCGGCCCGGCGTTCCAGAAAATTGTCTGCAAACAGGCCAGTATCCTGGTTTTTGCCGACGATGCCCCGCTTGCCAATTTTGGGCACGATTGCCGCTACTTGCTGTACGACGCCAACACCGGCTCCCTGCATAGCGAAATTCCGGCGCGGTTTCCTCCCTTTTTGAGGAAGCGTCCCGAAACCCTGCTCCCCTTCCATGAGCCGGTAAGCATTGACCCCAACCCGGCCTTATTCAGGATCCCGCCGATTCTGCGGTGTCCCATCATCCGCCCGGACGGCAACCGTTACGCGATCTTGTATTCGGGGATGTCGAATATGCGCCATCTCAACGACCTGGAGTTCTGTTATCGCATGCTCGTGGACCGGTACGGATTCGATAAGAAGAACATCTGGGTTCTTAATTACGACGGCACCCTTAACACCCAGGATGGAGCGGCAGGCACATGGCCAGGGGATGGAACAGCCTACCGCATTAAAGTGACGGGCCAGGGCAACCGCGCCGCCTTCCAGGGCGCCTTTGCCAGTTTGAAAACCAGGTTGAAAGCTCACGATCTGCTTTTTATTCACACCAATAATCATGGAGACAATTACGGGTCGGGCTCCTTCCTGTGCGAGTATCCTTCCTGGGGCCAGTACATGGCGAGCGACTTCTGCACGGATCTGGCGACTCTGCCGAAATACCGTTCTCTGATCGCCATGATGGAGCAGTGCAATGCCGGCGGTTTCAACGCGCCGGTGGTTGCCGCCAGCACTGCCCAGGACACAAGCATCGCCTCGGCGGCCATCGCCACCCAAAGTTCCTGGGCTTCTCCTGACGGTCACTGGGACTCGTTTGCGCGAGACTGGATTGCCGCCCAGATCGGCCATGATCCCTATGGCGCTGCGCTGGCGCATAATCCTGACACGGATGGCGACGGAGTCATCGAAGCCGAAGAGGCCTTTAATTATGCCCTCTCCGTGCAGAACCCGTCCGATTCGCCGAACTTTAGCGAAAGCTCCGAGGCTGGGGGCGACATAACCTTGGGCCAGCGATACGTGATTTGGTGGTGGTGGTGCTGGATCATTCTGCCCATTCTGGAGAAATACTACAAACCGGTTCCCCCGGACCCTGAGTTCTATGCCAAGGTCCAGCAAGTGCTTCCTGAACTGCAAAAACTGATCGTTCCGGTTTTGGACCGGAACATCGCGGGGGTTCGCAAGGAGCTTGCGCCCAGGATCGAAGCTGCCATTCGCGCAGCCTTCGAAGGCGAGGACCGCTGAGCCACAGTTGGAATTGCCGGTCCGGGGCGATACCCGGACCGGCTTCATGATGAGCTGGTTATGATGCCTAAAGAGCTGTTCCAACGGGTGCGCGAGCACGCATTCAGGAGCACGTCGTTCCAAGCAAGGCAAACGACAAACCTCTATTTGGACGAGCGCGTTTACGCGGCGGGTGAAACGCTGGGGCCCCCGCGGGCGGGTATCTCAGTCGAGCGCGCGAGCATTCTGGTTTTTGCGGATGATAAACCCCGCGCCAGCTTTGCGCATGCCTGCCGCTACCTTTTGTACGACGCAAAGACCGGGAACCCGTACCGCGAACTCTCGGCGGAGCTTCCGCCTTTTGTGAAAGCCAGGCCGCAGACGCTTAAGCCGTTCCACGAACCGGTTCGTTTCGTGGCCAAACCAAAGATGTTTCATGTGCGCCCTCGTTTCCGCTGTCCGGTCATGGCTCCCCGGTGGGGCCGATATGCCGTCTTGTTTTCCGGAATGTCAGGGAAACAACCGCTCAACGACATGGAGTTTCTCTACCGGACGCTGCTGGATGTTTACGACTTCAATGCGGAGCACATTTGCGTCCTCCATTATGACGGCACCTTGGGTTCTTTCGACGGTCCGGCCCTGACCTGGCCGGGGGACGGGACGCCGTTCCGGATTCGCATTGACGGGCCGGGGACGCAAGCAGCATTCGAAGGGGCAATCGCGGCTCTGAAAGGGAAGCTGAAACGCAACGACCTTCTTCTCCTTCACGCCAACCAGTGCGGCGGCTGGGGAGGGAGCGCCGGGACGGCGGAGTTGAACACCTACCCAAACTGGGCCGGGTACTCCGCCGGCGCAATGGCCTCGGCGTTGGCCGAGTTGCCGCCTTTCCGGAGGTTTATCGTGATGATGAGCCAATGCCATTCAGGCGGCTTTATCGCTCCGATCATTGCCCGGAGCCCGGCTGATTTCATTAGCGTCGCCTGCGCTGCGAAGGAGCCCGATTCGGCTTTTGTGTCGGATGACGGGAATTGGGATTCCTTTGCTCGGGATTGGATCGCGGCACAAGCGGGGCATGATCCGTTTGGAGGTTCGCTGGCATTCAACCCGGATGCGAATCTCGACGGACGGATCGAGGCGGAAGAGGCTTTTGCCTACGCAGAGCAGATTAAGCGCCCGTACGAAACGCCGGTATTCGGCGAGAACTCGATTAGCGGCGGTGGCGTTTCACTGGGAGAGGCAAAGGTTTGGTGGCCCTGGTGGTGCTTGATTTTGCGAAAGCGCCTTGAAACATATTACGGCGAGCTTTCACCTGAAGAATACGCCTCCCGCCTGCGAATATTCCAGTCCGAGGCGGTGAAATTCCCAGGCCTCCTCGATCGCACCACGGCTCACACACGCAAAATGTTGGCGTCGAAAGCCGAATCCTTAATAGCTTCAGGATTTAAGTAGGTGTTAGTCGAGTGCCGCGAAGGACTGACCATACGCGCGCAGACTGCCGCCTGCTGGCCTAAACACGAAGCCAAATCCCTGCGCAGGACCTCCGAATTGGCTGGCCTGCACCTTGGCCACGCCACGGAGCCCAGCCCGCCGCGCGGAGTCCCCACGGTGTTACACCAGCGTCGCCCGCCCGTTACCCCGGTGTATCTCCCATGTGGGTCGACCCACATGGGAGACACACGGGGCCCCCTCGTTACCCACACCGGCCCCTCCCGCAGGCCCACCCGGTCCCATTTCTCCCTAAAAGCCCGATGACGAACAGCTTCCGCTAGGCAGCCCCAACGCCGGCTTCCGGGGCGGCCCTCGGAGGGTAGGCTGGTGTACCAGGAATCGGCCGCGTTCCAACAGATCGCGCGCGCAGAGCATTTGGCGTCGCCGGACCTGCTGCGGCGCGTTTACGGGAAGCCGGCCCAAGGGCCGACCGCGGTCTTGACTTCGGAAGGCCGCAAACGTGCTCAACAGCCCCCGCGCCATCGCCCTGAGCGTTTATATTATCCGCGCTTTCATCAGAATACGCGAGGACCATGCCGCCAACGCCGCCATCCTCAAGCGCCTCGCTGAAATTGATAAAACCCTCCTCATGCACGACCTCGCCTTGCGTGAGGTTTACCAGAAGCTCCGTCCGTTATTGGAGCCGCCAGCCCCGCCGCCAAAACCCCAAATCGGTTTCCACGTCAAAGAGGATGCTGTCCCCTACAGCACCCGCAGGCGAGCCTAAGCAGAACCCTCGGCTGCGGTGGCCGCTGTAACACCTTGCTCCCTTTCCCCCGAGCCTTGGCGATCGGCGATTGTCCATCGGCTATCATCCGCAAAGCGGCCCGCGGCCCGCATCACTGACCGGCCGGATGCTGCCAGCCGTGCCTGACCTGCTCCTTCCGACCCCGAATTGCGGAGAAACTTCGTTCTGACCCCGCGACGCGAAGTCTACGGTTTGGTACCCCGCTCCTGCTTCAGCTTCTCTCCGCGCCCCCGCCCTGCTGGGAAGCTCCCGCTGGCGACGAAAAAGTACGTGCAATCGTAATGCTGCTGTCTCATAATTGCGTGACTTCACGTCATGGGCGGCATAGTTGTACACGTATCGGTCAGTTGCCAGGCCCTCATTTCCGGGCACTGCTCTCCGTATCCATACTCGTGACCGAGGCCGACACATGCCGCAAATTCGTCGTGCCGCTCCTGCAGAAGGCTGGCTGGGATAACGATCCCCACTCCATCGCCGAGCAGCGCTACTTCACCGCTGGCCGTATCGTCTCGCAGGGCCAAACAGCCCGGCGCCGCCCCGGTAAACGCGCCGATTACCTACTGCGCTACACCCGCGATCTGCCGCTGGGCGTGGTCGAGGCCAAGGCCGCCTACAAACACCCGGCCGATGGCCTCCAGCAGGCCAAGGACTATGCTACCACCCTCGGCCTCCCCTTCGCCTACGCCACCAACGGGGCGGGCATTATCGAGTTCGACTTCCTTACCGGGCAGGAACACCACCTCACCGAGTACCCCACGCCGGCCGACCTGTGGGCCCGCTACCGCCAGGACCAGAAGCTGTCCGACGCGGCCAGCGCCGACCGCTTTCTTGCCCCGTTCAACCTGACCACCGGCAAGACGCCGCACTACTACCAGCGCATCGCCATTGACCGCGTCATCCAGGCAATCCTCAGCGGGCGGCGCCGCGTCCTTGTCACCATGGCCACCGGCACCGGTAAGACCGTTGTCGCGTTCCAAATCTGCTGGAAACTCTGGTCCTCCCGCTGGAACCGTACAATGTCCCCTCACCCGGCCTCCAGCCACCCTCTCCCACCCGATGGGAGCGGGGCTGGGGGTGAGGGTCATTCCGCATTCCGAAAGCCCCGCATCCTGTATCTGGCGGACCGCAATTTCCTGGTGGACGATCCCAAGGACAAGACCTTCTCCGCCTTCGGTGACGCCCGCTACAAGATAGAGGGAGGCGTCACCGTCCTCAGCCGGGAGCTCTACTTCGCCACCTACCAGTCCATCGCCCGGGACGAACGGCGCCCCGGCCTCTATAAGGAGTTCCCGCGCGACTTCTTTGACCTGGTCATCGTGGACGAGTGCCATCGCGGCTCCGCCCGGGAGGAATCCAACTGGCGCGAAATCCTCGAGTGGTTCGAGCCTGCCTACCAACTTGGCATGACCGCAACACCCCTGCGCGACGAGAACCGTGACACCTACCTCTACTTCGGCAACCCGGTTTACACCTACAGCCTCAAGCAGGGCATCGAAGACGGCTTTCTCGCCCCTTACCGCGTCCACCGCATCGTCACCCAGTGGGACGCTGCCGGCTGGCGCCCGAGCAAAGATGATCTCGACCGCTACGGCCGCGAAATCCCGGACGAGGTTTACACCACGGCCGACTTCGAGCGCCGCGTCGCCCTGCGCGCCCGCACGCAGGCCGTCGCCCGCCACCTCACCGATTTCCTGAAGAAAACCGACCGCTACGCCAAGACCATCGTCTTCTGCGTTGATCAGGAGCACGCCTCCGAGATGCGCGCCGCGCTGAACAACCTCAACGCCGACCTTGTCAGCGGCACCGTTCCAAGCTCGACGCTGGACGCTCCAACGCTCCACGCTCCCACGCTCCACGGCCCCTTCCCCGACTACGTCTGCCGGGTCACCGCCGATGAAGGCGACATCGGCCGCGGCCACATGCAGCGCTTCCAGGACGTCGAGACCAGGACGCCGGTCATCCTCACCACGTCCCAGCTCCTGACCACCGGCCTCGACGCCCCCACCTGCCGCAATATCGTCCTGCTCCGGCTGGTTAACTCCATGGTCGAGTTCAAGCAGATCATCGGCCGAGGCACCCGGGTCCGGGAAGAATACGGCAAGCTCACGTTCAACATCCTCGACTACACCGGCACCGCCACCCGCAACTTCGCCGACCCGGCTTTCGACGGCGACCCGGCCTTCGC
>DATKNZ010000264.1:0-11334 GCA_035541055.1 Candidatus Acidiferrum sp. | reverse complement strand
AGGGCGACTTCGAGGAGCTTGCCGTTCTTTGGGATGTCCACCGGGGTGGAATCAAACCACAAAGCCAGAGCCTCTTTGGCATTGGCTACGGCCTGCTCTTCGGTATCGCCTGCGCTTGCGCACCCGGGCAGGTCCGGGAACACGGCAGACCAGCGCCCGGCTTGCGGGTCATAGTCCAGCAGCAGTCGGAACTTCATAGCCGAATTATACCGCCCGCCAACCCGCCTGACAACCCCAGCCCAGCGCGGGTTGCTCGACTGGCGGCGAGTGAAATGCAGTAATGAAAAGCCCAGCGACAAGGTTCTCGCCCGCAGCGGACAGGGGAAGTGCAGAAGGAAGAATGCAGAATGGAGAATGCAAATGGATCAGACCAGAGGCTTTCGGTGAAGGAGCGCTGGCGGGACCCCGGAAGTAGTTGCCTTGGCGTTGCAAACTGCCCCCCGCCTCTAATGCCCACGCTCACCTGTCCGTGACCACACCGTATCCTCCTCGTGACCACACCGTATATTCAAATTGAATATACGGTGTGGTCACGAGGAGGATACGGTGTGGTCACGGACAGGTAACGGGCAGGGCGTCTGTCGATTCGGCATTGCCAGCGGGGGCCGCATGGGAGAGGTTTAGGCGTGATACTGAGGCGGAGCCGAGCGCGCTGGCGGGGGGCGGGCTGGCGCAGGAGTTCAAGAGCGCCGGCGATAGGTCTGGCGGGCTTCTCGTTCATCGAACTGCTGGTGGTGGTCGCCCTGGTCCTCCTCCTGGCCACGATGTATTGGGGCCCGATGTCCACCAGCCGCCGGCGCACGCAACAGGCAGCCTGCCGGAACAACCTGCAGAAGGCCTACCTGGCGCTGCAAATCTATGCCAATGACCACGCCGGCGCGTTCCCGGAAGTGGCTGAGGCACGGAGTTCGGAGGAGCCCCTCTCGCAACTGGTGCCGCATTACACGGTGGACACCTCGGTGTTCACTTGTCCCGGAAGCAAGGACGCGGCTTTGCCGGCAGGCGAGCCCTTCGCGAAGCGGCGGATCAGCTATGCATATTTCATGGGACGCAACACGACCAACGCGTCGGCGCCGCTGATGAGCGACCGGCAAGTGGATGCGCGCGCGAAGAATGCGGGCGAGCCGGCCTTCTCCAGCACGGGCAAACCGCCGGGCAATAACCACGGGAAAGCAGGGGGGAACTTTCTTTTCGTGGATGGGCACGTGGAGGCCACGCCGCCCCTGCTGCCCTTTTCGCTGGGAGTCACTCAGGGGGTCGTGTTGCTGAATCCCAGGCCGTAGAGGTGAAGATTCAATGTCATTGCGGGGCGAAGTTCGCCTTTGATGTCACGCCGGAGATGGCCGTCAATACCGTAAGGTTCGTCTGCCCGCAGTGCGGCTTGGACATTTCGGACGGGGTGAACCAGCTCGTGCGGCAGGAGTTGGCGAGGATGGGCGTCACTGGTCCCGAGCCTCCGGCGGCCGGTGTCCAGCAGCCCGCTCCCAGCATCCCGACACCAACACCCTGCCTGAAACACCCGGGGCAGGCCGCCACGGAGAAGTGCCGCGTTTGCGGCAAGCCGATCTGCCCGAGGTGCATGGAGCTGTTCGGCTACGTCTGCTCGCCGCTGTGCCGGGGCAAAGCCGAGGCCCGCGGCATCCAGGTGCCGGCCTACGCCGGACAGAGGACCACGGCTGACGCGCGGATGTGGCGCAAAGTGGCGCTGGTGGGCGGCAGCGTAGGCACCGTGCTGCTGCTGGTTCTGGGGTTCTGGTTCTGGTACGCCTGGATTGGGGGCCAGCCTCGCGTGGTGTATTCGATGACGTTCTCCCAGCCGGCCTATTCCGGGGCATCGGCGATGAGCGGCAACGACCAGCTTATCTTCCTGCATGGGTCCACCCTGGCGCGGGGCGACTTGAAGCAGAAGAAGCAGATCTGGTCCCGCGAACTGATGGACGAGAAGGACATTGACGCCGAGGTGGCCCGGACGATGAAGGCCAGCCGGGCGGCGATTGACAAGGCCACCGGCACCAACCCCGACCTGGACTTGAAGATGCCCGATGCCGCCAAGCTCAAGCGGACACTCACCAAGGAGGCGGCTGCCGCCCTGGTGCTCCGGGTGCAGGGCCACAACATCTGGGTGGCCTCGCCCGGCAAAGTCACGCGCTACGATTGGGACACGGGCAACGTGGTGAAGGACATCCCCCTGGAGCGGGAGTCTGGCGGAGTGGTTCCGTGCGGCAACGAGTTGCTGGCGATGGAGATGGAACCAGGGATGGAGGCGGTGACCCACATCAACCTGAATACATGCGAGGCGCGCACCGAGGAGTTCGGCCCGCCCACGGCGGCGCTGACGAACGCGGCCGAACTGGCCAGGGCCGGGGGCCCGCGCCCCGTGCCAAGGGCGGGCCTGCCCATCGGCATGCCGGGCAAGGACGCCGGCAGGGTGATGGACCCGGCCAAGGTGGCAGCCCAGTCGCAGCATCTTTCGTTGGCCGGGAGCATCGCCCTGCCCGCCATCCTCGCCAATGCCCGCAACCAGGAGCGAATCATGAAGGAGGCCGACGGGCAGCCGGACCAGCGCGCGCCGAGAGGCGAAGCGCCGTTGCCGCGCCAGCAACTGGTCCTGGTCCCCTCGAAGGAGGGGATCATGCAGGTGTCGGTGCGCATGGTCGAGGAGCGCATCGTCGCGCACGAGGCCATGAAGCCGCCGCCCGCCAAGTCGGCGCTCGACGGCAACCTGACGGTTTCCGGGACGCAGGACTTGTCCAACGAGATGCTCAACGACATGCAGCGCGAGCGCGGCGGCGAGGTCACGCGCGAGGACGAGAGCCGTTACGCGGTGACGCTGCGGCGCGCGGACGCGCCCGAGAGCTGGAGCGGCGAGGTCATCGGCCATCCGACCCTCATCCCGCTCAAGACGGTCAATGTGCTCACAGCCGGCAAGGAACTCATCGTCCTGGACAAGTCCAACAAGAAGCTCTGGCAGGCGACGCTGACTTTCAAGGTGCCTGAGCGCGCGAGCGCCGTGGATGAGGACGCCAGCACTTGCGGCCAGGGCCCGTGCGTCGAGTACAAGGACACGCTGTTCGTCTTCGACCAGGGGGTGCTGACGGCTTTTGACCTGGCCACCGGCAACGCCCGCTGGCGCCTGCCCTCGCCCGGCATCGCCGGCCTGTTCTTCGACGGCCAGGGCATGATGTACGTCAACGTGACGAGCGCCGACCTGGAGTCGCTGAAATACTCCAACCAGATTGATGTGCGGCGGAAGGATGTGAACGTGGTGATGAAGCTCGACCCGCGCACGGGCAAGACGCTTTGGCGAGCGGAACCCGGCGGCCTGGTGAACTACGTCTCGGGCAAGTTCATCTACAGCGTTTACAAGTACCAGACCGATGACGAGGACGAGGGAGTGGGGGGATACACGGCGGATTCGATCATGGCCCGGCACGACACCATCACCATCAAGCGGCTCAACCCGAGCAACGGCCACATTATCTGGGAGCATGCCCAGGACCAGTGCCCGCGGGACATCCGCTTTGACAAGAACACCATCCGCATGGTGTTCAAGAAGGAAGTGCAGGTGCTGCGGTTCTTTTCGTTCTGAGGTTAGTAGCGTAAGCCTCCGGCTTGCGCCGGTCCCGGCAAGCTTCCAGCTTGCTGCGTGCATGCCGGCGCGGCGCCAACCTGGAAGGTTGGCTGGACAACCGCAAGCCGGAGGCTTGCTCTACTAAGAGGCGGGGGCTGTGCCCGGATGCGCCCGCCGCTGCACGATTCCGCATTCCACCTTGACAGGCGGGCTGGTGTTTGCCTACTCTGGTCGGCGAATCACGGTGCGTCTATGGGCAACGCAGTGGCAACCGAACGCGGCAAAATCGCTGACCCCCTCGGGCAGCACGGGGATGGCTGGCCCCGTTACCCTGATTCGGCCCCGGCAGGCAACTCCGTTCACTCCTCACTGATCACCAACATATAGGACATGGCAGCTAGCCACCACTTCCTGCTCACCCTGGCGGCGCTCGCCTTGAGTCTGGCCCTGGCTCGACCCGCGCAGGCGAATACGAACTGGGTCAGCACCGGCTCCCTCACGACGGGGCGGGGTAATCATACGGCGACGCTGCTGCCAAACGGCAAGGTCCTGGTCGTGGGGGGCTATAACGCCAACGGCGGCTATCTCTCCAGCGCCGAGTTGTATGACCCATCCAGTGGCGCCTGGAGTCCCACTGGCCCGCTCAACACCGGGCGCGCATGGCACACGGCGACGCTGCTGCCCAATGGCAAAGTCCTGGTTGCGGGGGGCTACAACACCAACAGCGGCGAGCTGTTCAGCGCCGAGTTGTATGACCCGGCCAGCGGCACCTGGGCACCCACCGGCTCGCTCAACACCGCGCGAGCCGCTCACACGGCGACGTTGCTCCCCAATGGCAGGGTGCTGGTCGCCGGGGGCCAGATCGCCAGCGGCTACGTCGCCAGTGCGGAGTTGTATGATCCGGCCACCGGTGCCTGGTCCACTATGGGTGCGCTCCATATCGCGCGCGCCTATCACACGGCGACGTTGCTGCCCGATGGCATGGTCCTGGTTGCGGGGGGCCACAACACCACCCTGCGCACTTTGGCTAGCGCCGAGTTATACGACCCGGCCAGCGGCGCCTGGGTGGTCGCTGGCTCGCTCAACTATGCGCATGAGCAGCACACGGCAACGTTGCTGCCCAACGGCCAAGTCCTGGTCGCGGGGGGGCTAACCGTCGGCATTGGATTTACGTGCACCGAGTTGTATAACCCTGCCACCCGCACCTGGGCCAAGACCGCCCCGCTCAATACCTACCGCTACATACATGCCGCGACGCTGCTACCCAACGGGCTGATCCTCGTTGTGGGGGGCGTAACTAACAACTACTCGGTTTGCAGCGCCGAGTTGTATGACCCGGCCAGCGGCGCCTGGACCAACACGGGCCCGCTTAACACTGCGCGCTACGCTCACACGGCAACCTTGCTGCCCAATGGCAAGATCCTCGTCGCGGGGGGTGTGTACTTCCCCAACCCGCTCGACTATCTGTCCAGCGCCGAGTTGTATGACCCGGCCAGCGGGGCTTGGGCCACCACCGGCCCGCTCAACACCGCGCGCGAGTGGCACACGGCGACGCTGCTGGCCAATGGCAAGGTCATCGTCGCGGGAGGTCGGAACAGCGGCGGCTTTCTGTCCAGCGCAGAGTTCTATGACCCGGCCACGGGGACCTCAACCCCGACCGGCTCGCTCAACACGGCCCGCGAGTCGCCCACCTTAACGCTGCTGGCCAATGGCAAGGTGCTGGTGGCGGGGGGCTACAACGGCAGCAGCGGCTATCTTTCCAGCGCCGAGTTGTATGACCCGGCCAACGGGGCCTGGGCTACGACCGGGCCGCTCAACGCCGCGCGCGCCGGACACACGGCGACGTTGCTACCCAATGGCCAGGTGCTGGTCGCGGGAGGTCAGACCAGCGGCTTTCTGGCCAGCGCCGAGTTGTATGACCCGGCCACGGCAACCTGGACTGCCACCGCTTCGCTCAACACCGCGCGAGATTGTCACACGGCGACGTTGCTGCCCAGTGGCAAAGTGCTGGTCGCGGGCGGCGCTAACAGCGCCGGCTATCTGTCCAGCGCAGAGTTGTACGATCCGTCCACGGCAACCTGGACCACGACCGGCCCGCTCAACACCGGACGCGGGTATCACACGGCGACGCTGCTGTCCAATGGCAAGGTTCTAGTGACAGCAGGCTACTATTACGATGGCAATTCGGTCTATTTGGCCAGCGCCGAGCTGTATGATGCGGCCGCGGGGACCTGGACGACGACCGGTTCGCTCAACACCGCGCGCTATTGGCACACGGCGACATTGCTGCCCAATGGCAAGGTGCTGGTCGCGGGCGGCTACAACAGCAGCAGCAGCGGTCTGGCCAGCGCCGAGTTGTATGATCCCGCCATCGGGAGCTGGACCACGACCGGCCCGCTCAACAACGTGCGCGAGTCGCACACGGCGACGCTGCTGGCCAATGGCAAGGTGCTGGTTGCAGGTGGCCAGGGCACCGGCAGCCCTTGTTATCTATCCAGCGCCGAGCTGTATGACGCAGGACTGGGGTTCAGCCTCGCCAGCCAGCCGCAGATTGCCTCCATCACCTCGCCGCTGCCGACCAACAGTTGCCTGACGCTCACCGGCTCCGGCTTCCGGGGCGTCTCTGAAGGCTCGGGCGGCAACGGCGGGCAGGATTCGCCCGGGGACTATCCCGTGGTGCAACTGCGGCGGCTGGACAACGAACAGAGCGTGTTCCTGCCCTGCACCAACTGGCAGACCAACTCCTTCACCTCCGCCCCTGTCAGCGGGTTGGCGCCGGGCTGGGCGATGGCGACCGTATTCGTTAATGCCATCCCCAGCGCCTCCAGCTTGCTGCGCCTGGATGCGGCAGCCCTGCCGCCGATCTGTTTATCCAAGCCTGTCAAGCCGCCGGGCGGCGCCTGCCAGTTCACCTTTACCAACACGCCTGGATTGGGCTTCACCGTCCTGGCGGCGACCAACCCGGCGCTGGCCGGGTGCACCTGGACGATGCTGGGCAGCGCCACGGAGGTCTCGCCCGGCCATTTCCAGTTCACCGACTCGCAAGCAGCCACCAACCCGCGCCGTTTCTACCGCGTGTGCTCGCCCTGAGCGCCGAACTGTGACTTCTAGTGCTTCACCACGAACGCAATGTCCTGAGGGATCTTCGCGTAAGTCGTGGCCCAGGTGACGCCGCCGTCGTCCTGGCCGTCGCTGCCCACGCTATACACGGCATAGCTGGCGCCGTGGATCTTATACCGCAAGGGCTTGCCGTTGTAAGGATCGCTCGGAACCGCCCGGCAGCAGGACGGGCTCAACTGCTCCAGGCTGTCGGGCAGGGCGTTGGTGTGCGCCAGGCGGAATCGCTCGATGGCCAGCGCCGTCACCGCCACGCGCACCAGGGCCACGTGATCGGCGTCGCGGAGATGGTAGTTTCCCACCGCCGGCAGCAGGACCTTGGAAAAGAAGAACAGCCGGTTCGGCACATTCGTAAGGTTCGCCAACTGTTCGCATGCGGCAAACCGGGCGGGGTAAGGCAGTTCGAAAGCTGCCTGCCCCCGGCCCATCTGCTCGCAGAAGTAGGCCCGGTCCTTTTCCATGAAGCCGCTTGCCCGAAAGAGGCCGACGCCCGCCAGCACCAGCCAATTGCCGGCCTTGCTCCGCGAACTCCCTGTTGTCCTTAGAGCCTCCCGCAGCATCTTGCGATCGGTATACAGAGACAGGTGTATGGCCTGATCGCCCGCCCAGCCTCGGGCGGCGGCCCGGGGCCGCTCCGCCTCGGCGATGAGCATCTGCAGCGAGGCCAGTTGATCGTCGGTGAACGGCGTCAGGCTTAAGGCGCGCTCCAGGCGTGGCAACAGGATGGCCCAGGCCGCATACCGCACGAGCTGCGAAATGATCAGCGGCTCCTCGCTCACCGAGTCGGCCAATCGGCCCGCAGCCAGGAATGCCCGGGTGGCCCCCTCCGCATTGCCATCCGTCGCGTGCAACAATCCCTCGGCGCTCAGCAGGGAAACGCCCTGCTTGATCTTGTATAAATGGGGCACAAGCGTCGCCGGCCCGTCCTGGAGGTTGATCGGGTAGCGGCTGCGGCCCGAGGAGGGGGCCGAGTGCAGCAAGCGCAACGCGTGCGCCTTGTCGGCCAACACCGCCTGCAGTTCATTGCGGTCCTCGGCGGACAGGCCCTGGCCGATGGGCGGCAGCCAGCTCTTGATCATGAGGTTCGTGATCGGCCCGGAGGAATTGCTCAGAGAGCTGAAGGCGTTCGTGTAGAACAGGGCCACGTTCTCGGCCGGGGGCACCGCCACATACCACGCGTCCAACTCGGCGGCGGACGCGGGATAGCCCCGTTTATGGAGCGCTTCCAGCCACGGGTCCGGAAGCGGGGTGAGCAGGCTCGAAAGCAGCCAGGCGGCCAGCGCCAGGCCCACGCCCGCGCCCAATAGCACCAGCCGCTTTCGCCGCAGCCTTTCCAGCCATCGTCTCATGCCCCAGTTTGACCAAACCAGCCGGGCAGAATCACGCCGGCGCTACAGCGCCGAGGCAGGGAGGCGTTTCACCGCGTCCCCGCTGTCTCGGAAAGATGGGGACGCGGCGGAACGCGTCCCTACCACCCCCCTCTGATTTGAGCATTGAAGGATGCGGGCCAACTTTCACACGATTGGCTTGTTCAATAGGCAAGTGAACGAGCCATGAACAGACGCCTGAAATGGTCGGTGGTGTTGTTCCTCGCGGTCGTTGCCGTCGTGGTCCTGATCCTCTGGTCGGACGCACGGTCCGGCCACTCCGGCCCAACCCGTTGGCGTCAGCCGCTCGGACCCGGCACGCCGGCGGTGGCCATCGGCGATAACCACGGAGTCATCCTGGCCGCCGACGGCAGCCTGTGGACCTGGGGCGAGAACGGCTTCGGCTGGCAGGTGCTGGGCCTGGGCAGCACCGTGCGCACGCAGGCCTGCCTGCGCCGTATCGGGGCCGACACCAACTGGGTGAACGTCGCGGTCGGCGGCTCCGTCACCCTCGCGCTCAAATCGGACGGCACGGTCTGGGCCTGGGGCGAGAATCTCTCCGGCCAACTAGGCGACGGCACCAAGGTCAAGGAGCAGGCGAGCCCAGTGCGCTCGATCCCCGGCAATGACTGGAAACAGGTGGCCACATCCGGCATTCACAGCCTGGCCCTCAAACGCGATGGCTCGCTCTGGGCGTGGGGCAATAACTGGGCCGGCCAATTCGGCAACGGCACCAGAAGCAACAGCCTTACGCCGCTGCGCATCGGCGCTTCCACAAACTGGACCCGCATCTGGGCCAACCTCATTGAGACCGTCGGCCAGCAAGCGGACGGCAGCCTCTGGTACTGGGGATGGGATTACACCCGCTCGACGAAAGGCTCCAGCATCCCGGTCCCCACCCGCATCTCGCCCGACACCAACTGGGTCAGCGTCGGCATGGGCGACTGGATGGTGTTCGCCATCAAGTCCGACGGCACGCTCTGGGCCTGGGGCCGCCTGGCCCATATCTATACGGGTGCCGCCCCGGACGCGGACTCCTGGCCCGCGCGGGTAGGCACTGAGAGCGATTGGCGTGCCTGCGCTTCCTTCGCCCAATCCTGCCCGGTCTTCATGAAGCGCGATGGTTCCATCTGGGTCATGGATGCTTCCGGCGACCGGGGCGTGGCCTCCGTGACGGGCATCGTGAGCGGACTGGTTACAAATAACCAACTGGCCTTCGTGGCGGATGGCTCCACCCTCGGCGGCGATCCGGCGTTTGGCGTGGTGAAAAGCCTTCAGGTCACCTGCCAAATCGGCAGCACCAGCCAGGTCCGCACATTCAGAGAGAACTCCACCGTGACCCTCGGCGCACCCGACCAACCCTTGCGGATCATCAGCGCTCTCTTCGGCGACCCGAAGCTCCTTGCCGGGTCGTCGGGGCGTCCATTGCCTGCGCCGAACGATCCCCCGGCCCAGCTCCGGCGCATTCAGTTGCCCGGGAACCTCGCGGCCTTTTGCGGCGGCCGTCACAAAACTGGCACCGCGTTGATGGCCGACGGGGAAGTCTGGCAGTGGGGCGAGGCCTTGGGCCAGCACACGCGCGCGGTTCCGCCGCTTCAGTTGGCTGCCAGTCTGGTTGGCCGCCTTGGCTTAAAAGTCCGCTGGGGAGATCCCGGGCCCGTCATGCTCAGGGAGCCGTCGAGGCTGGGGGCAGAGCCCCCGTGAGGAGACCTCGGCTCGTTACGGCTGAATGCGAGATAGCCGACGAGCAGCAAGGCGACGCCCACGGCGGCAAGGCTGACGTATAGCGTGCCAATCGGCGGGGCGAACCGGAACTCGACCTTGTGTGCGCCAGCCGTCAGATATACGCCGCGCATCAGGTGATTGCAGCGCAGGAGCTTCTCAGGCTTGCCGTCCACCCAAACCTTCCAATTCGGGTCGAAGCGGTCGTTGAGCAGCAGCACGGCAGGCGCAGCGGCATCGGCCCGCAGCACAACATCCTTAGGCGCGTAGCTGACGAAAGCGACAGTCCCTGGCTGGGCCGCGCTCGACGGGTAGGACGCCGGGAGGGCGTCCGCAACCAGCACCTTCTGATCGGGCCGAAAGCCGGCGCTGGCCAGTGTCGTGAGGGTAGCCTGGTCGTTGGTGCTGACCTGCCAGTTGGCGTAGAGCGTGGCCCGCGGCAAGGCGCCGGTGAACTCAAATAAGGCATACGGCCCGTTGGTCACGATGACGGCGGTAAGGTCCTCATAGGTTGTCAGGTTGCTTATGCCGGGCTTTAACTGGAGGTCGAAAGTCGCCGCGATGCGGAAGCGTCGTCGCGCTGGGTCCAGTTGCCGATTGAGCACGTCCACCGGGAACGCCGGACCCAGCAAGTAGCGCGTATTGGTCAGCTCCCAATCCCGGGCGATCCGATGCAGGGTATTGGTCGTGCCATCACCGGCGAGCGCCGACCGGTAAGCCATCTCATCCAGGCGCGGCCGGGGATTCATGATCTCGTCCAGCGACTGGACGTTGTAATACGGGAAGACTTGCTGCAGCCATTCGCGATAATAGAGTCCGCTCCGTGGTCCGCCAAACAGCGCGAACTCCGGCGGGGCGTGAACAGGGAGGGCTGCTACACGGTGCTCGTAGGGTTTCTCCTTGAGGAAGTCGATCACCTGGTTCGAAGCGTATTTGCGCTCCCAATCCCAGGTGACGACCCATGAAACGTTGGCCCGGGCAAGGTCAATCGCGACCAGCAGCCCGAGCAGGAGAGCGCCCGCCCACGGCCGCCGCCCGTTGAAGCAGCCGCTCATGATCAAGGCGATGCAGGCCAGCCCCAGCGTCAGAAGCAGGAGGAACCAGCCGACCTGGTGAATGCTGAAGCCGGCAATGGCACCCGCTGTCGCTTTGTCGAAATCCACCGCTTGCAGGTAGGCCACCAGGCGGTCGCGCGAGTCGGCATAAATCCACCAGCCGGCCAGGCTGAGCCCCAGGGCAATGGCTGAGCCGCGCACCCAATTCCTGTCAAAGGGCGCTGCCTGGGACCACCAGGCCTTGAGGCGTGCCGAGAGCCCGCGCAGGACGGGTGCCGGCGCTTCCAACCCGCTGCGGCACAGGCCGTGCACGCCATAGGCGCACAGGATGACCAGCGTCCACTCGACTACGTGGAAGAACTTGCTGGGGCTGCGCATGGTCGAGGCAAACGGCAGCGCATAAAAGAGCTGGTAGAAGGGCGCGAACCGGCCAAAGCCGATGAGCATGCAGAGCAAAAGCATGCTGCTCCAAAACCAGACGAACCGGCGCTCCAGAGCCGAG
>DATKNZ010000263.1:0-2850 GCA_035541055.1 Candidatus Acidiferrum sp. | reverse complement strand
CCTTCATGCTCGGCGAGCCCGCCGTAGCCGCCCCCGGGGCAAATGACGATGGCCGCGCCGCTAGCCTTATCCGGGGCCGGCAAATACGGGGTCAGGGTGGGGATGTCCTTGTCCTGCTCTCCCAGCGCGCCGGGCGCGCCGCCGGGCCAAAGCGGGAAGGAATTCGTGGGCTGCCCGTGGAGGGGACTGGCGGCGCCGAGCACAATCAGGAGAGCGCCTTTTACCCGCGCCGGACGCCGCCACCAGGCTCGTATTTGCTGAAGATTCATGTCAGGAATGGCCTTTCGCTGCGGCTGACTGTGTAAAGCGGACGGGAGGGTGTCAAGCCCCCGCGAATACGTCCGCTGCTTGGCTTCCCGTTGGGGGCCCGCTCCCGGCCATTGCCCGGCGTGTCTCCCATGGGGATCGATCCTCATGGGAGACACACCGGCCATTCGCTGGGGGTACGCAGGGCCCACGCCTGGCGTACGGTCGCCGCAAGTACCTGTCCGGCCGAAGGTTAGAAGCTCAGCCCGGTGTCACGCCGCCCGGGAACCACGTGCAGCGCCAAAATGGCACACTTTGCCGAACTGCGGTATCGCCTCGAAGTTCGCGCAGCCCAAGGACAACGTCCCCATCTTCTCTGCTTGGCGCGCTACGCGGTTCAACTTACCTTGCGGCCCCGATGAAGATCGTGACACCGATATGAAGCTGAGTCCCACCCAATCGCTGGCGGGCATCCTGGAGCCCGTGTTTGCCGTCCGCACCGAGGACGACCTGGGCATCGGCGACACCGACGGCATGCGCCAGATGATAGACTGGTGCAACCGGCACCGGCTCAACGTGCTGCAGATGCTGCCGATCAACGAGATCAGCGACGACAACAGCCCCTACAACGCTCTCAGCTCGCTGGCCATCGAGCCGACCACCATCGCCGTTTCGCCGAAGCACCTGCCGGACCTGACGGCGACGCAGTTCAAGAGGCTGGCGACGCCGGAAGTCTTGGCCAGCGTGCGCAGCGGCCCGGTAAACTACGCCGCCGTGCGGCCGCTCAAGCGCAAGCTGCTGGAGGCGGCCTTCGACAGCTTCCTCGCCCGGCATTTCCATAAGGACACCGAGCGGGCGGCGCAGTTCCGCGCGTTCATGATGGACAATGCGGACTGGGTGGCCGGCTACTCGCTATTCCGGGTGCTCATGGAGGAGAATAACAACATGCCCACGTGGGACCGCTGGGCCGCCGAGCACCGCAACCCCCAGACAGCCCGCGTGTGGGTTCTCTCGTTGCCCGTGAAGCGCCGTAACGAGCTGGAGCGCAAGCAGCTCTTCTTCATGTACGTGCAGTGGATCGCCTTCACCCAATGGCAGGAGGTCAAGGCCTACGGCGCCTCGAAACAGGTCTATCTCATGGGCGACATCCCGTTCGGCGTGGGCCGCTTCAGCGCGGATGTCTGGGCCAACCGCAATGTCTTTGACCTGGACTGGAGCGGCGGCGCGCCACCCGAGAAGGTGTTCAAGGTGGACGCTTTCACCGAGAAGTGGGGCCAGAACTGGGGCATCCCCAATTACCGTTGGGACGTCATGCGCCGGCACGGCTTCGAGTGGTGGCGCACCCGCATCGGCAACATCGAGAAGCTTTTCCACCTCTACCGCATTGACCATGCCCTGGGCTTCTTCCGCATCTACTCGTTCCCGTGGACGCCGGACCGCAATGCCGAGTTCCTGCCCCTGACCGAGGCCGAGGCCGCGGCCAAAGCCGGCGGACGCCTGCCCGGCTTCAAGCAATGGCCGGACGACACCGCCGAGCATAAGGCCGCCAACCAGGCGCAAGGTGAGGAACTCCTGCGCATGGTGCAGGAGGCCTCGGGCGACACTACCATCGTGGCCGAAGACCTGGGCGTCGTGCCCGAATACGTGCCGCCCACGCTGGTGAAGCTGAGCATCCCCGGCTTCCGCATCCCCACGCTGTTCCGCGAAGCCGATGGCTCATACTGGAGCACGAGCAAGTACCCGCGCCTGTCGCTGGCGCAGCCCACGACGCACGACCACCCGCCCCTGGCCGCCGCTTGGGCCGAGAACTGGCAAAACATTGATACGGGCAAGGACCCCGAGAACAACCGCCGCGAGCTGCAGCGCATGATGGAGTTCGCCGGCCTAAAGGGCCGTGAGCCCGCGCGCGAGTTCACCGACGAGCTGCACGAGGCCTTCACGCGCACGGTGATGCAGGCGCCGTCCTGGCTGGTGGTGTTCCAGATCACCGACGTGTTCGGCATGAAGGAGCGCTTCAACACGCCCGGCTCGGTGTCGCCGCACAACTGGACGCACCGCCTGCCGCAGACGGTCAAGGAGCTGGACGAAGACCCGGTGCTGCTGGCGCAGGCGGAGATGTTCGCGAGGCTGGCAAAGGAAAGCGGACGGATCGTGGCAGGCGGCTAAGCAAATCCGAAGGCCGAAATCCGAAGGCCGAAACCCGAAGGGCGAAGCCCGAAGCCCGAAGGTGCCCTGCTTTGGTCAGCAACGCAGGGCTCGGGTGGCGATCACCGAACGCACCCTGGCCACTACAGAGAAGCCGGCATGGCAGAGCCCCGAGCCGTGATAGAGGGACGAGAATAGCCAATGGCCAATAGCCGATAGCCAATGCAGCCGAGTGGCGCGGAGCAGAGCATCTGCGCCACTTGGGAAGGTTTACCGGGATGGCATTCCAGATCGGGAAGAGCCGTCCATCCTCCATCTTCTATCCTCCATCCTCGTCGCAGCCTTGCGGGCATCCTACGCCGCATCCACGTCATACCCTTCCTGCCGGAACCTTTGCAGCTTGTAGATCAGCGCGCGGCGGCTGATGCCCAGGGCCTTGGCCGTCTCGGTGCGGTTGAA